>NZ_CAMLHX010000009.1 GCF_946479965.1 uncultured Mucilaginibacter sp. | reverse complement strand
TATCGCAAAATTGTGCGGCCGCCGTTGTGCGCGTAAATTAAACCTATCAATTCATTTTTTATTAAATAGTGTTGTATGTCTGAGAGAAAATTAAGTTCCACCAATTTCCAGAATCAAACTTTTCTGGAAGAGAAATGCGCCCTTAACGAGTTGCTTTATTTGCTAAGCAAGCGCTGGATGACCGAGGTTCTGTTCAGTATTGAGGAGGGACACAACCGTTTTACCAGTTTAAAGGAAGACCTGGAGTTTATTAGCGACCATATTTTGGCCGACAGGTTAAAGGTATTGGAGCAGCATGAGCTTATCCATAAGCATCATCTATCGGGTCCGCCGCCAAAAACCGAGTATACGCTAACCGAAAAGGGTACTGAATTAAGCGAATTGCTGGACTCTATATGCCAGTTTGCCGAACATAAAATGCGTTTTTAGCATTTTAGTCCGGCAAACTGGTACTTAAAATATCTTCTTTATTTTTATTAATGCTTGGTGACGGTATCTTTTGATGCAGCCTTCACAGACTCTGCATCAAGTGGTTTACCATGCCAGTACGAAGCCAGTATAGACCCGGTAATGTTCATTAACGGGCTGAATATGGCTGGTGCTAAACCAACAGTAGCCATTTTACCCATGCCCTGAGCAATACCTGTTGCCAAGCCGCCGTTTTGCATACCTACCTCAATAGCCATGGTACGGCAGTCGCGCTCGTTCATTCTGAACAACTTGCCCGACCAATAACCAAATGTATAACCCAGTAAATTGTGTACCAGTACCAGTAATAACAGTATCGGGCCAATAGTTAACAGGTTGTTTCTACCGGCGGCAACTATAATGGTGATGATCAATACTATCCCACCCATAGAAATAAGCGGCATTATAACGTCTAAAACTTTGGCTTTACCCTTAAATATTCTGTTAACAATTAAACCTGCGCCGATTGGCAATATCACCATCTTCACTATTTCCCACATCATTTTGGTAACTTCTATCTTAACAAACGCGCCAGCCAGCCAGCCCATTAATAATGGGGTTACAAACGGCGATAACAGTGTAGATACCGCAGTAATGGTGATTGATAACGCAAGGTTAGCTTTAGCCAGGTAAGATATTACGTTTGATGCCATACCATTGGGTGAGCAGCCGATCAGTACAATACCTGCAGCGATCTCAGGCGGTAAACCGCTTGATTTTGCCAATATATAGCCAACTCCCGGCATTATTATAAAGTGGCTCACAACGCCAATAAATACGCCACGCGGGTTTTTTACTACGCCCACAAAATCCTGCACCCCCATTGATGTACCCATGCCAAACATGATGACCTGGATAAGAGGAATAAGCAAAACAGACAGTTTAAAACTTCCCCATGATTGAAAAAATGCGGGGTAATATAAAGCCGCTACTGTTGAGGCAAATATTAACAGGGTGTAGGAGAACCTTCCGAGTGTGGCGTTAATTTTTACACCTACTGCCATTAACAGGAAAAATGCAATGAATGCCGGCCCGGCGTTTGCGCCGTTTCCGCTAAAGGCCATAACAGCACCGGCTATAAGGGCGATTGCTGCTGCGCCCAAAGCCGCTTTGTACAAAGAGTTATTTTTCAATTTAAATTAATTTGGTTTAACATCGCTGCAATCGTTTACGGCTAAAGGGTTTTGGTAACGTTATCTGTCCCCTAAAATCTTTTATCCAAACTACTGCTTATTAATACAATTGGTTTATGCTGCTGTTAAAGCGGCATTTGTCGTTGTCAAAAAAACAAATTTTATCGCTTAAATCATAATAAAAGCCCCACTAAATACACACCTTATATAAATGTTACAATGGTAAACGGCTTAAATGCCTGTTGCCCCAATTATGTCTTACCAATCATTTTAAAATAAATTTGCGTAACCAATCAATTACATATATATTTGTAACCATTCGGTTACTAGTATTATTATATGAGACGAGATGTATTCCAGGCAATTGCCGACCCGACCCGACGAGAGATAATCGGGATGCTTTCGCAGCAAACCTTAAATCTTAATAATGTTGCTGATCAGTTTAAAATAAGCAGGCCCGCTATATCTAAACACATTAAAATTTTAACGGAGTGCGGGCTTATCAAGGTAACAAAGCAAGGCCGCGAGCGCTATTGCCGTGTGGAACTTAAGCAACTTAAGCAGGTTGCCGATTGGACAGCGAAATACCAAAAATTCTGGAACGAGAAACTGGATGCTTTGGGCGATTTTTTGGCTAAGGAACTGGAAAACAAAAATCAATAACAAGCTATTAACTTAAAAACTACTGTTATGAAAACAGAACCTTTTGTAATTGAACGCACTTATGATGCGCCGGTAAATGCGGTTTGGCAGGCCCTAACTGATAAGGTAAAAATGAAAGCCTGGTATTTTGATGTGGATGATTTTAAACCCGAGGTAGGTTTTACTTTCCATTTTTCGGGTGAGGACAAGGGTGTAAAATTTGAGCATGAATGCGTAGTAACTGACGCGATTTTTGAACGAAAGATCGCATACAGCTGGCGTTATTTAGAATATCCGGGCCACTCACTGGTAAGTATTGAATTGGTTGATGAAGGGCATCAAACCAAAGTAACGCTTACGCACACAGGTTTGGAAAGCTTCCCGCAAGACAATTCTTCATTCGCCCGCGAAAGTTTTGCCAAAGGATGGACCTATATTTTAGGAACCAGTTTGAAGGATTATCTTGCAAAGTAAATTGGCGTAATTAATATTTTGACGATGTTGTCCAATTTTGTTAGGGTTAAGCGTCATTAGGTTTTAACCCTTAAACTTAAATAACATGAACGAGTTTTTATTGATCTTTCACCGCGACGCGGATTTCGACGCGCAAATGACACCGGAGCAATTACAGGCTATTACCACACCATGGATGGATTGGATGGGTGGCCTTGCCGCCCAGGACAAACTGGCCAATCCCGGCAACCGCCTAAACCCTGATGGCAAAGTAGTAAGGCCTGAAGGTATAATTACTAACGGCCCTTATGTTGAGGTTAAGGAGACCATTGGTGGTTATATTGTTGTAAGGGCATCATCATTAGACGAAGCTGCCGAAATCTCAAAAGGCTGCCCTATTTTAAGCACAGGCGGCTGTGTAGAGGTAAGACAGATTATGCAAATGCGCTAAATTCAAGCTTGCAATGCATCACGACGCTATTTTATCTAACCTGTTTCGCACCGAGCACCGCAAAATAACAGCGGTGCTTGTGCGTTATTTTGGTTTCGAGCATATCGAGACTGCGGAGGATATTGTTAGCGAAACCTTTTTATCGGCGTCAGAAAACTGGAAGATAAAAGGCCCGCCCGAAAACCCGGCTGCGTGGTTATATACGGTTGCAAAAAATAAAGCCAAAGATCATTTAAAGCGCGACACCATCTTTAACCAAAAGGTGCAGCCAGTTTTACAAAACGAGCACCGGCTTACTGACGAAGCAGAAATAGATCTATCAGAAAAGAACATTAACGACAGTCAGCTGCAAATGATGTTTGCCATTTGCCAGCCCGCTATACCCACCGAGGCGCAGATAGGGCTGGCTTTACGCATACTCTGCGGTTTTAGCATTGATGAAATTGCGGATGCCTTTCTGTCTAACAAAGAAACCATTAACAAACGCCTGCACCGGGCCAAAGAGAAACTGAGGGGGCTGAAAGTCAGGATAGAGTTTCCGGCGGGAGACGAGATCAATAAAAGACTTGAAACGGTGCTGTTAACGCTATACCTGTTGTTTAACGAAGGTTACTATAGTACAAGCGGAAATACCAACCTGCGAAGAGAACTGTGCCTTGAGGCTATGCGGCTTAACTATTTATTGATAGAAAATACTCAAACCGATGTACCTGCTGTAAATGCGTTATTCTCGCTCATGTGTTTCCACGCCTCGCGTTTTGACGCCCGGATGGATCAGCATGGAGAGATAATTTTATACGATGAACAGGATGATAGTTTATGGAACGATGAGCTGATAACCAGGGGCACCAACTATCTCATCCGCGCATCGCAGGGAGACAAGTTAAGCAGATACCACATTGAAGCGGCTATTGCTTACTGGCATACCCGTAAAACGCCATCGCCCGAAAAATGGGAAAGCATATTACAACTATACAATAAGCTACTCATTTTAGAATACTCCCCAATGGCGGCCCTTAACCGCACTTATGCCCTCGCTAAAGCAAAAGGGAATGACATTGCTATTGTTGAAGCCGAAAAACTTACCCAACTGGCAGACAATCATCTTTATCATTGCCTTTTAGGGCATTTGTATACCGGGGTTGATAATACGCAGGCTTTACATCATTTCGGTAAAGCATTAAAGCTTACCAAGGTCAGCTCAGAAAAAAAGCAGATTGAAAAAAACATAATGGCGATAAAGCAACTTATGGATTGATGTAAAATACCGCATTGGCTTTCGGCATAAACTACCGCTACAGCACATATGCACATTTTTTTGTTACTTTGCCCGGGACATATTAATGCAAAAGCAAAATAAAATACTGGTTGTTGGCGGAGGTAGCTGGGCTACGGCCAACATTAAAATGTTAACTGATAACATTACCCCCAAAGAAATTTTTTGGTGGATGCGTAATGCTGAAGCTGTTGAGCATATCCATAAATTTGGGCACAACCCTAAATATCTAAGTTCTGTAGAAATAAAAGTTGCAGCCGAAAACATTTCAAGCAACCTGCATGAACTTATTACCGGCGTTGATATGGTCCTTCTTAACGTGCCTGCCGCCTTTTTAAAGGAAGCGCTGGCAGACATTAGCGCCGATGACCTGAAAGGTAAAAGAATAATATCGGCCATTAAGGGTATAGTGCCCGATGAGAACCTGATTATATTTGAATATCTGAACAAAGCCTACGGCATAACAGCTGAAAATTTTGCGGTTTTGAGCGGTCCCTGCCATGCTGAAGAGGTGGCGTTAGAAAAATTATCCTATTTAACCATTGCCTCCGGCGATGCTGAGTTTGCTACAGAATTTGCCGGCATGATAAATACACGGTACATTAAAACCATCACATCTGATGATATATGGGGTACTGAATATGCCGCGGTATTAAAAAACATCTACGCTATTGCCAGCGGTATTTGTCACGCGGTAGGCTATGGCGATAACTTTCAATCGGTATTAATTTCTAATGCCATACGCGAGTTAAAGAACTTTGTGGATGAAGTGCATCCTATTGATAGAGATATCAAAGAATCGGCCTACCTGGGCGATTTGTTGGTTACCGCCTATTCGCAGTTTAGCCGCAACCGCACGTTTGGCAATATGATAGGTAAAGGCTATACCGTTAAATCTGCCCAGCTGGAAATGAACATGATAGCTGAAGGTTTTTATGCAGTAAATTGCCTACACCAGATCAACAAACAATACAAAGTGAATATGCCTATTTGCGAAGCCGTTTACGCTATTTTGTATGAGAAACGCTCCCCTGTTTTTGAAATGAAGCAATTGGCAGAGAAACTCTGCTAGGTTATTAATATAGTACATTAATTAACCAATTTTCTTACATAATCAGAGAACTGTTTTTTCGTAACACCAGTTACCTCCTCTAATAGTTTAAAATACTCGTCATCGCTTTTCGCTTCGAACAATCTTTTGATTTTTTCGAAGCCATATTTGGTTTCAACATCGCGGCAAATCAAACCACTAACAATATAAGTGAAGGGAATACTTTTTTCTACCCGATCAAAATTTATAAATACCTGAGTTATGTCTTTATCAGGGTGCTTATCCAGGTAATTTCTTGCCAGGGGCTTTGATTCATCCAGCGAGAGTCCACCACCACTACCTCCCAGATAGGTTGCATAACCCTCATTCATTATTCTTGTGTTTACCGGAAATAGCTTTAAAGTATAAAAATGTACAAGCTCATGAACATACAGTTCAGAATTATTTCCGGCGAATACAGTACTTATCCAGTACGGCGCGAAGCCGCCCGCCATTGACCAATACATATTACTTACATAATCATAGCCCATTATTTTAAGCATTTGTTCGGGATCATCGCACCTGTAGTAGGTTAGTGGAATAATGGGCATGGCAAATTTCTTGGCAATTATTTTGTTCATCCTGTCCATCTCTCTTGCTTTTGCCAAATTAAGTTGGTATGGGTATATGTATTTTACACTGCCCACCTGCTTTTTATTCCAATTGCGGGTGCTGTAATTTACAGCGTTAAAAAAGTAGTAATTATTCCTTCGCTTCTCTGCTACAAGCGTGACGATCATGCGTTGCACTGGCTCATTCTGAGGGGTGACGCCCATATAGGATAACTTCATTATATACTGTTGATCCTTAATAGCAGGTAGTATGGCTAACAGCGTTGGCTTGTAAAAATTGAGGTCCTCACGGTTGCTTTCCACATTAAACATCATCTCAAACGGATTAACATCCACCTTAGCATATGCAGAATCCACGTAAGGATTATCCTGAACAGATCCATTTTTATATTTCAAAAATCCATCGAGCCGTGGCAAGAGGGTATCGCGCTCAGCATCATTTATTTGCACCAAAGCATCAGAATGAATACTAAAGCGGTATTTAGTTGATTGTCCATAAGACAACGATAAGTTAAGAATGAATGCGATAAGTAAAACTGGTTTCATTTAGCAATGATACTAAGGAATACAGCACGCAAAAGTTAAAAAGAGTTAAAGTATGCTAAACGATATTGCAGTAAATTGCCTACAATGAGTCAGCAATCAATACAGTGCTTATTGCTGATTAAGTTCTACTTAAGGAAGAAAAGCAATTGGCAGAGAAATTGTGTTAGTGTGTTATAAATAACATTAACATGAAAAATGCATTCAAAATAGGATTACTGGCGGCCGCAATTTTTGTTGCCGGTAACAGCACTACATATGCCCAGGACAAACCGGTTGGAAAACAAATAGAAGGTGCGGCTAAAGATGTAGGCAAAAAAACTTCAGAACTTGCATCAAAAGGCGCTGCTGCGGTTTCTACCAAACGCTACAAGGGCCATTGGGCTTTAACCGGCGAGTTGGTTTATATTGACGAGTATGGCAAATACTTCTATGTAAATAAAAAAGGTCATCGCGTGTTTATTACCAAAGCACAAATGAGAACAACTAAGCCTTAATAGCTTAGTTGTCAGCTTATCTCAGAAATTTATATATTAAAGCACCCGTAGATGGGTGCTTTTTAAATTTTAAAGATATTTTCGCCACTTTTCAGAAGGTAGTTTTTCCCTTTCCAAACAAATAAGCCGGTTGTTTTTGTGGGCAGGACGAGCTTGATTTTCCACACGGTTCCTTTCAACATATACTCAACTGCAATTTTACCGTTGGGATGAGGCATTTCGCCCGAAGCATTTTTAAGATTACCCAAATGCGGTTCGATCTTTATTTTAGCAAAGCCGGGAGCATAACTGTCTATACCTAAAATAGTACGAAAAAATTCAACATTGGGGCTTGATCCCCATGCGTGGCAGTCACTGCGGCTGCTTTGTACATCGCTCTTTTCGGCCCAGGTTGTTAATCCCAATTTAATATTCTCGCGCCAGATATCCAGCCATTTCAGATAGTTGTTACCCATGCCGGCTTTTACCAAGGCCTGGTGCAGGTAATATTTAAAATAGATGGTGCATTGCGTAAGTGACGCATCGCCCAATAGCTTTTTGCCGATGGACGGGGCTACATTGCTACCTGCAATCCCGGTTAATATAGCTAGTGAGTTAGCGTGCTGCGAAAAAGAATTTTTATCTTCATTGTCGGCATATAATCCTTTGCCCGCGTCCCAATATTTTTGTTGAATAGTTTGTGCTAATTGCGCGGCTTTGGTGTGGTAAAGCGTGGCAATTGCGGGCATACCCAGTTTAGCTTCCAGTTGGGCGGCTTGCTGATAGGCTACAAGCAATTGCAGGTCTAACAGGGCCGAACCACCTTTGCTGTCCAAAGGTGGCATCCCCCTGGTCCAGCCGTCCGACCAATCGACAAAGGTCCAGTAAGGCACATTTTTTAGCGAGCCATCAGCTTGCTGGTATTTGCCGAAAAAATCAAGTACCGCACGTGCGCCAGCCAATTTATCCCTAATAAAATTGGCATCGGGACGATACATCCAGTAGTCATGTAAAACGCCGATATACCATAATGAGAAAGTAGAAATTATTTGCGGACTAAATGATGGATGTCTGCTCAGCGTCAGTCCTTCGCCAATGCGCGAGTGGTCCATCAAATTAATGGCATTGCGCATCAGGCGGTCGTCGCCGCTGTTATAATAGCTTACCATACCCTGTATGCGGGTATCACCTATGTATTGCAGTTGCTCATAATACGGGCAATCCATATAAGTTTCATTGGCATCTAACCGGGCGGTACGCCAACCAATATCCAGCATCTGCTGCATTTCTTGATCATCCGTTTTCAGTTTCGCATTGAGTTGAAAAGGATAATCCGTGGCGGTTCCATAAATATCATCAATGATCAAAGGTTGGCCCTGGGTGCGGACAATGAGGCGAATGTACCGGTACGTGCGCCAATATAGCGTGGTAAAACTTTGGCCATCCGTTCCATCGGCAATTATGCTGTCTTTTCTTCCGGCAAAATCTTTGCCCTCAACAGCATTACGGTCGCCTTTGCGCATGCCAGATCTCCTTAGATCATCAAACAACGATTCGGCGTAACTGAGTGATATCCCCGCATCGGCGCCTTTACTAAAATTTAACGTAGGATAGGCATTGGTTAAATATGTTTGATCTAATATAAACGTTGCGGTGGTGTTAGCCGGGATGGTAAGTGACGTTTTCGTAACAGGGAAGCCAGAAGGTGTCGTTATACCCGTTGTCTTACGTAATAATGGGATACGCTGGTAAGTATATTCCATTTGTGGCAACGGCGATGGCACCAACATCCACCCTGAAGCATCGGCCACGCCTTTTGGTTTGCCCCTGTCTAAATTAATTGCCCCCGACCAGGCACCGTCATCCACACCCGGCGACATACTATTTTTTACCGTTTTGCTTTCCGTAACTATTTCGCCGGGGCCTGCTACGTAATAACCGCCATAACCAAGATTGGTTCTAAGGGGTTGGTAACCATTGTCGCGTATGGCTTTCCATGACGTATTGGTATTCAATATTTCTTCAGCCGGCGAGACACCTTGTAAAATAAAAGCTGTGCGTAAACTTATCTGCGCCTCGGGCCTCAGTTCGGCTTCGTTCCAAACTATTGCCGATACCATATTTTTTCCCGCGACGAGGTAAGGGGCGAGGTCAACCTCTTCGTAATTCCAAAAATAAATATCGCCCCGTGCTGGCCCCAAAGATATTAATGTGCCGTTTACAAATAGCTTATAGCGGTTATCTGCCGATACCTTAACTTTAAAAGCCGAGGGTTTTTCAGACAGATCAATTTGCTTACGGAAATAAAATACACCATAATCCTTGCCGGTTTCTCCTTTTGCGCTTATCCAATTAGCATTCCATGGTTTAAAAGATTGTGCGAAAGCAGTGGCATTAAGCAAAAGGCTACCAATAAACAAGGTTAGTATGGTTCTCATCAAGTTTGTATATAATCCAAACTAAGATAACCATATATTGGGTAATAAGGCGCATTGGATACAAAGCGGCCAAAACAACAAGGCCCGTATGCTTTCACATACAGGCCTGTTATTTTTAAAATATTTCTAAAGTGTTAAAACTTAAAAACGTCTTCTGCGCTCCGGTCTGTCTTCGCGGCGTTTGCCTGAAAAGTCACGGAAACCACCGCCACCTTCACGTTTTTCGCCACCACGGAAACCACCACTGGCACCGCCTTCGCGATTTTCGCCGCCGCGGTAACCGCCACCGCCTTCACGGCGCTCGCCGCCTCTGAAACCGCCTTCGCGATTTCCGCTACGAGGATAACCACCGCCGCCTTCGCGACGCTCGCCACCACCGCTACGGGTGCTGCTGGTACCTTCGCCTGATATTTCAATACGAACTTCGCGACCCTGGAAATCAGCGCCTTTAAAGCCTTCTTGTGTTTTAGCAACATCGTCATGCGGTACTTCAAAGAAAGAGTACACGCCTTTAACGTCTATCTTACCTACAGTTTTACCGCTTATTTTAGCAGTATTGCAGATGTAACCTAACAGGTCGCCGCGGCTAAAGCCATCAACAGAACCTAAGTTGATAAACAAACGGGTAAACTCACCACGGGCACCTTCACGAGGGAAACGTTCGCTACGTTCGCCGCGCTCACCACGTTCAGGCCTGTCACGACCGATACGGTCATCAGCAGGTGCGTTCAGGTCAGGGGCATTCTTATAATAATCAAGGAAGCTGTTAAACTCTAATGAGGCAAAACGTTTAATGATATCCTCTTTGCTCAGATCAGCAAACTCGTTCATAATGCGCGGAATGTACTGCTCAATCTGCTGTTCATTCACTTCAACGTTATGTACTTTGTGTATCAGGGCAAATAATTGTTTTTCGCAAACATCAAATCCTGTAGGGATCTCAGCTTTAACAAACTTTTTACCTATAACACGCTCAATCTGGCGTATTTTACCTAACTCTTTAGAGTTGATAATGGCGATAGAGATACCTGTTTTACCGGCACGGGCTGTACGACCGCTACGGTGGGTATAATTCTCTATTTCATCAGGTAACGAGTAGTTAATAACGTGTGTAACGTCGTTAACGTCAATACCACGTGCAGCTACGTCTGTTGCAATTAATAATTGCAGACTGCGCTCGCGGTAGCGTTTCATTACCTTATCACGTTGTTGTTGCGACAAGTCGCCGTGTAAAGAGTCGGCATTGTAACCGTCCTTTATCAGCGATTCAGCAATTTCCTGTGTTTCAATCTTGGTACGGCAAAATACTATACCGAAAATTTCAGGGTTAAAATCAACAATGCGTTTAAATGCAGCGTATTTATCGCGGGCACGTACTACATAGTACTCGTGCTCAATATTTACGTTGCCTGTATTTTTTTCGCCCATGGTTAACTCAAAAGGGTTATCCATGTATTTTTTGGCGATGCGCCTAACTTCTGTAGGCATAGTGGCCGAGAACAACCAGGTCTTTTTCTCGTCTGGTGTAGTTGACAGGATATTGTCTATATCTTCCTGAAAGCCCATATTGAGCATTTCATCAGCTTCATCCAATACTACAAACTTCACCTGCGAAAAATCAACCGCTTTACGGTTAATAATGTCTAACATACGGCCCGGGGTTGCAACAACAATCTGCACGCCGCGTCTAATTTGACGTAACTGATCAGAGATGCTTGCACCACCATACACGGCAACAACGTGTACGTTGTTCATGTTTTTGGCGTAGTTTTTAATGTCGTTAGTAATTTGCAAACAAAGTTCGCGCGTTGGGCACAGAATAAGCGCCTGGGGATGATTTTCTTCGAAATCCAACAGTTCCAAAAGTGGAAGGCCAAAGGCAGCAGTTTTACCGGTCCCGGTTTGGGCTAATCCGACAAAATCGTTGCTGCCTGTTAGCAATACCGGGATTGACTGTTCCTGGATTGGAGTAGGGTTTTCAAAGCCTAACTCAGAGATGGCATTAACAATATCATGACGGATTCCCAGATTAATAAATGGGTTCATGATTTAAAATAACGTATCTGGCTACATCGCCAAATCGGGCGCAAAGGTAGTGTTAATAATCCATATTTCAAAGGGCGGGCTTATAGGGGCTATTTATAAAGCAGGCCTTATATTTGCGAAAACGGATAGCCAAATATTATATCGAACAAAAGCTTTACAAATAGTTATGGCAAATAATTTATAAATTGGCTGTTAAAATGCCGCGTTCAAAGCGGATAAACCATTATTTAACCATTAAATACATGAAACTACGCATTACAGCACTGATAGCATTAGGTGCGGTCGCTATTGCAAGCACCTTTTTTTTCTCGGCATATAAACCGGCCGAGAAGATAAAGAAAGACAAAAACTTTTACATATTTCTGTGTTTTGGCCAGTCTAACATGGAAGGCAACGCCCGTATTCAACCGAAAGACAGCGTTGGAATTGACGAGCGCTTCCGCGTTTTTGAAACAGTGAATTGTCCTAAACTGGGTCGCGAGCAAGGTAAATGGTATACCGCCAAACCGCCGCTTTGCCGCTGCAATACCGGCTTAACCCCATCTGACTATTTTGGAAGAACGCTGTTGGCTAATCTGCCGGCGAATGTTAAAGTAGGCATAGTAAATGTATCAGTGGCCGGTGCCAAGATCGAAGTTTTTGAAAAGAACACCTTCCAAACCTATGCGGCAACGGCACCTTCATGGATGAAAAGTATCATCAAAGAGTATAACGAAAACCCCTACCAGCACTTTATTGACATGTCTAAAGAGGCTGCTAAATACGGCGTTGTTAAAGGTATATTACTACACCAGGGTGAATCAAATCCTAACGACAGTTTATGGACAACAAAGGTTAAAGGCATTTATAATAATATAATAACAGACCTTGACCTGAATGCAAAAAAGACACCTTTATTGGTTGGCGAACTGGTAAATGCTGATCAAAACGGTGCGTGCGCGGGCTTTAATAAATTTATAGCAACAGTACCACAGGTTATTCCTAACTCGTATGTAATTTCGTCTAAAGGCGCTCCAACAACGCGAGATAGGTTACATTTCACTGCTGAAGGTTACCAGATATTGGGCAGCCGCTACGGTGAAAAAATGTTGGAATTATTAGGACACAAAGGGCCCGTTATAGCCGCTAATTAATCTACCTATATCAATATACTATGATCCGTAAAATAATAACCACAGCCGCCTGCTTTTTATTAGCATGCCTTAGCTTACATGCACAAACCGAAAAAAAATATGTAATAGGCGAACTGCCGTCTTACAAAGTAGCAAAGGCCACAGAGCCTATAACTGTTGATGGAAAAATGAACGAAGCCGCCTGGAAAAATGCCGAGGTGCGCAGTCTTGATTATTTTTACCGCAGCGGAGAGCCTTTTGAAAAGCAAGCCACCAAATTCAGAATGATGTGGGACGATACCAACCTGTATTTATTCTATGAATGCCAGGATACATCGTTAACTGCCCGCGAAACTGCTTTTGACGCACGCCCGTACCTTGACGATTGTGCAGAGTTTTTTGTTGTTCCTGTTCCGGACAGCTTAAATATGCACTTCGGGTTTGAGATCAACATAACTAAAGCGGCTTATGATTATATAATGTTTTATAAATATTATAACAAACGCGATTATTTTGTAAAAGGATATAATCCTGCCTATAAGGTTGAGGTTACTTATGATGGTACCATCAACAACGAAAAAGACAAAGACAAAGGCTGGACAATGGAATTGGCTATTCCGATAGATGCGCTTTCAAATTTTGGCCGACCGGGGGTTGGTAGAAAGTGGGCTTTCCAGGCGGTAAGGCAAGATCGCAATCAGGTGGCCGACCGTTTCCGCTCTACATCAACACTTTACCCGATCTACGACATTCGTTTGGATGTACACCAGCCTAACCGAATGGGTTTGATGGAATTCATGGCTCCAAAATAACAATACATCTATATGAAAATTTTTAATATTCTATCTGCTGCTTTAATGCTATGTGCAACAAACGCATTTAGCCAAACCGCAAGTGTTACCGTTAGCAGCCCTGATAAGCGTTTGGTATTAACGGTCTCAGCCGTCAATAAAAAGCTGGTCTATAATATAAAGGCCGACAAGAAACCGATAATTGAAACATCGCCGTTGGGCTTGATAGCTGACAGTACCGACCTCGGCAATAATGTGCGTTTGGCAGGCTCAGCTAAAATGAGCAAAGTGAATGAGAGTTATCCCATTATCGGAAATCACCCCATTGCATATAATAACGCAAACGAAGCTGAAATACCGCTTATTGCCGCAGGCAAGCAAATGAGCGTTATTGTTCGTGTTTATAATGATGGTGTGGCTATTCGTTATACTATTCCCGCCGGGATAAAACGCATTGACAGTGAACGCACAGGCTGGACCTTACCAGCTAATATCAGCAAGATCGCCTGGGCAGACTATTCGCAAAGCTACGAGGGTGTGAACTATGTAACTGCGTTTGAGAAGGTACCAGAAGGTAAAACCATAATGGGGCCGGTTACTTTTGAAACCAATGGCTACTATGTTTCAGTATCAGAAGCCGACGTAGAGAATTTTTCGGACATGTCCTTCATGCGTAACGGCAACGTGCTAAGCGCGTATTTTCCCTTCGCAAAAAAAGGATGGGAAGTTAAGCCGCCATCAACTACTATCTATTTAAATGGCACCTATAAAGGCAAAGCTGTTTCGCCGTGGCGCACTACAATGGTGGCCAGATCGCTTAACGCATTGACTAATTCAGACCTGATAACTAATTTATGCCCGCCACCGCCAAAAGGATCAGATTTTTCGTGGGTTAAACCCGGCCGCAGTATGTGGCAATGGTGGAGCATTGGCGCGCCGAAATTGGATGACCAGAAACAATGGTTTGATGCAGCAGCCAAGCTAAAATGGGAATACTACCTGATTGATGATGGCTGGCGTAATTGGAAACAGGAAGGCAAAGATCAATGGGCACTGCTTAAAGAGGCAATAGACTACGGCAAAACCGTTGGTGTAAAATCAATTGTTTGGGTTGATTCAAAGGAGTTTAGAAAAGCGCCGGAGCGCAAGGTATATCTGGATAAAGTTAAAGCCCTTGGCGCCGCCGGCATAAAAATAGACTTTATACCCGATGCCACTGCCGAGATAATGCAATGGTATGCTGAAACACAGCAAGAGTGTGCCGATCTGCACTTATTACTTAACTTTCATGGCAGCGTAAAACCGACCGGGCTAAACCGTAGTTTCCCAAATGATATTACGCGCGAAGCCATACGTGGTAATGAGTATCATATGACCCGTTACCGCCGTGTTATGCCTCCGCAGCATGATGTTACGGTGCCCTTTACGCGCCTGTTAACCGGTCCGGCTGATTTTACTTCGGTTATATTAGACCCGAAACAGCTTGCCACGACTAAATTTAGCTGGCCGCATGAGTTTGCACAGGCAATTGTTTACCTGTCGCCGATAATACATTTTACAGATCAGTATCAGTTTTACCTGGACAACCCGATGTTTGACCTTTTTCAAACCGTACCTACCACTTGGGATGAAACCCGCGTATTGCCATGCACCAGCATGGGCGATGTGGTAGCATTTGCAAGGCGTAAAGGCACAACCTGGTGGGTTGGTGTAATGAACGGGGGCGAAGAACGCGAAATAAAGGTCCCGCTAGATTTCCTGACCAAGACAACCAAAGCTACGTTGGTTTATGATGGTGAAACCAATACCAGCGTTGATAGAAAAGAGCAAACCGTATCTAAAACAGACGTATTAACCATAAAACTGCGCCCGAGCGGTGGGTTTGTGGCTAAGATGTAGCATTCCGTTAAATATCCTTAATAAAAAAGCTCTGGTATTTAGTCAGAGCTTTTTTATTAAGACGTCATTTAATCGCATTTGCATCTTTAAAATAGTCATACCAGATAACCCGTGAACTTTTTATTCAAAAAAAACCAATGTTCCCGATAAATTAAATATTAATTTGTTCAGGACTTTATCCAAAGGGTTGTCCACTTAAACAAGAGTCATGAATAAATTTCATTTAATTTGTTTGCTTACGCTGTCTTGCGCATTTTCCGCAAAGGCCCAGCACAATAAAGAAATAGAGGTGTACCTTATTGGCGGGCAGTCTAATGCTACAGGGCAGGGTTATATCGCGAATATGACGGATTCGATGCAAATCAACAGAAGGGTATTTATCTTTCATTCCGGCAAACCTCACCTTAACAGCGGCTTGCCACCTTTCACTATCCAACCACTTCGCCAAGCTTCAGAATCGCCGGACAGGTTCGGACCTGAACTGGGTTTTGGCAGCAAGCTCCAAAAATTGAGAGTAAAGGCTCAAATCGCTCTTATCAAGCATGCACACAGCGGCACCGACTTGTATAACCAATGGAACCCGGGAAAAAACAAAGCCGACACCTCAGACTGGGGCGTGCAATATAAAATTTTTGTTAAAACAGTTAGCGCCGGATTGGACAGTCTGCGTAGACGCGGTTATTACCCGGTAATTAAAGGTATGCTTTGGCAACAAGGTGAAAATGACGCTGATAAGGGCGACACCATTAGTAACCAATACGGAAAAAACCTGAAGCACTTTTTTGAACGAGTGCGCGAACAATTCAACGCTCCCAAAATGCTGTTTGTTTACGGCTATGTCTATCCCCCGCCAAATACAGGCAAGGGCATTAGCCAGGTGCGACAGGCCGAACATGATATTGATCAGAATTCGAAAACGTCAATATCCGTAAAAAGGGCATTCGTTGTGAAAACAGATGATCTGAGCCAACGGGCGGATGATCCCCATACGCCTTATCCAAAAGATCATATCCACTTCGGTACTAAAGGAACCTGGGATTTGGGAGTCAGGATGGCCGAGAAAATGAATAGTAAACTGTGAAAACTTATTACAAATCGATGAAATAAAAAGAAAAACCCCTTAAATCATACGATTTAAGGGGTTTTTAATTCGATTGGATCGCTTTCGTCGGGATGGCGGGATTCGAACCCACGACCTCCAGCACCCCATGCTGGCGCGATACCGGGCTACGCTACATCCCGTTGCTTCATCAACCCTATAATAGGTTGAGGGAAGCAAATATAAATAAGTTAACATTTAAGCAAAAGGGATAATGATTAATTTCCCTGCTTAATGGTCGCTGAACATAGAAAGAGGATTAAGCCGTCCTAAAATAATCTTTGTAAATATCCGTCACATTAGTACCTTGTATGTCCAAAACCACCTAATCATGAGGCCAATAATTATACTTAAAGCAATATTTTTTTTATTAATAAGCGGCTCTGTATTCGGGCAGGCAACTACAGGCAATATTGTTATCAGCAAAGCTGATATTGAAAAAGCCGGGCGCTCTATTCCCGCTTCTACGATCGGCGAGCCTGTTGGCTCGGTAGTGCTGTATGAGCCGCGTTGGGTTGATGCAACGGCAACAACGCCTGCCCACGGCATTATAGAGGGTTCCATTATGCCGGTTGACCCTAAGGGATGGCCCATTAATTTCAGGGTGATATTACCTGCAAGCTGGTCGTTAAGAGGTATGCAGCAAGGCGGAGGTGGAATGAACGGAACGCTTGGTGTAAGTGCAAGGGGTTCTGCGCTTGGTAAAGGTTTCGCGCTTTACGGTAGCGATGGCGGTCACCAGGCCGGCGGTATGGGGCCAAACAAACCCCTGGCAACAGGGCCGGGTGGCGATGAATGGGCGCTTAATGACGAAGCCATAAAAAACCTGGGCTACATGCAAATGAAAAAAACGCATGATGCAGCCATCGTAATTATGGAACGGGTGTATGGTAAAAAACCAACCTACAATTATTATGTAGGTACATCACAGGGAGGCCGTGAAGCGCTTACCGTTGCACAGCGTTACCCTGCCGACTATAACGGCATTATTGCCAATGTGCCTATCGTTAATAATACAACCCTTATGCTTGCCCCTGTGCTTGCCCGCATACAGGAAAAACCTGCCACAAACTGGGTTACGCCTGCAAAAGTAAAAGCCATTACAGCAGAGTTTATGAGACAAAGCGATACGCTTGATGGAATATCGGACGGAATGATCAACAATTATATGGCTGCGCGCGCCATCTTTAATGTAAAAGACGGTATTGGACCCAAAGACCCCTGGAAAGCGTTAAGGGCACCGAACGGAGTAGATCCAAACCCCGCGGATGCAACGGCGAACGCTAAACTTACCGATGGGCAAATAAAAACGCTCGAATTTATGTACAGCCCGTACACCTGGAAAACACCTTTAGCCAATGGTGTTAAATCCTTCGGGATGTGGTTGCCGAATACTTCGCCGGCCGATTTTGGAATGATTGCCGGGAGCCGTTTTAAAGGGCAGGAAGGCGCCGCCGAAAATGCACCGATGTTCAGTCACCTTGGAGTTTTAGGTGCTACCGGATTTTTAATGAAGGACATTAAAGCCAATTCGCTTGATTATGTAGAGGACGGTCCTTATGTAAAGCGCAGACAGGAAATATCAACATGGCTGGATGCAACCAACCCCGATCTTTCTGCATTTTATAAACGAGGCGGAAAAATAATAGTTACCATTGGTTTGATGGATAATTTGGCTTCAGACGGAGCACAGTTGGATTATTATCAGTCGTTGCTTGATAAGATGGGCAGAAATAAAGTGGATGAATTTGCCAGGTTATTTGTTGTGCCGCACGGCGGCCATGGTTTAAGCGGCAAAGGTTATTCTGTTAACGGCGAGGGCAAACCTGTAAAAGTAAAGAACATTGCCGGCCCAAATGGCGACGATAACATTGATCAACTGGTAGCATGGGTAGAAAAAAAGCAGGCACCTGCCAAGACCCTGGTTATAGATGAAAAAGGCCGCATCGGCACGGATAAGAATGTGAAAGGATATTTGCTTTGTTCTTACCCTAACTATCCCAAATACGTAAGCGGCTCTGTTGAAGATGCTTCCTCTTACGTGAGCGCCACTGCAGACCTAAAATCAATAAAGTAAAGCCGCTATTTTTTCAAAATGAGTCGTAAGAAAATAGTGATTGCCGGTGGCGGCATCGGGGGATTAACTGCTGCATTAAGTTTGCATAAAGCGGGCTTTGACGTATCAGTATATGAATCGACTGCAGAAATAAAACCGCTTGGCGTAGGTATAAATCTGCTGCCGCATGCCGTGCGTGTGCTTACTAATTTGGGTTTACAGGAAGCCATGAGCGATGTAGCCGTCGCTACGCGAGAGCTGATCTACTTCAACAAATTCGGGCAAAAAATATGGGATGAACCGAGAGGAATGTTCGCCGGTTATCATTGGCCGCAGTTTTCTGTGCACCGCGGCTTCTTTCAAATGCTTTTGTTCCAAAAGGTAAAAGATGTACTTGGTGCTGACCGGATCTTTACCGGTCACCATTTGCAGTTCTGCGAGAACACAAGCGCAGGTATTTCTGCCACTTTCATCGACAAAAAAACAGAAACGCAAGTAACCGCTGGAGCAGATGCCCTGATAGGTGCCGACGGTATTCACTCCGTAGTGCGTAAACAGTTCTATCCGGTTGAAGGTATTCCTAAATTTTCGGGCATTATCCTGCACAGGGGCACCACCATATCAAAACCTTTTCTTTCCGGCTCTTCTATGATAATGGCGGGCAGTCGCAGTAAAAAGTTTGTGGCTTACCCCATAACACAGCCTAATGAAAATGGCAATCAGCTTATCAACTGGATAGCCGACCTACAAGTAGGCGAAGATGAAAACATTATGGTGCGCGATTGGAACCGCCGCGCCGATAAAGAGAAGCTGCTGAAGCAATTCCAGTCCTGGGAATTTCCGTGGCTGGATGTTCCATCTTTGATCAATAACGCCGAAGCTATTTATGAGTTCCCGATGTCAGACCGTGACCCATTGCCGCGATGGTCGTTTGACAGGATAACTTTACTGGGCGATTCGGCACATCCCATGTATCCCATCGGCTCTAACGGAGCTTCGCAGGCCATACTGGATGCGGAGTGTTTGGCCGAATGCCTGCAGCGTAATGATGACGTTGCAACAGCCTTAAAAGAATACGAAGCGATCCGGCTCGCCGCCACATCCAACATTGTATTGCAAAACCGCAAGATGGGCCCCGAAGAAGTAATGCAAATAGTGGAAGAAAGAGCCCCGAACGGCTTTGATAATTTGCATGACATCATCTCGCAAGATGAGCTCGACGCGATATCGGCACGGTACAAAAAGATAGCCGGCTTTGAGCTGGAAGCATTGAATCAAAAACATTAAACCAAATTTTAACCCTACCCAATCAATGCGCACAAATTACCGATACACCATCCTGGGATTGCTCTTCCTGGCAACTACCATCAATTATATCGACCGGCAGATCATCGGCCTGTTAAAGCCAATGCTGGAAGTAGAGTTTAAATGGACGGAGAAAGATTATGCCGACATTGTATTCTGGTTCCAACTGATGTATGCGGTAGGCTTTATTTTATCGGGCAGGTTTATTGATAAGGTTGGCGCCAAAATTGGGTATGGTATTGCAGTTTTTACCTGGAGCCTTGCCGCTGTGTTTAATGGCTTTGTAAAAACCACAAGCGGCTTTATGGCTGCGAGGGCCGGTTTAGGTTTTGCAGAGGCCGGCAGTTTCCCGGCATCAAACAAGGCTATAGCAGAGTGGTTTCCGGTAAAGGAGCGCTCGCTGGCTACAGGCATTATGGTAAGCGGCTGTACGGTGGGGCCTTTAATAGCACCTGCCGGGGTGCTTTGGATAGCTAATAATTATAGCTGGCAAGCAGCCTTTGTTGTTACGGGGGCATTGGGTTTTATATGGGTTGTAGCCTGGTATTTTTTATACAGCAAACCCCGGCAAAATAGCCGGGTAAGCAAAGAAGAACTTGCCTATATCACTGCTGACCAAACGGCGAATACAACAGAAGAAGCAGTGAAAGTATCTATACCTAAACTGCTCACAAAGAAAGCTACCTGGGGATACTTTCTGGCTAACTTTTTAACCGACGCCGTGTTTTGGTTCTACCTGTTTTGGATGCCTTCGTACCTTACCAGCAACGGTATGTCAAAAACAGAGATAGTTTTCCCAATCACTGTTGTGTATGCAATTACAGCCGTTCTTACCATTTCAGGGGGATGGTTGTCTTCTTATTTAATTAAAAAAGGCTTAACGGTGAACAGCAGCCGCAAAACCACCATGTTTATTTGCGTGGCCCTGGTTTTACCTGTAGTGCTTATTCAATATAGTCAGGATATTTGGGTGAGTGTTTACATCGTCGCTTTTGCAGCGGGCGCCCATACCGTATGGAAAGGCGTTCTGTTAACCACGGTTTCAGATCAGTTTCCGAAAAGTGTAGTAGGTTCGGTTTCGGGCATTGGCGGCTTTGGCGGCGCGGTTGGTGGCATGCTGGCAGCCAAAGGTGTTGGCATTTTGTTAGATAATTATAAGGCCGTCGACAATTTACAGGGCGGTTATAGCCTAATATTTATTTGCTGCGGAATGGCGTTTCTTACGGCAACGATATTATTTCATTTGCTATCGCCGAAATTGGAAAAGGTCGTTTTTAGTATCCAGTAGCTAGTATCAAGTAGCAAGATAAATGTTATCTGGGTAGGTGATACCGCGATTGATAAAAGTCTTGATACTTGATACTAATTACTTGATACTTCCAACTTGATACTAGCTACTTGATACTTAAAATAAAAACACATGGAGCAACCCGCACTTGAATTTAGTTTTCGCATTAGCGTAGATGTAACCAGTATACAGGAACTTGGAAAGACACCTAAAGGTATCCGTAAGATTGTGCCCATAATGGGCGGAACCTTTGAAGGACCAGATATAAAGGGCAAGGTGGTAGCAGGCGGTTACGACTGGCAGCTGCTGCGCTCTGATGACGTAGTGGAAATTGATGCCAGGTATCTGCTGCAAACCGACGATGGCGACCTCATCACTTTGATGAACACCGGCCTGCGTCATGGTTCGCCGGAAGTAATGCAACGATTGGCAAAGGGAGAAGAGGTAGATGCTTCGGAGTACTATTTTCGTTCGATACCGGTGTTTGAAACTGGTAACCCCAAATACGATTGGTTGATGCGATCTGTTTTTATCGCGACGGGGATACGGAAGCCAAAGCAGGTGTTTATTGATGTGTGGCGGGTGGTGTAGGTAATTCTTCCAGAAGAATGAAAAATGCTTATTTTTGATAAGTAACCGGCCTTATTATTTATGAAAAGAAGATCACACCTGTTTGCAATATCCTTGCTGTGTATGTTAAACATGTTTGCATGCAAGCCAACTATACAAATACTACCCACAAAAAAACCCACTAATATTGGTATTAAAATCGCGTTTCGGAAAGGAACCATCTTCACTGAAAATTATTCCGCGGAAAATCTGGGTAAAAATAATTTTGACATCAGCAAAAGGTTTACCCATATAGAGCAAATGCTGAGTATAATGTGGCAACAAGTTATAGAGGTGGGTAAATTACATGTAGGCAGTTATCCCGGTTATCCCTGGGATATGAATATGAATGGCTATTTCACCCAATATTTTGGATTTATAAATGCTAGTGGCGAAAAAGTAATTCATCTAAATTATTTATGGAATAAAGGCCCCAATAAGGTAACCTATGAAAGTGAGTATATGACTGTGAGCAACGGAGGCAAACTTTATTGGCAATTAGAAATTAACCTGACTACCGGAAAAGTAATTGATTTGCGTGTTAATCCGGAGTAGGTGTTATTGATGTGTGGTGGGTGGTTTAGGAGTCCTTTATTTGCTTCTTAATTTTATGATACGGATGATAATTACCGCGACTAAAGGCGAGGACACTAACGCAAGCAGTACCGAGCCGCGGTACCCTAACGCTGTGTTTTTACCATAGTTACCAACCGCGATAATTAAACCAATTAGTACAAGTAATATTAGGATAAATTCCGTCGATCCCAGATCCAAAAAAGCGAGTTTCATAATTTAGTTTTACTGCATAATATTAAGAAATATCTTTGAGTATAAAAACTTTAAGCCAAGGCAATTACGATGACAATAACAAAGCCCGAACAAACGCCCGGGCTTTCCCGCTACTCTTTTATCAATATCATCTGGTATTGCTTTCCCTCCATCTCTCCGTTAAGGTCTAGTCGCGGGCCTTTGCGGTTTAGCTTCCCGTTAAATTGCCCTGGGCCGGTATTAGGATATCGCCATTTCATATCGATCTTACCGTGATCATCTAGTTTGTAATGACCTATACGTATTCTGCGATGATCGTTCCAACGAAAAACAACGTCATCATCCAGGTCAAGGTATACATGGGTAAGTATACTGTCTGTCGAAGTTTTCGCCTGATAGCTAATGCCATCTATTTTCAAATTTTCTACATGGTACTTACCGGTAAGGTCTGGGTGTTTGTTTGGATGTTCATAGGTAATTGTACCTAGTACCGGGACCAGCACGAATAAGGTTAGCCAAAGCCATTTTACTGGCGTATTATTATTTGTTGGGATAATTAATTGAGGCAAAAGGTGCCATCCATGTGCACAAATAAAGTAAATCACAGCGGTCAGCAAAACTATCCCCTGGGCTAACACACCTAAAGGCATAGCATAAAAAATGTCCATTAAGCTAATAAACACTAACATGGGCAAAGCGATAAGACTACCCAATAACCTGGTACGGTTAAACAGGATAAGTGTGGCTGCCACTATTTGCAGTAAAGCGATCACCACCGTAAAACCATATGAGAAATGGAAAAAAGCCCAAACCAGGTCATATCCCGAGAAAGATGAGAATGGTCTGTCTAACTTTGCAAGCGGTATTAGCATCTGCAGTTTCTGTATTTTTTGAATACCGAACATGGCGAGGTCTAACGCCAGGAAAAATGCAATTACCTGTGTAATCCATATTTTATGTACAGAGGGTAGGCCCTTCCGTTCGCGGGAGTGCCAGATAAATACCACAGCAAGCGCTATAAATAAGGGCAGGTAAGCCGCCAGGTAAATAAGATCAAGCGGGACAACGGTACCCAGGTATTTTGACGCTAGTCGCCTAAAAACGAGGCCCACCACAAATGCAGAGAGCAGGCCGAGTAATAGTTTTTGATAAAGTTTCATGTAATCTGTTTTTCCTGCAAAGCAAGGAGTTATCGATAAAAGTTTGTTCGGCTGTATCCAAACGCACCGTCCGGTTGTATAGCGATGTATATTTACAGCATAAACGTCATCATCGATATGCATCCATCTTTCGCATTGTTATTTTCGGCGCTTAGTGCAGGCAGCTTATTTTTAGCCGCGTTTTTATTGCTAACAGGTGTTGTGCAGGCAAACCGCGAAGCGAATAAATGGTTAGGGACTTTCTTTTTTTTTCTGAGTTTGCTTTTTATAGAAAAGCTTTTAGAGCGTTCGGGCCATCCGCAAACTTTGCTGATCCAGATAACCGAATGGCCGCGCTGGGCCATTTTTCCATGTTTATATATAGCGGTGTTTACATTTGTCCATCCGCGGCGACGGCCACAACTATTGTTTATTCACTTTGTGCCGGCTTTTATTTTTATTGTTTTTTTGATGTTGGGTAATGGGGTACAGTTACCCAACTGGGTAGCATTAATAGCGCGCTATTTCTTTTTTGCGCAAGGCCTGGTTTATGGGTTATTAAATTTGCGGATACTGGTGAAACATCAAAGCCATATGCGCCAATTGCTGGCTGATACAGCTTCTGATCTGACCTGGCTACGCAACTTTGTGTACGCGCCTTTGGTGATAGCGGCGGTATGGCTCGCTTTTAAGCAGTTACCCGCGATGGACGGGCTGTTGCAATTATTATGTTTAGGTGCAAGCCTTTATTTTGTTTCGGCAGCATTTAGGCAACGCGATGTTTACCCGGATAAGATAGTAGAGGTCGCGAATAATTTAATCTTCCAGCCCGCTGCATCCACAACCGCCCAAAGACTTACTTCGCAACAGATAGATATACTAAAAGACAGGGTAGTGATGATAGTTGATCAGCATAAGCCTTATTTAGACCCTGCATTAAACCTGCAAACCCTAGCCGATAAAGTAGGCATTAATACACATGAGCTTTCCCTGGTTTTAAATAAAGGCTTTGGGATGAATTTTTACGCTTATGTAAATGGCTTGCGCACCGAAGAAGCGATCAGGTTACTGGAGTCTGGGCAGTATGGCCACGGTGATATGGAGGCTATCTCGATAAGAGCGGGCTTTAATTCGCGTACTACCTTTTATGCAGCAATTAAGAAATTAAAAGGCGAAACACCCACTAGTTTGCTGAAACAGGGCGTTTCACTTTAGGTCCGTAGCGTCCTCCGTGCCAGGACAGAAATAATAGTGTCAACAAAGTGCTTATTCTGATGTTTAGGTTACAAGATGAACTTCTGTAAAATAAATGTAGGGTACGTAATCAAATATTACCCCACTATATCCGTTAAATTAAAAGCTTAATGCTTTAAAATATTACTATGGGACTAACGCTTAGGTTGACTTTTAATGACAAAGACTATAATTACCAGATCATTAACAGCAAGCAAATTGATCAGGGTGCAACGCAATTCAGCTTAACCTTGAATGGTGAAACAGTGGATCTAATTAAAAACGATAAAAATGTATGGACGCAGAAAAACGGAGACTCTCTTGATCCTGAACTTGTTCAAGCATTAGGGCGTTCCGTGTCTTTACGTTTAAGGCTGTAGGTTAATTTGAATTTCAAATATACTGCCCTTCAAAACATCCATGGAAACGGCTTTTCTTTGCTACCCGGGGGTGCTTACTCGAATCCTTGTGCCACATAAAGTATTAACCGGTTAAACCAATAGCGAATAAAGCTGTCAATTAAATCATGATAAAAATTATGGTTGTAGATGATCACGCCATTGTGCGCGAAAGTTTATGTGAGCTGCTTTCTGCGCAAGGAGATATAAAAGTGCAGGCGGCAGCGACAGACGGACAAGCGGCGCTGCAACTATTACAGGACGGCCTTCAGATAAATTTACTGTTAACCGACCTCAGTATGCCACTGATGGACGGATTAGAACTGACACGAAGGGCGATCTCCCTTAATGCAGAATTACGCGTTGTTGTGCTAACATTCCATACTCAGCCTATAGTGAAGCAACTCACATTAGCAGCAGGCGCCAAAGCGTGCTTATCAAAAGATGATGGTCTCCCTAAATTGCTGGATACAATCAGGGCAGTTCATGCGGCATACGCGCCAGGAAATTTTATATGTTAAAATGTGTTACACAAGCTTAATTCAAGAAATATGAGATTTTCCTCGCTGCAAGATTTCCACCCCAGCAGGGCTCTCACGAAGAACCTTACGGGAACAGGCAACTACTTCGCTAAAGTGTATTCTCCCCAAAAATCTGTCCCAATGGAATAAGAAGGACTGAATGATTTTACATTGCTGATATCAACTCCTATTACTGTTCCATTGCCATCGTATGTAATTTTTATGCCCGGAGTCTCTTCGGCTGCCAATTGATCCAGTTTGAGATTATAATTGAATTTGGCTGGCCCGTTAATATCAAGCCCCAACAGCTTTAAATCTATAGCCAACTCATACGTGTAGATCATTTTATTATCAAAACCGCTGGCTGCTTCAATACCATTTGTATTATAGACAGAAATAAGTGTGTCTACCCCCTTCAATCCCTTTACTTTTATGAATTTATGTTTTTCAGAAAGTCGCTTATTATTAAGTTTCGTTAATGAATCAGCTACAGACCTTGCATTGTCAGCAATCGCCTTACGCATTTCGTCATAGGTAATAACAGGTTTGTATTTTCGGTTAACAACCGGATAGCTTACCGTAACACTGTTATCATCAATCTTTTTATCTGTTTTGCTGATGGTAAAAATTGTTCGCCCTGCCAGCATTTTTTTAATGATGTATTCATCCTCGGCCTGTATTACTAAGTACAATTTATCGTTGTCGTTAGCCAGGGAGTAAAAGACATCAGTAGCCTTATTATAAGCTTGAAATTTATTGCCCCATTCATTAGCCTTACCGTCAATTTTAACATTTGCCGGAGCTCGTAAATTCGCCTGTTGAACATTGGACGGCTTCTGAGCATAGGTGTTAGTGAAAGAGATGAGCGTAATAATCAGAAGCAGCTTATTCATGGTTGATCAGGTTGATATATAAAGGTAACAGAATATAATTATGCTCCGTGTTCCAAATTCAAAAATTTGCTGTTCCAAAGTGTTCCAGTTTTAAGCGAAAATCGAAAAACTCCACAAGTTGTTTATTATCAGAGTTTTGTCAGCAATTTACAGCTAATCTTACTGACTTATAAGTAGTTTCAAACTGTTCCAAAGTGTTCCACGTTAAAATGGAAAAGTGCTGATGAACAACAAGTTAATACCGTCAGTCGCTTTTGAAAATTCTTAAGGCTTTATATTTTTTGGAACACCGCCATCGGCAATCTACCACAACAAAAAAGCCCCCTTGCGGAGGCTTAATATCTTATCAAATTACAGGCTTATCCTTTAACTCTTTCTACGTATGAACCTGTCGTGGTATCAACCCTAACTTTATCGCCAATGTTGATGAACAGGGGCACGTTAATTTCGGCTCCGGTTTCAACAGTCGCCTTTTTTAGCGCACCGGTTGAGGTATCGCCTTTTACAGCTGGCTCGGTGTAAGTTATCTCCAACTCTGCCGATCCGGGGATCTGGCCCATAATTGGTTCTTCACTTTCAAAAGCCACAATAACATTCATGCCTTCCTTTAAAAACTTCACCGCCGGACCAAACAGCGCCTTAGGCACATTATGCTGATCGTAAGTGGTGTTATCCATTATCACCAGCTGATCGCCGTCATCATAAAGATATTGATAGTCGTTAGTTTCAACGCGGGCAATAGTTACGTCTTCATCCGTACGGAAACGGTATTCAACCAGCTTACCGGTTTTTACGTTACGCATGCGGGCCTGGTAAAAAGCGCGCAAATTGCCGGGTGTGCGGTGCAAAAATTCTTCTACCTGTAGTAACTCCCCGTTAAAACGCAGGATATTCCCATTTTTTACTTCGGATGCTTTAGACATAACAATTATAATTGAGGCGCAAACTTAGGGAGTTACGGCGAAAGTTGCAAGTGGTTCGTGGTTGATAGTTCATGGTTCATAGTGAAGGGACATGCTTTACTATGATCTATGAACTATCATCCATGAACTAAGAACTATGAACCACCTTTCAGCTCATCCAGCGAATAAAAGCTATCCCGCCAGTATATGCCGCCCTGTTTTACGGTGATAAAGGTTGATCGTACAAACACATAAGCCATAACAGCCCCGGAGAATGGGACCATTAAAGCATACCACCATTTATTAGGCGGCACCAGATGCATGTAAAGCATCTGGGCCAGCAACACTGCGATTGCCAACAGCTTAATGTAAACATCGCCCCAAATTAACATTACAGGGACAGGCAAAGTAAAGCACACCAAACAGGATACAGCAAAAGCCAATGCCATAAACACGTTATAGTTGGCTGTGGCAAATGTGTTTTTCATTAGGCCGTTAATAAATTGACCCAGATTTTTGTACCATTCCAGCTTTACGGTGCCCATTCCGCTTAGTACATCCTGCCGCAGGCCGGCTTTTTTAATGTTGTATCCTAATTTAATATCGTCATCGGGCCGCAGCTTTATAAGGGTATGGGTTCCCGCTTTTTCATAAGCGGTGCGCTTAACCAGGCAAAAAGCACCTATACCGATATGAGCATTGGTTTTAGGCTTAATAGCATCCCAGGGGCGCAGGTATATCACCAGCATAAATTTAAACGTACCCAGCACGCTGTTTAATAACCTCGACGGAGATATTACTTCGGGCATTACAGCCAGATTATCTAAATTATTTTTCACGCTATAAGCCATCGCCTTGCTAATAGCGTCGGGGTGATATTCAATATCAGCATCGGTAAAAAGCAGCCATTCTTCGGTACTGCTTTTATAGCCTTGGTATAAGGCGTTGTTTTTTCCAAGCCAACCATCGGGCAGTTCGGTTATGGTCGTTACGGTAAGCTTGGGATATCTCTTTGAGAAGGCTTCGAGTATTTGCGGTGTGCGGTCGGTAGACCGGTCGTTCACTACAATGATGCGGTAGTTGTCGTAATTGATATTGCAGACACTTTGCAGTGCTTTTTCCAGATCGGCTTCTTCGTTACGTACGGGGATAATTATGGCTAAACCCGGTTGAACATTAGCTAATGGCTGACCTTGTAATCGTTTTACTTTTTTAAGATTTATGAGTAAATAGATGGTTGTTATTATACAAGAAACACCAGCTACTATACCATAAATCTCTATTATCATGTTGCTATTTATAATCGGCGATATTTAGCCGGTGCTTACAAAAGCCATACTCGTGCTCCTGATTAGAGCATACAATTGTTAAACGGCCCTGCGCAAATTGCTCTACCAGGCTTAAATACCAATCAACGCCTTGCGTATCCAGATTAGATGTCGGCTCGTCCAACATAAGCATAGGGGCATCAGAGCAAAATGCCAGTGCCAGCTTTAGCCGCTGTTTCATCCCCGAAGAAAAATATTTAACGAGTTTATATTTGTTGCCCGGTAAGCTAAGGAGCTCTATTATTCTATCTTTATTGATGCCGGCTTTATAGGGTTTAAATTTGAAATGGAAATCGATCACTTCTTCTAAAGAGAACTCTTCTATCAATTCCAGGTAAGGTGCTGCCAGGCTCAGGTAATTGAATACCTTTTCAATGTCGATTTTCTCGCCGTTGTTTAAAAAATTGATGTCGCCAATTGAAGGAGAGAGGCTGCAGTTTAGAATTTGCAGTAAGGTGGATTTACCCGAACCATTAGGGCCAAGAATAGCATAACTTTCTCCGCTTGTTAAACTATAATCAACCCCTCTGAATATCCAATCGCGGTTAAAGCGTCGGCCGATGTTTTCGAGGGAGATGTTTATTTGGTTCATTGTTGATGGTTCATAGATCATAGTGAAAGTTTGTGGTTAGATGATATGAACCATGAACTATCACCTACGAACTAACTTATATGCCAAACCCTTTCATAATACCACGTTGCGAGTTGGAAACGAAGTTAATGATCTCATCTCGCTCAACAGTTGGGTTAAACTCGGCTTCAATGATATCCAGCGCTTTGGTAACATTGTATTTCTTAAGGAAGATGATCCGGTATATCTCCTGAATCTCATTGATGGATTCTGCAGAAAATCCCCTGCGTCGTAATCCTACCGAATTAATACCGATATAGGACAAAGGTTCACGTCCGGCTTTGGTAAATGGCGGTACGTCTTTACGTACCAATGATCCACCCGATATCATGCTATGCGCACCTATTTCAACAAACTGGTGTACTGCCGATGTTCCTCCGATAAAGGCATAATCGTAGACATTAATGTGGCCGGCCAATTGTACGGAGTTGGCAATAATTACATTATCGCCAATAACACAATCGTGTGCTACGTGTACATAAGCCATCAGCAAACAATTGCTGCCAATAGTGGTGGTGTTTTTATCTAACGCAGTACCACGGTTAAGGGTTACGCATTCGCGGATAACCGTATTGTCGCCGATGGTAACTGTGCTGGGTTCGCCTTTGTACTTTAAATCTTGCGGTGGTGCCGAAACAACAGCACCCGGGAAAATACGGCAGTTTTTGCCAATGCGTGCCCCATCCATTATAACAGAATTTGAACCTATCCAGGTGCCTTCGCCAACTTCTACATCCTTATGAATGGTAACAAAAGGTTCAATAACAACATTATCGGCTATTTTAGCCTGCGGATGTATATATGCTAAGGGTTGGATCATGCTTATTCAGTTACTTGTTTTCTAACTATCTGGGCCATTAATTCAGCCTCTACCACAACGCGCTCGCCCACCATGCCAATACCTTTCATTTGAGCAATACCCCGGCGTATCGGCGCTAACAGGTTGCAATGGAATATTAACGTATCGCCGGGCACAACCTTATCTTTAAACCGCGCATTTTCAATTTTTAAGAACAAGGTAATATAATTTTCCGGATCGGGTACTGTATTCAGCACCAATATGCCACCCGTTTGGGCCATAGCTTCAATTTGTAAAACGCCCGGAAATAGTGGGGCGTCCGGAAAGTGGCCTTTAAATATCTCCTCATTCATGGTAACGTTTTTCAACCCTACAACGTGGCTTTTCGTCAACTCCAATATTTTATCAATAAGCAGCATAGGCTGACGATGCGGCAGTATCTTCATTATCTGCACGGTATCATAAACCGGCTTCATGTTAGGATCGTAGACCTTAAAATGCTTGCGGCTACGTTCTTTCTTTATCAGTGTTTTGATCTTTTTAGCGAATGCAACATTGGCCGCGTGACCAGGCCTTGCTGCCATTATATGGCCGCGAAGCGGAACACCTACCAGCGCTAAGTCGCCTATCATATCCAGCAGTTTATGGCGTGCTGGTTCATTTTGATGGCGCAGCTCAATATTATTAAGTATGCCTTGAGGAGCAACTTTAATGTCCTTGCGGTTAAACAGTTTTGCTAAATGCTGTAGTTCTGCTTCATCAACATCTTTGTCAACCACTACTATAGCATTGTTCAGATCGCCACCTTTTATAAGGTCATGCTTTAAAAGCATCTCCAACTCATGCAAAAAGCAAAAGGTGCGGCATGACGCTATTTCTTTAACAAACTCGGTTATTGAAGAGATACTGGCATGCTGACTGCCCAGTACCTGCGAGTTATAGTCAACCATGCAGGTAAATCGGTAGTCATCCAAAGGCATAGCCACCATATCAACCTTACGGTCGGGCTCTGAGTAGTGAATATTATATGGGATATGGTAGTACTCACGATCGGCTTCTTGCTCAACCAGTCCGGCATTTAAAATAGCATCAACAAACTGAATAGAACTACCGTCCATTATTGGCGTTTCGGGGCCGTCCATGTCAATAAGGACGTTATCAACCTCCAGACCTACCAAAGCGGCCAAAACATGCTCAATAGTACTTACACTTGCGCCATTTTGCGATAGCGTAGTACCTCTTGAAGTATCTGTTACATTATCAACATCGGCGTCAATTATCGGCATGCCTTCAACATCAACTCTCCTGAATTTATAGCCATGGTTTTCCGCAGCCGGATGGAACGTCATGGTAACCTTTTCGCCTGTATGCAAACCCGCACCCGATATGGTTATGGGTTCTTTAATAGTTCTTTGTTTAATGTTCATTCTTTATTAGTTCATTGGTCAATGGTCATTGGTTTTATACTGATGATCATGACTAATTAATCTGCCTTACGCAGCTCGGCAATTATTTTTTCTAATTCAATAACTCTTTTTTCCAATTCGGGCAGCCTTTGCAGCACAACGTTAGATCGCATATTACTGCTATATGCAAATGCAGGCGATCCTGCCCATTTTTTATTTTCTTCTGTAAGGGATTTGCCGATACCTGATTGGGCCTGTACCTGTGTGCCTTTAGCAATCGTTATATGCCCCACAACACCAACCTGTCCGCCTAAAATCACGTTCTCGCCCAGCTTTGTACTGCCTGACACACCTGTTTGTGCAGCTATAACCGTGTTGGAGCCAATATCAACATTATGGGCTATCTGTATCAAATTATCCAGCTTAACACCTTTTCTTACTATAGTTGATCCCATCGTGGCCCTATCGATAGTAGTATTAGATCCAACCTCAACGTCATCCTCTAAAATAACGTTGCCTATCTGCGCTATCTTAGTATAAGTACCGTCTGGGTTAGGCGCAAAGCCAAAGCCATCGCTACCAATTACCGCACCAGAATGTATGGTAATATTATTACCTAAAACACAATCAAAGTAAACTTTAACGTTAGCAAATAGTGTAGTATTTGTGCCAATAGTAGCATTATCACCAATGTAACTATGGGGATATATCTTGCTGTTATCGCCAATTTTTACACCGGCACCAATATATGCGAATGCTCCTATGTAAACGTTTTCGCCCAAAACAGCTGTTTCATGTATAAAAGATGGCTGTTCAATCCCCTCTTTATGCAGTTTATAGGTGTTATATTTTTCCAACAGAACTGTAAACGCACTGTAGGCATTCTCTACACGTATTAAAGTAGCTTTAACAGGCCCACTTAATTCAAGGCTATCATTTACAATAGCTATTGACGCGTTAGTAGTATACAGATGCGGCTCGTATTTTGGATTAGCTAAAAAAGTTAAGCTGCCGGGAGTGGCCTCTTCAATTTTAGCCAGCCGGTCAACAGCAACAAGCGGGTCGCCCTCAACTTTTCCGTTAAGTATGAATGCTATATCCTGTGCTGTAAACTGCATCGGGCAAATTTATTAAAATAAGTGATTATGTTGTACGTAATACGTTTTACGTGGTATGTTTTCGATGATTGAATACTGTACTACCGAAAGGTACTTACAACGTATCGCGTAAAACATACTACGACTAACCATCTATAAGGTCCTTACTATAACAAAGTATATATTTTTTAACTGTTTTTGCCAAGGCTTCCAGGTTTGAATTGTCGCTTGCTGCGGCAATATCAATTATGGTATCATTTTTCTTCAAGATGCGTATGTTACCATCTCCAGGTTTATATGCATCATTGCGTATAGAATCGGCAAAGACAAAATAACCGGCATCAGCTTCAGATATACCGTATTTCGCCGCGGCCTTTTTGGTCAGGCCATGTACGTATTCTGCAGATGCAGGCTGTGCAGTAATATCTACATGGAAAAGCTTGCGCCGCACAAAATCCTTGCACAGCTTGGCCAGCACAAAATCCTCGTTGGTCACCCAAACCTTTACTGCCGACATAATATCAGTATCATCAAGCGCAGTAAATATCTCCAGATGATGGTCGGCCTTCATTAACGTATCACTGGTTATAGTATTGGTAAGCAGGTACTCCAGGGCAGGAGTGGCGAAAAGCTGTTTGCCTTGGGTAACCAACTCTCGACTGCGCTGCAGGATCTTCACCAACAACTGCTCGGCGGCTATTACCGTTTTGTGCAGATATACCTGCCAGTACATCAGCCGGCGCGCTATCAAAAACTTTTCGACCGAATAAATGCCTTTCTCTTCAATTACAATGTGACCATCCTTTACGTTCAGCATCTTAATGATCCTGTCCGAACTGATAACCCCTTCGGATACGCCTGTAAAAAAGCTGTCGCGGTTCAGGTAATCAAGCCTGTCCATATCTAGCTGACTAGAGACTAACTCATGTAAAAAGCCTTTTTTATAAGTGCCTTTAAAAACGCTTATTGCCATGCTTAGCTGGCCGTTGAACTGCTGATTAAGCCTATCCATCAGCATAACAGAAATATGTTCGTGCGAAAGGCCTTCAACCAAAGTATGCTCCAGCGCGTGCGAGAATGGGCCGTGCCCAACATCATGCAGTAAAATAGCTATGGTTACAGCTTCCTCTTCATCGGCAGTAATTTCATGCCCTTTTGAGCGCAGTACCTCTATAGATAGCTTCATCAGGTGCATGGCACCTAATGCGTGGTGAAAGCGTGTGTGCAATGCCCCGGGGTAAACCAAATGGGTCATCCCTAGTTGTTTTATATACCTGAGGCGTTGAAAGTATGGATGTTCTATCAGGTCGAAGACCAGATCAGATGGTATGCTGATAAACCCGTAAACCGGGTCGTTAATTATTTTTCGCTTGTTCAAATGCAGATTATATAATGCAAAAATGACAAAATAAACAAACTGATTAACACCATTATGTTAATTTTTGTTAATTACTGCCTAATACGGTAACAAATCACTTGCTTTGGGGTTAATTAAGGTGATGCACTGCCAAAATGGTAGCGATAACTTTACTTATTTGATATACCATGCAGGATACCACCATACTTTGGGCCGACGACGAGATTGATCTGTTAAAACCACATGTGCTTTTTTTAAGTGAGAAAGGCTACAAGGTTACCACAGTTACAAACGGGAATGACGCTATTGATGCTTTCCGTGCCGGCTACTTCGATCTGGTGTTTTTAGACGAGAATATGCCTGGCCTGACGGGGATTGAGACACTTGCTCAAATAAAAAACATCAATAATGATGTTCCCATTGTAATGATCACTAAAAGTGAGGAAGAGTATTTGATGGAGGATGCAATAGGATCAAAAATTGACGACTACCTTATAAAACCGGTAAACCCCAAACAGATACTCCTTACCATAAAGAAATTAACTGAAAACAAGCGACTGGTTACACAACGTACTACCATGGCTTACCAGCAAGATTTCAGGAACCTGGGAATAACGCTGAATGAAAACCTTAGCTACCAGGAATGGGTGGACGTTTATAAAAAACTGATATACTGGGAACTTGAACTGCAGCAACTGGAAGATGCAGGTATGCATGAGATACTTACACTGCAAAAAGCCGAAGCCAATACACAATTTTGCAAATTTGTAGAGAAGAACTACCTGGGTTGGATAAAAAACCCGGACAATGCGCCAACCAATTCAAGTCAGCTGTTTAAAAAGAAAGTTTTCCCTAAGCTGGATGGCAAGGGACCTTTGTTTTTTATATTGATCGACAACTTGCGGTATGATCAGTTCAAGATCATTAACCCTATTATTTCTGAGTACTTCCGTTTAGAGGAAGAAGATACCTACTATAGTATTTTACCTACTGCTACTCAATATGCACGTAACTCTATTTTTGCCGGCCTGATGCCGCTTGAGATGGAAAAGCGCTTTCCTGAAAAATGGCAGAACGATGAGGACGAAGGTGGCAAAAACTTATTTGAAGCTGATTTTTTAAGTGACCAGTTAAGCCGTGTTTTACGTAAAGATGTTAAGCACTCCTATCATAAAATTCTAAACATTGACGAAGGCCGTTCATTGAATGATTCTGTAAATAATCTGATGAAAAATGATCTGAACGTAGTGGTTTACAACTTTGTGGATATGCTTTCGCACGCCCGTACAGATATGCAGATGATACGCGAACTGGCAAGCGACGATGCAGCTTATCGTTCACTAACACTGTCATGGTTTGAGCATTCGCCGCTATTTGACCTGCTTAAATTTTTGGGCCAGAAACAGGCGCGTGTGATCATTACTACAGACCACGGTACTATCCGCGTTAAAAAGGCGAGTAAGATAATCGGCGACCGCAATACCAATACTAATCTGCGATACAAACAAGGGCGCAACCTTAATTTTAATGCTAAGGACGTTTTTCATGTACGCAACCCGCACGATGCTATGCTGCCCAAACTGCACGTGAGCTCGAGCTTTGTTTTTGCCAAAGAGGACACCTTTTTTGTTTATCCCAATAACTACAACCACTTTGTTAACTTTTATAATGAAACCTTCCAACACGGCGGTATTTCGTTAGAAGAAATGATCATTCCGGTGGTTACTTACGGGCCTAAGTAGATAGCTTAGCTGCCTGGGTCAGGATTATTAGAAGTTGAGCGTTGCCCGTTAAATACGCTTGCTTGCTGTTCCAAAAAATATAAAGGGTCAAAAAAACTAAATTGCCATTGACGGACTTAGTTTGTTGATAATCAGTTGTTTTTATTTTCTAAGCGAAACACTTTGGAACACTTTGAAACTACTTATAAGTCAGTAAGATTAACTGTAAAATGCCTATAATACACTGATATTAAGTCTATTGTGGCGATTTTCGATTTTCGCTTAAAATTGGAACACTTTGGAACAGCAAAATTTGAATTTGGAACAGTCAAACCGTTTTGAGCGAAATCATACTTTACGCTATCTAAATCACAAAGGCAGGGGCATTCTGGTGATATTTAGGGCTAAGTAATATTTTTTATATTTGTCTTGCGAGGTGCCTCGCAATGACATTGACCAATGCAATTTACAGCCATATCTGTTTCCGACCTCTCCGCCATCGCGCAAAAGCTTTTAAACTTCGCCGGCGATGACCGCATTTTTTTATTTCACGGCGAAATGGGTGCAGGTAAAACAACATTTATAAAAGCCCTTTGTGCCCAACTGGGTGTTGACAGTCCTGTTAGCAGCCCAACATTTGCCATTATAAATGAATATGTCGGGGAAAAACACCGCATTTATCACTTCGATTTTTATCGCCTTAAAACACAAACAGAAGCTTTGGATATGGGCTGTGAAGAATACTTTTACTCCGGCGATTACTGTTTTATTGAATGGCCGGATAAGATTCCCGACATGCTCCCATCCCATTATATCAGTGTTAACATCAACGTATTAAATGACAATACAAGGAAGATATCATTTGAAAAAATTTAATGTTTTTTTCTTATCTTCATCATCCTTAAATAACACGTTATGAGTTCAGGGAAATACAGTGGGTTCTCGGATGTAGCCAAACAAGCGTTAATGCAACCTCAGGAGTCAATGCTCGAGGTAAAGAACAAAAAAAACAAACTATATATTGGTATTCCTAAAGAAACTTCGTTTCAGGAGAACCGAATTCCACTGACGCCTTTATCTGTTGCCTTGCTGGTAAACAACGGCCACGATGTTCTGCTGGAAACCAACGCCGGCAAAGCAGCAAAGTTTTTAGACAAAGATTACGCTGAGCAGGGCGCTCAAATAGTTTTCGACACCAAAAAGGTTTATGAAGCGGATATTATTATAAAAATAGCGCCGCCAACCTTACAGGAAATTGAGATGATGAAGCCGGGCCAGATTTTGATCTCGGCTCTCCAGATATCAACCATGAAGGCGGAATGCCTGCAGGCCATGATGGCTAAAAAAATAACTGCATTGTGTTTTGAGCATCTGAAGGATGAAGGTGACTCTTTACCGGTAGTGCGTGCCATGAGCGAAATTGTGGGAGCTACTTCAATTTTAATTGCGGCAGAATACCTGAGCAATATTTTTGACGGCAAGGGGCTTATGCTGGGTGGTATTACCGGCGTTCCGCCTACAGAAATTGTAATTTTAGGTGCGGGCACTGTTGGCGAATATGCGGCCCGCACGGCGATATCCCTGGGTGCCGAAGTTAAGGTGTTCGATCCGTCGATATATAAATTACGCCGCCTGCAAAATAATATTGGCGCAAGGGTATTCACATCCGTTGTACAGCCAATTGTTTTAGAAAAAGCCATTACTACCTGCGATGTAGCCATTGGAGCCATGCGCGCCGAGGATGGCCGCAGTCCGTGCATCGTATCAGAAGCAACGGTAAGCCGTATGAAACCCAACTCTGTTATTATAGATGTTAGTATAGATCAGGGTGGCTGTTTTGAAACATCAGAGATTACCAACCACACCCACCCTGTCTTCCGCAAGTACGATGTAATTCACTATTGCGTACCTAACATAGCATCGCGGGTGGCCCGTACTGCTACTTATGCGCTTACCAATATCTTCGCACCAATTTTGCTTGATATTGGCGAACACGGCGGGATAAAAAATGTAATCTGGCAAAAAGCCGGCGTGCGCGAATCTGTTTATATTTACCAGGGCAACCTTACTAATAAATATGTTGCCGAACGTTTTTCATTACCCTGCAAAGACCTTGACCTGTTAATTGTATCACATCACTAAATTTTATGTTTAAACCTTTCACTATTTTAAAAACCTTAACTGTATTATTTCTTCTTAGCCTGACCACCCAAACTTATGCACAAGCTGATTTAAAGGCAGCCTGGTCATCCTTTTTTGAAAATAAACGCGACAATGCCCGCGAACTGTTTACCAAAGCATCTCAACAGAAAGAATCCGCTTCGGAAGCGCTGCTCGGCCTGGCTTTAATTGCAGAAAGCACAAATAACAACGCGGCCGCGTTTGACAATTTTAAAAAATTTTATGCTCAGGCAGAAAACCCTCAGCCTTATGTGTTCGCCCTTTGGCGTTCACCTTCAATCAATGAAACGTCGGGCAAAAGAGGCGCAGACCGTATTAACTTTTTGAGGGAAATTATTAAGCGTAAAGACTTTGATGGCACCCTTGCCGCTATGGCTTATTCTATGACAGGCAGCCATTTTGAATATGGAAAAAAAAATGCTGACGCAGATAAAGAATACGCAAATATTGGCTCAATAGATAATTGGGCAATTACCGGTGAATTTCAAAATATTTCAACAAGCGGTTTTGACAAGACCTACGAAACGCTTAATCAACCCCAGGATAATGCCACTTTTAAAAACAAGAACGGCTTTCCGGTGGCGTGGCGCGCTGTACCCCATTTGCGTCGTGACAAATGGTTTGACTTCACTTACTATGGCAGTGCCTACGGATCAATAGTATTCGCTCAAACCTTCGTTAAATCCAATGTAGCGCAGGAAGCTCAGTTGCGCATTGGGGTATCCGGATCTGTTAAGGTGTGGGTTAATGACAAGCTGATATTAAGCGAAGCCGAAGAAAGAAACAATGATCTGGACAGCTACATACAAACAATAAAATTAAATCAGGGATATAACCGCGTACTGGTGCAAATAGGCGAAAGTTATGCAGGGAGCTCAAACTTTTTGGTGCGAATAACGGATAAGAATGGGTATGTATTTCCGGACCTTGCCGCAACCTCTGCCTACCAGCCTTATACCAAAGAAAACACTTTTGTATCACAGAGGGTTGAAAAGTTTGCAGTAAGCTATTTCGCAAACAAGGTAAAAGCAAATCCTGATAGCTACCTGGATAAAATTCTGCTTGCCGAGACATATCTAAGATTAGATAATGCTTATGAAGCTCGTCGTATTGTTGAGCCCTTGGTAAAGCAATATCCAACCAGTACTTACCTTAATAGTTTATTGTTAACCATTTATAATAATCAAAAAAACCGCACCGGTGCCGAAACAATAAAAGAAGCCGTGAAGATGAATGATCCGGAGAGCATTCTGGCCCTTAATTTAAAATATGCAGAACTGGTGGACCAAAAGGAGTATGAAAAAGCTACTGAGATCAATAAAAAGGTTGAAACTTTGTACCCTTATGAAGAGGAATCAATACTAGAGAACAAGATAAATTTGGCCAGCTATGCCAAAAATCAAGGGGAGGTAGTACAGTTGGGTGAAGCCGCCTACAAAAAGTTTCCGGATAATGAAAAATTCGTTTTTTTAAAGTATGCTATCGAAAAGAGTTTGAATAAAAATGTTGACAGGGCTAATGACCTACTTCAAAAATTTGTTAGTAACAATAGACGCTATGACGTTGCAAAAGAACTCTCCGCCGCTTACTTCGCATCAGGAAATGCTGCGGCCGGCACAAAGGTTTATCTGGATGAAATAGCTGCGCAACCTGTAGGCGTTGGTATATATGCCACACTTGGCGATCAATACTACGCGCAGCAAAAATATGACAAAGCCGCCGATACCTATTTGGATGCCATTAAAATAGCACCAACTATCAGCAAATATTATACAGCCCTGGGTAAAATATATGAGGCAGAAAAAAAAGCCGATCTGGCGATACAATACTATCAAAAAGGGCTTCAAATAAACCCGAGCAATTATGAAGCGATCCGCTCGCTCAGAAAACTTCAAAATAAGAAAGACGTATTTAGTTACTTTAAACCAGTGGATGTAGATGCGATAATTAAAACGGCCCCGGCTGCAACCGATTATCCGGACCATAATTACGCTATACTTGGCGATGAGGTGCAAAAGGTTGTTTATAAGAATGGCGGTTCAGAAGACCGTCGCTATCTTGTAGCGAAAGTATTTAACCAAACCGGGATAGATACTTGGAAAGAATATAGCGTGCCTTATGATAACGATCAAAACCTGCTTATAGAAACAGCAGAAGTAATTAAACCTAATGGAAGCAAAGTGCCGGCAGAGCGGAACGAAAATCAGCTTGTGTTTACCAACCTTCAAATAGGCGACATTATTAATATACGCTATAAATTGGAAAGTTATTTTTCGGGAACTTTAGCTTCTCATTTTTGGGATTCCTATTATTTTACCCGTCAATCGCCTACGCTAAATTTAAAATATTCTCTGCTGATAGATAGCGATAAAAAATTCTCATATAAATTTTCTGAAGAGGCCATAACGCCGGTAAAAACCAGTGCTGATGAGTTTGAGCTTTACACCTGGTCAAGCCCTAAAGGTAAAATTATACCCGACGAAGATAAAATGCCCGCTTCTTCAGACATCGCGAATGTGCTTTATCTTACTTCAATGCCGGATTGGAAATACGTTTCAGATTGGTATAATGATCTGGCTACTGCAAAAGCGCGTACTAACTACGAAGTTAAAACGGTGGTAAGCGAGATTTTTGCAGGGACGAATAACCTTACTGATTTGCAAAAAGTTGAGAAGATCTACAACTATATAACAGGAAATATAAGCTATAGCTCTGTTTCCTTCAGACAAAGCGGTATTGTACCTCAAAACCCGTCGGACGTTATTAATACACGTATTGGTGATTGTAAAGATGTATCAACACTTTTTGTTACCATGTGTAAAGAGATGGGCATAAAAGCGCAACTGGTGTTGGTTAAAACACGAGATTATGGTTTAAACAGCATGCCTTTGCCTACTATTGACTTTAACCATTGTATAGCCAAGATAACTTTAAATAATAAAGAATATTATATAGAGCTTACCTCAAAATATCTCCCTTTTGATGCAATTAACTCAACGTCATTAAACGCATCTATATTGGATATTGGCGGTGATGTTGCCAACATCTCTGTTAAACACTTAAATCCGGCTACGCGGAAAGAAAACAGTGCATTTGTAACTGCTGAGATCAATTTGAAAGGAAAGGATTTGTTTATACAAGAAAATTCGAGCCGCGTGGCAGCTCAGGCGGGCGAAATTCGCGCGGTATTTGGCGACCTTTCAACGAAAGACCAGCTTAAAAAAGTAAAAGAAGCCATCTCGCAAGAATATCCGGACGTTAACGTTAGCCAACTGGTGTTTGAGAACATAGACAAACTAACAACCGATACTGTAAAAGTAAAACTCAATTATGAGCTTAAAAATGCGGTAAAAGAAATAGCGGGCCTGCAAATATTCTCATTGCCATGGTCAGACAAGTTTGTCGCGGCTAATTTTCAGATAGCTCTTCCGCGCGTGAGCCCGATTGATATTAGTCAAATGTTTTCAATAGATAGTCAAACTCAAAGCATGGTATTAAATCTTCCTGCCGGAAAAAATTTAGTAGAAAACCCGTTAAATATATCGTTAAGCAACGATGCTATGGATTACAGCATTGATTACAAATTGGCTAACAATCAAGTTATATTAACACGTAAGTTTAAGTTAAAACAAACATTTATTCCGGCCGCAAAAGCTGCCGCGTTTAATGATTTTTTCAAAAAAGTTGTAGAAGCTGATAATAAGGAACTGGCTTTAAAATAAACTCAATTATCGCTTGTTCGTTGTTATTCATGGCGAACAAGCGATAATAATACCTTTCAAAATGCACTGTGCGCGTTCCTAATAATCGCTATACAAACGCTTAATTTTTAAGCGGGCATTAAAATTGCTTGGCAACAGGCGGTAAATCTAAATGGTGGGTTTTTGGCGAGCAAAAAAGTATATTTAGCAAAAACATGCATCCTATGCCAATAGATCTTAATTAACAATGACATTTAATAAAGAGTACATGAAAAGATTCTGGAAGGTTTTGGTTGCAACATTTACGGGTTTTTCTGACGACAACGGATTAAAACTGAGTGCATCATTAGCTTACTACACCGTATTTTCTATAGCGCCTTTATTGTTTTTGCTGATAGCCATAGTAGGGCTGTTCCCGATTGCAAAAGGCGATTCTCTTTATCAGGATATGGGTGTTTATATAGGCAAGGACGCAGCCGCACAAATACATAGTACTGTAACGGCCTTAAAACTTAGCGGCAAAAGCAACTTTGGATTTATTATTGGTATTGCCACACTTATGCTCGGCGCCAGCAGTATTTTTATTGAGATACAGGACTCATTGAATATGATATGGCGGGTTAAGGCCAAACCCAAAAAAGGCTGGGTTAAGATGCTCCAAAATCGTTTTCTGTCTTTCTCCCTTATTATCAGCCTGGGCTTCCTGCTGCTGGCATCGCTGTTGATCAATTTGCTTATGGATGCCTTAAGCGCCCGCCTTGAGCATTTTTTGCCGGTGCTAACGGGCTTTTTATTAAAGGGTGTTAACATGGCTATTGAAGCTATTGTAATCTCTGTGTTATTTGCAATCATATTTAAATTTTTACCCGATGTTAAGATCAGGTGGAAAGATGTGCGGATAGGTGCGTTTTTTACAGCGGTGCTTTTTATGATAGGCCAATATTTAATCGGGATGTATATACAATATACCGCGCAAGGCTCTGTTTATGGAGCCGCCGGCTCATTAATAGTTATTTTAGTTTGGATATATTACACCTCTGCCATCCTATACATCGGCGCTGAATTTACCCAGGTATATGCAGAGGCAATAGGTAGTAAAATTGAACCTGCCCCTTATGCTGTATATGTTAAACAAACCGAAGTTGAAGCCGTGGTTAAGGAACTGCCGCCACAAAACCCGCAGTTAGAAGGCAAGCTCAAAGACACATAGGCCAACAATAGGTGCCCACATGATTTCTTTTGCGCACTAAAAATTTGTATTTTTAGTAACCAATTATAATATCTTGTAAAGAATGTGGCGGGCTGTAAAATATAAGACCCTTTTATTTTTATTGACGCTTATTTGCTGCGCTTCGACAATCTGTGCGCAGCAATTTGATATTATCGGAACGAAAAAACGTGCAAATGTGCCTTTTAAAATTGTGCGTAGCATGGTGGTTGTACAATTAAAAATAAATACTAAAGGGCCCTACAATTTTATATTGGATACCGGTGTAGGATTAATGCTTATCACAGATCCGTTGCTTATAGATTCTTTAAATATTGTAAATAAACGTACCATAAAAATAGTCGGCTTGGGCGAACGCGATAATTATGAAGCTATAATTGCACCGATGGTGAATGTTAATATTGCCGGCCAACTGGTTAGTCAAAACGTATCAGCGGCAATATTAAAAGACGATTTTTTTGGTCTTTCTAATTATGCCGGAATGCCTATTCATGGTTTGCTGGGCGCTGATTTTTTTAGAAAGCTTGCCGTAAAAATCAGTTTTATAGACAGTACATTGGTAGTTACCCGCCCAGGCGACATGCGTATTTTCAGAAAGGCAGAAAAAATACCATTAACAATAGAGGAGGGCAAGCCATATATGAACGCCCAGGTTGCACTGGCCAACGGGACTGGCAAAATAAACAAACTATTGATTGATTTGGGGGCGGGGCATTCCTTGTCGTTAGAAAAAATCGATTCTTTACCACAAAAATTTATCAGGGCTAATTTAGGAGTGGGCTTAAATGGATTAATTGATGGCCACTTGGGGCGTGTTGGCGGTATAACAATAGGAAAATACGGCATTAAGAATGTCATTACTTCATTCCCTACCGAAGACCCCTCATTTAAAACATCTGTACCGCGCGACGGTAGTGTGGGTATAGGATTGCTAAAGCGATTTGAAATTATTTTCGACTATCAAAGCAAGGTAATGTACTTAAAAGCCAATCCTTCGTTTAAAGAAAGCTTTGAATACGACATGAGCGGGATGAGTTACCATGCCGGAGGTAAAGATTTTGATCATTTAATTGTTGAAAAAGTGGACGAGGGTTCTGCCGCTGCAGATGTGGGCGTACAACCACAGGATGAAATAATTTCTATAAACTTTAAGCCCGTTAACAAAATGAGCCTGCAGCAAATAGACGATCTCCTCAAATCAAGAGACGGGCGTACTATCCTACTGGAGCTTTATCGCGATAAAGTAACCGATAGGGTGCTGCTCACTTTAAAACGAAGAATATAATGACGTTTTTTTCGCGTTATTTTAACTGACTTATATTCTCAAAAAAAGCTGTTTGCAGGTCGAGCAGCGACCGAACATTGATTTTTTCGCCATACATATCAAAACATAAGAACTTTGAATTTTTATGATCGCCGGATTTGCTTTTTTCCAGCAAGTTAAATGTTTCAAAAAAATAATGATTGGTTGTTACCTTACTTCGCTTGTTAGTTTGCGAAGCGTTAAGCCGAAATCCGATGGCACTGAGCCATTTGTGCACTTTGTTGTGCAGGTTGCCAATATTATTCATAAGTGAGATAGTTTTAAGAATTTAACGAAAAATTAAAATATATGTTTCATCAAAGACCTCTCATTTATAAACAGTTGTTAAATTCATGTCCGGCTTGCGTTAAATTAATATATTTAAAAGAAAATTTGCCCCGCTCTAAGTAGCTTCGCAACTATAAAATATCTCGTTCGTACAAGTAATTCAAATAACAATTTAACAATGAAATTTAAATATTTACTCTCAGTTTTATTAATTACCGCTCTTACTATTGTCTCATGTGGTAAAACCGGGCCGGCAGGGCCAAAGGGCGATACCGGTTTGGCGGGGCCGGCAGGTGCCACGGGAGCCACAGGAGCAACGGGTGCCGCCGGGCCGCAAGGAGCTACCGGTGTCACGGGCGCTACCGGAGCCACAGGTGCTACCGGAGCTACAGGCGCAACGGGCGCTACCGGTGCAACGGGAGCGACGGGCCAGGCGGGGCCACAAGGTCCGGCAGGCCCCAGTGGTGCAGACGGACAAGACGCTGTGGTTGCCAGCTATATCTTTACCAATAAAAGTGTGGTTTTAATTGGTAATACCCGTTTCAATTTGCCGGCTATCACTCAAAATATTGTTAATACCGGTATTGTGTTGGCTTATTTCAGAAACACCGGGGCTACGACATCATGGAATGCGCTGCCTTATAGCGAGGCTGGAAATACGTTGAACCTAACAGCGTTTGGCGTAGGGTATGTTGACCTTAAAGCAAACTTCGCAGCTTCCGGACTGGATTTTAGGTTTGTTATAATTCCAGGCACGTCTATAACCAACATGATGTCTTCCAATCCTGGCCTTAATTTAAGTAACTTTAGCCAGGTACAGGCCGCTTTACATATTAACTGATTTATAAGAAAAACACTATTCTTAAAGGCATGATTACCATCATGCCTTTTTTAGTGAAAAATAGTTTGCTTGCTTTTGACGGCTGCTTATAGACGTTTTTCAGCCTGTTTTTTTCTTGTTTTTCTTCTTCAGCGCCCTGTCGTTCTTTTTCTGTTTCATATCATCCAGTCGTTTTTTAACAGCGCTCTCTGTTTTATCGTCTAAACCTATGGTAGGTTTAAGGCCCTTAAGCATGGTGGTCCATGCCGTTTTAAAAAAGGGAGAATCTTTAGGACGCGGATAAACCACATCAAATGCACGGGGCGTTTCGCCGGGCTTGTCGGGATTATTATGTTTGATGATGAACAAATTAGCAAACAATGTTGGAATCAGCTTGCGGGAGTACAATAGGTTGTCATCGTTAACCCGCAGCAGTCTAACCTTTACATCATTGTACAAAATCGCAATGTGCCCGCGTGATATGTTGGCATTGCCATAAATGTTAAAATCATAACTTTTTAATGTGCCCTCTGTAATTTTTACCATGGATAAAGGCATGGTAACTTTGTTAAGTGCTTGCAGCGGCATTGGGCCCAAATGGCCTTTAAAGCTATAAGGCGCGTTACGCGACCGTAAATTAAAACGGAAGGAGATATTCAGTTTGCCTTTGCCCATAAACCAGGTACTGATCTTTGCAGTGGCTATGCTGTCAACCTTTAGCGCGTTCGGATTGGTTGTAACGTTACCAATTTGAGCGCTGGTGTTAGCAAAAATAAGCGTGCCTGTTTTGTGCGATTTTTTGCCCTGCTCGCTATAAGTAATATTCAGTTTTTTTATATCGATGGTGTCTATCCTCAAATCCATATTAACCTGGTAAAGGGCCACGTTGGGGAAGGTTTCCAGCTTATCCTTGTAGATCTTAATTTTATTGGGGTTGTTGTACAGATCAAGCAGTCCGCCATTGATAATAAGGCTGCTGGCGGTAAGGCTTCGGTATTTGTGGTAAGCTAAAAAATCGAAGTTGTTAAGTTGTACAGAATCGAGCCTTACCTCAAACTTATCCTTTCGGCTTTTCGCGAAAAACACACCGGCATCTACAGGCTCAAACTTAAAACCCGTAACTATAACCTGCGACGTTGAAGTAGAAAGCTTTAGTCGCTTTAGCGAGTAGTTATACAGACCTTTTGCCGTTCGGCCCGAATAGTTCTGCACATCCGCTGATACATCTTTACAATAAAAAAAACGCGAACGATCTGTCTGTGTAGCCGAATCTATCAGGAGATCATGCGCGTGCAGGCTCATTTGTTTAATTTCAGACACAGCAACTTTATTACCCGAATAATCATCGTACTTAAAAGAAATATTGTCTAAAAATATATCGCCAACGTGGGCCGATTTAAGGCTTTTTGACAGCTTTTGCCAAGCGGTGCGGTGGTCCTTTTCCGTAGTGTCTTTAGTATGGTTTAATGCATAGCTAACCTGTATGTGCGGCGAGTTAATGGCAATGCGGCCGATATCTAATTTCTTCTGAAATAAATATTTAAAAGGGTGGATCTCTGATAAGATAATGCGGCGGGCATTCAGTTTTATCAAATTATTGGGGGCAGTTCCTAACTTCATTCTGCGACGATACACCTGGGTATCGGGTATTAATGAAACATTGTACAGCATTATTTTACCCTGTAAAATGTGCAATTGCGCATCCGAAAAGTCGGCGTGATATAAACTATCGCTCCCTTTTATTACGGCGTTCCTTACTTTATTAGCTAAAATGGGTGACCATAGCCTATTTATTGTTAAAGCGGCAATCAACAGTAAAACAACGGGTATAATTACGGCGGCAGCAATTATTCTGCTGCGTTTGGTCTTTAAAAAGTTAATAGCCATATTTAGTTTACCGATGGGTTGCCTGCGTCCGCTCCGTTTTTTTGTTTAGCCTTTTCTTCAAGGGTCTTTTTTTCTTTTAATGCTTTCTCTTCCGCCTTTTTTCGTTTGCGTTCTTCACGCCTCAATTTACGGTTTTCTTTAAATTTATTGAACGACTCGATCACAGAACCTACTTTTTCTATCACTTTGTTCACCTTCCCTTCGGTTTTTGCATCAAAACCTACGCTTGGTTTAAGGCCGGCTAATAGACCTTTATACAAAAAGCTGAAGAATGAGGTGGTTGACTCACGTTTAAGGCTTATTGGCCCCGGTCTGAAATTGCCTTTCTTGTCCGGGTTACTGTTCTCAATAATAAGCGAGTTTGCAATGGTAGAGATAAAGCCCTGCGCTTTCAATCCCTTCTCACCCTCAACCTTTTTAAGCAGTTGCACATTCAGGTTTTTGTAGTAGAACTGTAGGTTGCCTTTGCCGTAGTAATTATTGGCATCAACATTAAAGTCAAGGCGTTCCACATCTGCCGAGCGCACATGTACCAGTGCCAGCGGGCGCACCAATTTATCCAATACCCGGCCATCAAACTTACCCAATCGTCCCGAGTAGTTGAAAGCCCCGTTTTTAGCGGTGAGATCAAACTTAAAATTGACGGTCAGCGGCGCGGCATTCATAAACAAGGTGTTTATGTGCGCCTTCATGTAATGATTCTTCTTCTTTGCATCAGGGTCATTGGTAACATTCATCAAATACCCATTGGTTTTTTTAAATATTATTTGCCCTGTTTCCTGGGTTGTAGCATCGGTTTCTGAATAGGTGATATTGGAGTTGCGTATATTTAAACGATTAAGCCGCATATCCAAAGCCACTTTCTGTAACGACTGATGTGGATCCTTTCCAATTTTAACCGACTTTTTACCTTTGTAATTGCTATTGTTGTAAATCTGTACGTCGGCATTCTCAACATCCATTGTACTTGCGTATAGTTTTTGGTCGCGCAAAAAGCGCTGCAGATCAATGTTGTTTATGGCTATTTTTTTAAACTTCAGGGTAAATATATCGCCACTTTCACCTGTTTTTTTGTAGAAGGCATTGTGACTATAGCGAGGTGTCAGATCCACTTTCTCCAACCGAAGCGTGCGTTTTGCAGTAGAAAAATAGATCTCCTTTACCGCCGATGTATACAAACTATCGGGTGTTTTTACTTTATAGTTATGAATAATAACTTCAACGCCTTTTGTATAATAAAAACGGCTGGTATCCTGTGCCGATAGAGAATCGATCAAAACGTTAGATATGTTAATATCCAGATGTTTTAAAGCTGTATGGCGTGCCGCTGCTTCATTTTTATTTACATAGGTTAAGCTGATGTCTTTAAGTGAAACAGAGTCGATCCGTAATTCTTTAAATATATTTTTAACAAGCTGATAAGGCGTTTTCGGCGTGCCCACTTTAACAGTATCGTTAAAAGCATACCGTTTATTGGTTATTATAAGACTTGGTTTATCGATGGTGATACTGTTTACCTCAAGTATTTTATCCTGGTAAGCTTTTTTTGCCCCCACGTTTTTTATGGTGAGTTTATTAACGCTGAGGGTGAAAAGATTATCGGGCGCTTTTTTTAGTTCAACTAATTTATTATAAACCGCTGAGTCGGGGATCAGTTTAAAATCAGATAGAACGGCGTCGCCGGATGCCAGATTGAGATCAAAATCGGAGTATTCGATTCGGTACAGGCTATCAGTTGATTTTAGAATCATCTCTTTCAGTTTAGCCTGTAGCAAGGGTTTCCACTTATCACCGGCGAAAAAACGGTTATAGGCATACCATGCCCCGGCTCCAATAATCAATAAAATACCTAACAAAATAAATGGCCAGCGGGGGAAGCGTTTTTTGTTTTCAGCGATGTCTGTGGCCATTTAAAAGGGATTAGTATAATGTTATAACAACAAAAAGTTGATTTTGTTAATTCTGCCAATCTGTCACGCTGTATATAAAATTTATGTATTTTTGCAGCTCAAATTTTTACAAGCAATGATTGATTTGGTTCTTCCGGATAAAAAACATGATGAGGGCAGACAGGGCGAGGCTTTACTATTAGAGCCGGTTGAAGGCAAGAATACCGGGCGCAAGCTGTATATAGAAAGTTATGGCTGTGCCATGAATTTTTCTGACAGCGAGATAGTTGCGTCTATTTTATCAGAACAAGGCTTTGAAACCACAGGCGATTTTAATAGCGCCGACGTGGTATTCATAAACACCTGCTCTATTCGCGAAAACGCTGAGACAAGAGTACGAAACCGTTTAAAGGAATTCAAAACGGCGAAAGCTAAAAATCCGGGTATGGTGGTTGGCGTGTTGGGCTGTATGGCCGAGCGCTTAAAAGCTAAATTTTTGGAAGAAGAAAAACTGGTTGATGTAGTTGTAGGCCCCGATGCTTATCGTGACCTGCCCAATTTGATTGACCAGGTAGATAGTGGCCAAAAGGCCGTAAACGTATTATTATCCCGCGAGGAAACCTATGCAGATATAAGCCCGGTGCGGTTAAATAGCAACGGCATTAACGCATTCGTTTCTATTATGCGCGGTTGCGATAACATGTGCTCGTTCTGTGTAGTGCCGTTTACCCGTGGCCGCGAGCGTAGCCGTGATCCTTACTCAATAGTAAAAGAGTGTACAGATCTGTTTGACCAGGGCTACCGCGAGGTGACCTTGCTGGGGCAAAATGTGGATTCTTATAAGTGGAGTGGGCAGTCGGCGGTTGACAGTGCGCAGCCGTCAGAACAGCAAGAAACTGCTACTGCCCCTGCAACTACTACTAACTTTGCTAATTTGTTAGAAATGGTAGCCGCTATTAATCCCGATCTGCGTATCCGGTTTTCCACTTCGCATCCAAAAGATATTACCGATGAGGTTTTGTATACCATGGCTAAGCATGATAATATTTGCAAATACATTCATTTGCCGGTACAATCGGGCAATAGCCGCATACTGGATCTGATGAACCGTACTTATGATCGCAACTGGTACATCAATCGTATTGATGCCATCCGCCGTATTATGCCTGAGTGCGCAATTTCTACTGATGTTATCACAGGCTTCTGTACAGAAACAGATGAAGAGCATAAAGAAACCGTAAGCATGATGGAATATGTTAAATATGATTTTGCTTACATGTTTATGTATTCGGAAAGGCCCGGCACTTTAGCGGCAAAACGCTATGCCGACGATATACCTGAGCCGGTTAAGGCAGCGCGTTTAACAGAAATTGTTGCCCTACAGCAACAACATTCACTTCATCGTTTACAAGCTCAATTAGGCAAGGTGCAGAAGGTTTTGATAGAAGGTTTCTCCAAAAAATCAAAAAACGATTACGCCGGTCGTACAGATCAGAACGCTATGATGGTGTTTCCGGTGGATGAAAGATATAAGCCCGGGCAATATGTGTATGTAATGGCGGAAAGGTGTACTACCGCGACGTTAATGGGCAAAATCATAGATTAATGCTACAAGAAAGAATAAATGAGGAGTGGTTATTCAAAACTAATTCAAAGGAAGAAATTAGTCGGTGGATATCTAATTTGAAGTATTCTTACCTATGGAAAAGACCAAGTTTTAGGGACGATGGTGATTATATCAAATTAACGCTAAATTTTACCGATAGAGCCGATCTACTTATTACCCTTGGTGTTTTAGGGATAGCATTAAATACAATTCCCGAAAATTTTCCTAAACCAATTGTGGGTAAAAAGTATGATTGGACAGAATTTGAAAAGTTTAAATCTGAAATAAAGGATTATCCTGAATTTGAACAGCCATTAGGTTGTGTAATTAATAATACCCCAGCATTTGTCTGGATAGAAAATGGAAAGATCGATTTTACTTTTTCGGATAATTATGGTGTAAGCGAGCAAGATTACTTAAACTGTTTAAATGTCGAATCGGAAATAGAAAAAAATAACCTTTCAAACAAAGTGAATAGGGATATTGAAAGTAATATTGGGTGCGTAACCAAAAGTAAATACCCAACATTATAAACTAACCAATGGAAATACAAGAAATAAAACAACGCTTCGGTATCATCGGCAATTCGCCGTTGTTGAACCGGGCAATAGATATAGCTAACCAGGTTGCGCCTACTGATATTTCGGTATTAATTACCGGCGAAAGCGGTAGCGGTAAGGAAGTATTCTCGCACATAATACACCACATGAGCCAGCGGAAGCATGGGCCGTTTATAGCGGTTAACTGCGGCGCTATCCCTGAAGGTACTATCGATTCGGAATTATTCGGTCACGAAAAGGGCGCTTATACAGGTGCTGTTGGCGAGCGTAAAGGCTATTTTGAAACGGTTAACGGTGGTACTATTTTTTTAGATGAGATAGCCGAAATGCCTTTGGGTACACAGGCGAGGCTGCTGCGCGTGCTCGAGTCGGGCCAGTACATCCGCGTGGGTTCATCAAAAGTGGAAAAAACCAACGTGCGTGTTATTGCAGCTACCAACGTTGACGTGTATGATGCAGTGAAGAACGGCAAGTTTCGCGAGGATCTTTACTATCGTTTAAATACGGTTCCGCTGCGCATCCCATCGCTACGCGAAAGAAAAGAAGACATTTACCTGTTGTTCCGCAAATTCACATCAGACTTTACTGATAAATACCGCACTCCACCCATCCAACTGGATGAAGAGGCGCAGCAGATATTGACCAACTACGGGTGGCCGGGTAACGTAAGGCAGTTAAAAAACATGGCGGAGCAATTGGCTGTGTTGGAGAGGAATCATCTTATTACGGGCCAAACGCTGCTTACGTACATTCCATCTGACGGTAATAACCGTAATTTGCCTATGCGTTTGGCCAACCAGCCAAAAGAAGATTTTTCTGAGCGTGATATATTATACAAAGTGCTGTTCGATATGAAACGCGACATGGTGGAGCTGAAAAAATTAGTGGTTGACATGATAGAACATGGCGGCGGAGCACCTAATTACGCTAACCACTCGCAAACGCTTACGCAGTTGTACCGCGATATTGAACTGCCTGTTACCGGCGAGCAACAATTTACTATCCAGCAGCCCGTTAATAGTATCAGTAAAATTAATAATGACGATGACGGGTTTAATATAACGCACCACGCCGAAGAGGTGGAGGAATCGTTATCTCTGGTAGAAAAAGAGTCAGATTTGATACGCAAAGCGCTTAAAAAACATAAGGGCAAACGTAAGCTCGCCGCAAATGAGTTGGGTATATCTGAACGCACCTTGTACCGCAAAATTAAAGAACTGAATTTGTAAATGCTGATGAAAAAACGACCGCTGGTTATACTGCCGCTGATAGCTGTTTTGGCTTTTTTAACGCCTGGGTGTTATACGCTGAAAAGTGACGTTATCCCACCTGAAATGAAAACAGTGAACGTTGCTTTTTTTGAAAACAATGCACCTTTGGTGGTTGGTTATTTTAGCACAAGATTTACAGAGGCACTTAAAGCACGCATACGTACCACCACCAGCCTTAGCATTGTTAACGGCGAGGGTGACGCTAATATGAGTGGTGCTATAACTGATTACAGGAGCGTACCGGTTTCTATACAAGCACCTAGTGGCAATGCGCCACCCGTGGCCGGCGCACAGGCACTTACATTAACCGTACGTGTTAAGTTTGATTATTTAAAGGACAAGAACCTTACCTTTGATCAGACGTTCAGCAAAAGCATCAACTATTCAGGCAACTTAGCATCGCAGGAGGAAGCTCTGTTTCAAAAGCTCACCAGTCAGCTTATTGACGATATTTTTAACAAAGCCTTTAATAATTGGTAACAATTTAATAGCTTCATCGGCGTGAACGAAAACACTGGAAATAGCGGTAATGATTTTTTCTATGATCTGTTGGATAATCCGTCTGATCTGGTTTATGGTAATAATACCTCCAATTTACAGGCGCTTATTAATGATTTTCCGCAGAGTGGGTTATTGCGGGCTATACTGGCTGTAAAACGCGAGGAGGAAGATATTCAAAGCGCAAGCACATACATCAATCCTCATTTACTTTATAAAATTGCTAACGCCGCGGGCTCGCTTACGGCCGTAACTGATAGTCAGATCGTCTTTTTCGGGAAGCCAGGCGAGGGGAAACCATCGTCGTCAATACCCCAAGCTGTTGATGAAGCCAACTATTTTCATGTACCGGTAGAAACTGACCTGGTTTATGCCGATGAGAAAAAGGGCGACGAAGCTTTAATGCTTGATGATGAGCCGGATGTTGAACAGATACAATATACCGAAACTGAAGATAGTAAGATAGGCAGCAAGCCAACCCAACCTCATCAGGAGATAGATGATGAGGTATTTGAGGAAATTGTAAGCATTGAGGATATAGGGATTGAACAATCATCCGCTGCGGATAATATTTCGACCAATGTGGCTGCAGACGATCCGGAGAAAAAGGAAGCAAGCTCAGGGGATAGTTATTTTGTATTTGAGCCCGCAGTTGCCGAAGACGATTCACTTAATACCTCGGCAAATATTGTAACACAAGTTACACCAGCCAACAAAGGAGGCCGGCACGTTTCAAGGTATAACGACGAGAAGATGCCTTACAGCTTTATGTGGTGGTTGGATAAAACCCGCAAAGAGCACGCGGCTACTTACCAGCCCTTCGCAGATGAAGGTAAATTCCATTCAGCAACTGTTGCCCCTGCAGAGAAGCAGCAGCCTGTGGCAGATAACCTGCAGCAGCAGTATGTTGAAAACATATTTGCGGTAAGCTCGGTAGTTAACGATTTAAATGTTATCCCGCCAAAAACAGACGCGCAGCCTGCCGAAACAAAAGCCGACAAGATAATTGAAAAATTTATTTACGAAGAGCCGCAGATAAAGCATCCAAGCAGCGTTAAGCTTAATAGCGAGAATAAAGCCAAGAAAAGCTCGGAAGACCGGAACGAACTTGTAACCGAGACGCTTGCCAAAATATATACCGAGCAAATGCTGTATCACAAGGCCATTTCAACATACAAAAAATTGATGTTGAAATTCCCGGAAAAAAGCCTTTACTTTGCAGGCCAAATTGAACAATTAGAAAATAAAATAAATTAATAAAGATATGTTAATAGTATTAGTGATCCTGGTAGTGATAGTATGCGCGTTGCTTGGGCTTATCGTTTTGATACAAAACCCTAAGGGTGGCGGTCTTTCATCAAATTTTTCAAGCTCATCACAATTAATGGGTGTGCAAAAAACAGGCGATTTTTTAGAAAAAGGTACGTGGGTATTAGCTATCACCTTAATGGTACTGGCGTTGGGTATTAACGTTGTTGCTAAAGATGGCCCTGTGGCCGGTACTGCAAGCAAGTATCAGGAGCAGCAAAAGAAGTCACTTGAGGTTACTCCCGGCACAGCTGCACCCGCTACAACAATGCCTTCGCCTCTTGCGCCGGCAACTCCAACTGATACATCTAAGAAGTAAGTTTCATCAAAACATAGTAAAAGGCTTTGGTAACCCCAAAGCCTTTTTTTGTTATATCATATAACTGTCATGATGACACACTGCGTTAAAACTTGAGTCATACTTGAAAACCTGATAGAATAAAACTGACAATAAAACAGCCAATAGTGCCAATTTTTATTTTTTTTGATGCTTGGCATAATTGATGTGTAAAAGCAAGCACGAAGTAAAACTTTTATATAAACTAAAAAATAGTATACATTATGTCATTAAACATCAAACCTCTCGGAGACAGGGTGGTAGTTGAAGCTGCTCCGGCCGAAACCAAAACAGCATCAGGTATTTACATTCCTGAAACTGCTCAGGAAAAACCCCAACACGGTACAGTTGTAGCCACAGGCCCCGGCAAATATGCCGAACAAACCGGTAACTTAATTCCGTTGTCAGTTAAAGAAGGCGATAAAGTGCTTTATGGCAAATTTGCCGGTCAGGAAATTACCATTGACGGTAAGGATTACCTGATAATGAGAGAATCTGATATTTACGTAGTTCTGTAATTAATTACTGAATTATTGACGGAGTGAATTAATGAATTCATATCTATCAATACCAAAATCAGTAATTCAATAAATCATTAATTCAAAAATTAAATAAACATGTCAAAACAAGTTAAATATAACGTTGAAGCAAGAGACGCGCTAAAAAGAGGCGTAGATATTCTGGCTAATGCAGTAAAAGTTACTTTGGGTCCTAAAGGCCGTCACGTAATTATTGATAAAAAGTTCGGTTCACCTGCTGTAACTAAAGACGGTGTAACTGTTGCAAAAGAAATTGAGCTAAAAGACGCTATTGAGAACATGGGTGCTCAAATGCTGAAAGAAGTAGCATCAAAAACTGCAGATCAGGCTGGTGACGGTACCACTACCGCTACTGTTTTGGCGCAGGCTATTGTAACTGCGGGTATTAAAAACGTAGCGGCAGGCGCAAACCCAATGGATTTGAAACGTGGTATTGACAAAGCTGTTAAAGTTGTTGTTGCCGATTTGAAAAGACAAAAACAAGATGTTGGTGATGATTTCAGCAAGATCAAACAAGTTGCGTCTATATCAGCAAATAACGACGAGGTGATTGGCGAAATGATTGCTGATGCGATGAAAAAGGTTGGTACCGCAGGCGTTATTACTGTTGAAGAAGCAAAAGGTACTGAAACTGAAGTTAAAACAGTAGAAGGTATGCAGTTTGACCGCGGTTACCTTTCAGCTTATTTTGTTACTAATACTGACAAAATGGAAGCTGAACTGGAAAGCCCTTATATCTTGATCTGCGACAAGAAGATCTCTTCAATGAAAGAGATACTTCCTATCCTTGAAAAACAAGTGCAAACAGGCAAGCCATTGTTAATTATAGCTGAAGATCTGGAAGGCGAAGCACTTTCTACTTTAGTAGTTAACAAGATCCGCGGCTCACTGAAGGTAGCTGCTGTTAAAGCTCCTGGTTTTGGTGACCGTCGTAAAGCTATTCTTGAAGACATTGCTATCTTAACAGGTGGTACTGTTATATCTGAAGAGAAAGGTATCAAATTAGAATCAGCTGAACTGAGCGACCTTGGTCAGGCAGAAAAAATATCTATCGATAAAGACAATACAACCATTATTAACGGTAAAGGTGATGCAGCTGCTATAAAAGGCCGTATCAATGAGATCTCTGTATCGATGGAAGCTACAACTTCTGATTATGACAAAGAGAAATTGCAAGAGCGTTTAGCTAAATTATCAGGCGGTGTTGCTGTATTATATATCGGTGCCGCATCAGAGGTTGAAATGAAAGAGAAAAAGGACCGTGTAGACGACGCATTACACGCAACCCGTGCAGCTGTTGAAGAAGGCATTGTTGCAGGTGGTGGTGTAGCTTTCATCCGTGCGGTTGCTGCTTTAGCAGACCTTAAAGGTGAAAACGAAGACGAGAATACTGGTATCCAGATCATCCGTCGCGCTATTGAAGAACCATTACGTCAGATCTGCGAGAACGCAGGTATTGAAGGTTCTATCATTGTACAGAAAGTAAAAGAAGGCACCGCAGATTTTGGTTACAATGCACGTACCGACAAGTTTGAAAACTTGATTGGCGCAGGTGTAATTGACCCTACTAAGGTAAGCCGCATAGCTTTAGAAAATGCAGCTTCAATTGCCGCTATGTTGTTAACAACAGAGTGTGTATTGGCTGACGATCCTGAGGAAGCATCTGCCGGTGGCCCGCCAATGGGCGGCGGCGGTATGGGCGGCATGATGTAATAGCCCCCTCGCTTCTTTTTAAAGGAGGGATATACAATACAAACCCCTGTATGTTATTGCATACAGGGGTTTTGTTTTTAATACGATTGTTAAAGTCATCGCTGAGTAAACTGACGGTCATCCATTAATCAAATGATTAATTTTCTATAAAAACGACCAGTGGGCCGCTTATTTTTGTGTCAGGATTTAAAATATCCAAAAGAGGCACAACAATTGAATACATCTAAGTATGAAACGCTTAACACAAACAACAAGACATGTACGCTCAACGCTGGTTGACTGGGTGCTGTTTAAAGTGCCCGAGTTGTTTGTGACTATTTACGGAAGGTAATTTTCATTAACTTCGTGCTTCGATCATGAAGCTAGAAGATTTCAATTTACACACGTTTTATGCCGAGGCCAATAGATGGCTAATAGAACACGGCATTAAATTCATTTTATCCTTAATAGTTTTATTAATAGGCCTACGGATAATTAAGTTTACAGGCACACGTTTGCGTGGCCGGATGAGCAGGCGGAAAGTTCACTCTTCTTTGCAACCGTTTTTTCTTAGTCTGTCGTTAACAGCGCTATACGTTTTACTCATCGTATCTGTACTGGCAATAAACCAAATCAATATTATTAATGTTAGCACAATACTTGGCGGGGCGACGGTAGCTATAGGTTTAGCCTTATCAGGAACATTCCAAAATTTTGCAGGCGGCGTACTTATATTGTTGTTAAAACCATTTGAGCTCGACGACAGCATCGTTGCTCAAGGTCAGGATGGCAAGGTAACTTCCATACAGATATTTTATACCGTTCTCCTCACGGCTGATAACAAAACGGTTATCATTCCCAACGGCAAGCTATTTAACGAGGTAATAGTAAACGTTACCCGCGAAGGTAAACGTAGGCTTGATTTTGAAGTTAAGGTTGGCTATAATGTAGATATTGACCAGGTAAAGCAAATAATTTTAGATACCGTTAAGGCCAGTAAGGCTGTATTGAACAACCCTGCTATAAGGGTAGGCATCATATCCCTGGAGGTCGACTCGATCAGATTTGCGGTAAACGTTTGGGTAAAGCCGGCCGATTTTTTGACCACTAAGATGGAGCTCCAGGAAAATATTATTAAGGGGCTAAAGGCTGCAGGTGTAAAGCTTTTAGGCACCTGATCATAATTTCTGCCTGGCCTTTATTTCAAGATAACGGTTTATAGTATTAACGTTCAGATCTTTTGGCGCGCTCAATATAGATTGAATGCCGTGTTTGGCAAGTTCTTTTACAATAAGCTTTTTATCAAAGGCCATTTTCTCGGCAATGGTTTTTATGTAAATACCCTCTACATCTTCCGCATGTTCTTCGCTCAGTTTTTTCAATTCCGTATTTTCAAAAAACACAACCAGTAACAAATGGAACCTGGCTATCCTTTTTAAATAAGGCAGCTGGCGGTTAAGCGCCGACAAGCTTTCGAAATTGGTAAAGAAAACTACCAGACTGCGCTGTTTTAATACACTGCGGATAGTTGTATAAAGCAGGCCCATGTCGGTTTCCAGGTACCGCGTCTTCTCTTTATACAAGGCTTCCATTATTTTATTAAGCTGGCTGGCGCGTTTATCGGCGGGCACAACCGTTCCTTTTTTTTCTGCTATCGTTATCAGGCCGGCCTTATCCTCTTTCTTCATAGCCACATTTAAAAGGATAAGGCTGGCGTTAATGGCGTAATCCAATAAACTCAGACCCTCAAACGGCATCTTCATCACCCGCGATTTATCTATCACACAATACACATGCTGCGATTTTTCATCGGTGTAAGAGTTCGTCATTAAGTTCCCTTGCCTTGCCGTTGCCTTCCAGTTGATGGCCCGGTAATCATCGCCGGGCACATAATTTTTCACCTGCTCAAATTCAAGACTGTGCCCCAGCCGACGTATCTTTTTAATGCCGAACTCACTCAGGCGGTTGGATATAGCCATCAGCTCGTACTTCCGCATTTGCAAAAACGATGGGTAAACCGGCAGCATTTGAGCCTGCTCAAAATTGTATCTGCGGGTAAGTAAGCCCAACGTAGAGCTTACATATATCCTTACAGTGCCAAAATCATATTCACCGCGTTTGCGGGGTTGCAGAATATAATTTAATACTTTGTTTTCGCGCGGTTGCAAATGGGTCTTAAACCACACGTCGCGTTTCTGAAACTGAAACGGGATCTCATCAATAATACCCACGTTAACAGCAAAAGGATAGTTGTTTTCAATGTATACGCCAAGCAAGTTGTCGTCGTTATTGCTTAGCCGCTCGGGTGCGTGGCGGCGGGCAAATACGCCTTTAGGTGTGCGATACAATAGGATAATATCCACCAAAAGCACAACAACAAAAGCCCAGAAAAACAATTGCGGAACTACACCCAGCCACGGAAAAAAGAACGACAGCATAAACAATACCACTGCAGCCGCAATGGCAATGAACAATCTGTTGGTTAAAAACAGATCAGTATAAAACCTGCTGAAGAATTTTTTCACACCTAAGTTTATCTGGGTACTTCTATCTTTTTAATTATTTGATGGATAACATCATCCGGCGTAAGCCCTTCCATTTCTTTCTCGGGCGTTAGCATGATACGATGCCTTAATACAGGTATGGCTGTAGCGATGATATCATCAGGCGTAATAAAATCGCGCCCCTTTATAGCCGCCAATGCTTTTGACGCGTTAATAATAGCTAACGACGCTCTTGGTGAACCGCCCAGATAAATAGATTTATTATTGCGGGTTTCGTGTATTATTTTGGCGGTAAATTCAAGCAGTTTCGGTTCAACGTGCAGGCCTTTAACTTGTTTACGCAGGGCTACAATGTCTTCAACAGAAAGTACGGGGGCTATGTGGGTCAACTGCTCAGCAGGGGTTTGCTGATGCTGTTGCGTAAGTATAGCTATTTCATCTTCCAACGTCGGATATCGCACTTCAATTTTAAACAAAAAGCGGTCAAGCTGGGCCTCCGGCAGGCGGTAGGTGCCTTCCTGTTCAATAGGGTTTTGTGTGGCCAGTACTATAAAAGGTTCCTGCATTGGGTAGGTTTGCCCGTCAATGGTTACCTGCCGTTCCTCCATCACCTCAAACAGCGCTGCCTGCGTTTTGGCAGGTGAGCGGTTGATCTCGTCTATCAGGATAATGTTCCCGAAAATGGGCCCACGCTTAAACTCAAAAGCGTTACTTTTCGGACTAAAAATAGATGTTCCTAAAACGTCCGACGGCATCAGGTCGGGCGTAAACTGAATACGGGAGTATTGCGCGTTAATGGTTTTGGCTATCAGCTTAGCGGTTAAAGTTTTGGCTACGCCGGGTACTCCTTCAATAAGCAGGTGCCCATCAGCTAAAATACCAGCTATAATAAGCTCTATGGTATCATGCTGCCCTACTATAATTTGACCTATGGCTTCTTTTATTTGCGCAACCGCGTTGCTCAGTTTGCTTAAGTCTGTTCTTTGTTCAAATATTTCATCGTCCATGGTGCTCATATTTTTTGATAAAATTTCTCGATAAGGTGGTTCAATTCAATAAGTTCTTTGTCTGTTACGTTGCTTTGCTGGGCAATGTAGTTAATGTAGCCAACAAGGTCCTGCACAAAAGCGGTATCAGCGCCTGTTTTCCATGCTACGCTTTCAATAAATTCATTGTCGAGGCTGGTAGTTTTAAGTTGGTATTGCTCGCGCAGAAAACTAAGCAGGTATAATATTTTTTTATGGGCGATGTTGAGGTTATCGCGTTTTTCGTAATAAACTTTTCCAACAACCTCAACAAAATCAACTGTAGTGTTTTTTAAAGGCGTAATTATTGGGATAACGCGCTGCCGCCTTTTTATCTCAAACAAAACAAATAAGGTTAAACCAAACAAACTCAGATAATAGGCCCATTGTAATGCCGGGCTTTTAAAGAAAACCCTTAAAGGCGAACCATCGATTTCAATATCATGATTTTGATACTGGTCCCAGTAAATATTGTCGTGAGCGGGGAGATACGACAGCGCTTTTGACGCGTAATCTGCTCCTTGCGATGTTAGCAAACTGTAGTTGGTAAAAAGCTCCGGGTTGGCGCAAAGCAATAAGCTACCCTCGCCAAAACGGTAACGCAGGTAGTTGGCCTTGCCGGCTTTGTTAAAGCTGATTATAGTTGCCCTGGCCGTATCGTAACTGTCAAAATACTGGGCGCTTATATCCTTATCAAACTTATAATAGTGTGATTGTCTTAGCTTTTTATTGGCAAAGTTAATTGCTGTTTTAGCAGCATCGTCCTCAATTGCTGTGCTTAACTTTAGCTTATTGGCAATTGCGCCATTCCAGCTGAAAGCAGTGATGAAAATGTTATTGCCCGCTTTTATATACTTCACCATCTGCTCAAAATCAGCCTTAGATATATTGACCGATTTTGCGGCGATAATATAGTTGCCCGGTTTTATCTGCCTGCGGAAGAAATTATATACAGACTGATTGGTGTTGCTAACCTTTGCATCCGGAAAAATGTCATTCAATTGTTTACGAAGTACGTATGTGCCAAACGGAATTTTATCAGCAGATGCCAGAGTAGACTGCCAGTTAACCGGTGCGGGTTTGTTGTACTGAATTATCAGGTAAATAATCAACAACACACTGCCTATTGTTATATAGATCTTAAAGTCCTTCATTAGCGCTTAACTTTAAAATCTTTAAACAAATTACTTATCCGCCCAAAAACATCCGCGTCAATATTGAATTCGCCGTACCATATATATTCAAACTGACGGGTTAACAGGTTAAACGCCAGCCGCTGGTCAAAATCCTGCAGCTCGTTGCTATAGTCGCTGTTGGTTTTGTTAATTTCCCAATGTATTAAACCCGCGTCATTTAGCTGCTTCAAACTTTTTAAATAAAGCAACCTCACGGCAAGGCGGTAATTGCGCACGTTAACAGCTTTTTCAAGCTCATCATCCATATTAATTTCATGGATATTCTCTGAATATTCGCTGTAAGGTAAGGCGGCAGAAGCTGAATTTCCTCTTATTGCTTTAATGGGGTCAACTCCCGCCAGTTTCATAATAAGGAATACAATGCCGCCAATTCCTAAAGTTATTAATAGGTATTGTATTGCTGTACCAAGTATGCTTGTATCGGTATTGTCAAATAAACTCCAAAACCATCTCTTAAAACGGTCCCAGAGCGATTCACCCACATAGGCATCATCATATTGAAACTCTTCCTGTTGTCGGTATTTTTCTATAGCGGGTTGGTCAAAACCTCTTTTGCTGACATCCAGGCTATCATAACTTACAACCAGGGGCTTTTTTGCCACCTTTTCAGGTTTGGCGCAAAAAGCCATGCCCGTATGCATCGCTATAAATATTACGGTTATATAAAAACAACGAAGCATTTTAATACTCTTCCGCGGGTAAGTTATCGTCGTTTTTGTTTTCGCCTATCTGGTTTATCCTTGCCATTAAGCCGGTCCCTTCTCTTTGCTCGTTAAGGCTGAAATAACAAAGGGCGATAGTGACAACAGGTAATATATAAAACACCAAAGCCACGTGGCTTAATATACTGCTCAGAACAGTCGCAATTTTGCCTCCGGGCAAGTGGAGTAATATTGAGAGCTGGCTCCATAATGCAGCTGGTATGCTAACTATAGCACCGGATATCCCTACTATTATACCCATAATAAATATAGCCCCAAACGTTACCCACCAATTATCTTTTATCAACCTGAAACTTTGATTGAACGCGTAACCATAGGTGGTGTTTTCAATGATCATAATAGGCGCGGTAAGCGCCATTATGGGATATAACCATATCCCTGGAATGAAACAGAATACGGCTCCTATAAATACTATAATAGCGTTAAGTATCGCGCAGCCTATTATTTTCAAATAATAGTATTTAAAATATCCCCATATTTCTTCGTTTGTAGGCGCTACGTTGCCCTTCTCCTTATAAATGGTGATGTAGGATAGCACAGTTACAGCTATAGCGGTATAGCTCAACAACATAAATAATACAGACAGCGCGGCCTCTATACCCCAAGTTTGAAAATAATTAGAAATTCGGGTTGATGGGAGAGAAGGCAGGCCGTTTTCGATCATAAACTCATGCATTTTTAATTGATGAGCAATGTTTGCAATAATTGATGCTACAATAAAAAACCCACAAAAGGTAAAAAAGCTGCGTAGCAGCGGCTTAAAGTTTTGCCGCAAAAACATAAACGAATCATTGATGATCGCACTGAAGTCGCGAACCTTATCCAATTCAATATTGGGTTGTTTCATTAGTAAGTGTGTTTAGGTTTAGATAGTTTTTTAGGATATAAAATTACGTACCAGATAATAAAAATTAATGAAGAGGCCAGAATAGACACACTTAACCACATTGGCATTTCGGTATGGCGGGTTATAAAGCTTTCTAAAAAGGCGGCAACAATAAACAAAGGCACAATGCCTATGGCTATTTTCATACCGTCTTTAGCGCCTCGTTTCAAAGATTCAATGCGTGAAAATGTTTTCGGGAAAAGTATAGAATTGCCCAATACCAACCCCGCCGCGCCTGCAATAATTATGGATGATATTTCAATGGTGGCATGTATCCATATAACCAAAACAGATGCCATGCCCAGATTTTTACTAAAGAAAAAATACTGGAAGGATCCAAGCACAATGCCGTTTACAAACAGCATATATATTGTGCCTACCGAGGCAAATATGCCGCAAACAAACGTTTTGAGCGCTACGTAAACGTTATTGCTACCAAGAGTCAGCCACATCAAAAACTCGTTTTCCTGTTTGTAAACCGCAAATGGGTCGTTCTTTGCAATGCTGGCCTCCGTCATATCTACATAACTATCGCCCATAATAATTCGCACAAAGCTATCATCGTATTTTGCCGACAGTGCTCCCATCAGCGAAAAAATAAAGAAGAATACAAAAGCGTACAATAACTCCTTACGATAGGTGTAAAATATTAAGGGTAACTCATATTTCCAGAAGGAAATAAACCTGTTGCCCTTTTCGGTTTTGTTTTTATAGATGGACTGGTGCAGGCCCGCTGCCAGTGCATTAAGGTAAGCAGTAGTTTTTGAATCGGGATAGAAGGTTTTGGCAAAGGCCAGATCATCCGTTATCTGAATAAAGCGGTCGGCCAGTACATCGGGATCATTGGATGGCTCGATTTCAAAGCTTTTCCATTTAGCCGAGTTTTGTTTAACAAATAAAGGTTCCCGCATTAATAATCAATTGGCAGGGTTAAAATAGCTACAAAATTTGTATCATTCAACTATTTATTGAATATTCAGCTAATAAAAAAAACCACAATGCAAACCATCCGTATCACAACATCACAAAACATCGACATCGACTATGAAATAGCGGGAGTGGGCCCACGCATATTGGCACGTCTGCTTGATGGATTGTTGTTTATCATAGTCATTGTCGCTGCCGCTATAACCATAAGTTTGGGCAGTAACGACTTTAAAGGCGTTGGTGTTGGTATAATGATTGCCATTTTTGGCATCCTGTATGTTTTTTACGATTTGCTTTGTGAAATTTTTATGAACGGCCAAAGCATCGGGAAAAAGATAATGAAGATTAAAGTGATCAGTCTGGATGGCGGACGGCCGTCTGTTGGTCAGTATATGCTTCGATGGTTGTTCCGGATCGTTGATTTTTCGCTTACCGCGAGTCTTTGCGGGTTGATATCAGCAGCGGTAAGCGAGAAGAACCAACGCGTTGGCGATATGGTAGCCGGCACCACCTTGATAAGAACCAGCCCAAACACTAAGATGAAAGATATTGCATTTACGCCGCCCGAAGAAGAAGGATACAAAACAGTTTTTCCTGAAGCGGCGCAGTTAACTGATAAGGATATCGCCCTGATACATGAAGTGCTGTTAAATTACATACAATCCGGCAACGGCGTTTTGCTATACAATACAGCCACCAAGCTAAAAACGGTATTAAACGTTGAGACGAATATGGATGATATGCGGTTTTTACAAACCCTTATTAAAGACTACAATCACATTATAGCAGCAGCCAGTGCCGGGGATCTATCGTGAGCAATATACCATAACTTTATTCCGTAATTAATCAGTATTACCCATCCAACTACAATAAACAAGCTTTTTTTTACCAGTCCTTTCTCATTATCCAGCTTAAAAAACCTGTCGGCAATTCCGTAGAGAAAAAAAAGCAATAGGGGAATTGTTGGGGGGTAGAGGCGAAAGCTTTCGCTTAAATTCCCCTGCACGAGCGCCAGCAATGAACGCTGAAAACCGCAGCCCGGGCAATCCAAACCGGTGATATATTTAAACGGACAAGGTAACAAATGATCCCGCAGCCAGCTGATAAAAAGTGGTTGACTGCGGGATATAATTATGGCAGATATTATTGCCATTAAACCTGTGGAGGCGTGGTATTAAATGGATCTTGAGGGAAATTTACCGGTTGTGCTTCTTTGGCTGACGGACCTTGATAAGTGGCACTGCCGAATCCTAAAATTGGATAAAATATAAAAGGGAAAAATAAAAGACCGATGGTAAAGCCTTCGCTTTTACCGAAGCTTTTAGCCAATAAGTTAATTACCCAAACCGCAATAACGATATTAACACAAGGTAATAACAGCAAAATTATCCACCATATAGGTTTACCAATAATTTCGAGCATTACAATGTAATTGTAAATTGGGATGATGGCTGCCCAGCCCGGTTTGCCTGCTTTTTCAAACGTTTTCCACATGCCAATAACGGTAATGACCCAAATGACCAGTAGTGGAATTAACAGGGCACCAAAAACTAAAGCTACAAGGCCACCATCAGCCGTGCCCGAAGAGTAATCGTAATCGTTCATAATTGGATAAGATAAAAGGGTTTAATAAGTTAAGGGTTAATATTAACTGCAATATAAAAAAAATTAAATCCAAACCTACTTATAGCGGTACAAACAGGAAGGTAAAACGCCTTATTATCCGTAAATTGCGGCTATGCAACGCGAGCAAATTTCGGTATTTGATATGTTTAAGGTGGGCATTGGTCCGTCAAGTTCGCATACACTTGGGCCATGGCGTGCGGCGCAGCAATTTGTGCAGCTGCTTCAAAGAGAGGGTGCTTTTTCACTGGTTAGTGAAGTTAAAGTATTGCTTTATGGCTCACTGGCGAAAACCGGGCATGGCCACGGAACGGATATTGCGATTTTACTGGGCCTTAGTGGATTTGACCCCGTTACCTTCCCCGTTGATAAAATAGAGGAGGAAATAAGCCGGATCAAATCCGACCACAAGTTGTTACTTGGCGGCACAAAGCAAATTCCGTTTGCTTTTGAAAATGACCTGTTGTTCCTTTATAACGAAAGCCTTCCTTTTCATCCTAACGCCGTAACTTTTCAGGCGCTGTTAACCAATGGCAAAGCCATGTCCCAAACCTACTATTCAATAGGTGGCGGGTTTGTGGTTACAGAAGGGCAGCAAGGGAGCTCAAGGCCGGAAGTTGACTTACCATTCCCAATAGACACCGCGGCTAACCTGCTGCACTGGTGTATAAAAACAGGTCTCAAGATATCCGATGTAGTGATGGAAAACGAGCTGGCCTGGCGCAGCGAAAAGGAAACCCGCGATGGTGTGCTGAGAATTTTTAAGGTAATGGCCGAATGCATGTACCGCGGTTGCCATTCAGGAGGTTACCTGCCGGGCGGCCTCAACGTAGCCCGCCGCGCCGCCGAGCTGAATAAACGCCTGATAGGCAGCAACACCTATACTAACTACGAAGAATGGGTAAGCGCCATCAGGAAAACCGGCGACAGCTTTCATAATATATTGGATTGGGTAAGCTGTTTTGCGTTGGCGGTTAATGAAGAGAACGCGTCGTTCGGCAGGGTAGTTACTGCGCCCACTAACGGAGCGGCGGGGGTTATTCCGGCGGTGCTGCAATACTATATCGCGTTTTGCGATGGGTTTGATGATGACAACATTATTAAGTTTTTACTCACCGCTTCAGAGGTTGGCAGTATCTTCAAAAAGGGAGCCACCATATCCGCCGCTATGGGCGGTTGCCAGGCTGAGATAGGTGTATCATCGGCAATGGCGGCGGCAGCGCTTACAGAGCGTTTAGGTGGCTCTCAGCGGCAGGTATTGATGGCGGCAGAGATAGCAATGGAGCACCACTTAGGCATGACCTGCGACCCAATAGGTGGCCTGGTGCAGGTGCCCTGCATTGAGCGCAATACCATGGGTGCCATAAAAGCGATAACAGCATCGCAACTGGCTTTGCAAAGTAACCCGGATAAAGCCAAAGTAAGTTTGGATGCTGTTGTTAAAACCATGTGGCAAACCGCGCAGGACATGAACGTTAAATACAAAGAAACATCTGATGGCGGCCTTGCTATCAACATCCCGTTGAGCTTACCGGAGTGTTAGGTTATTGCTGTTTTCTACTAATGTCCTTTTAAGACCGTTAACGCAGGTGTTGCAGAAAATATAAGCAACAGATGCAACACTTGTAACAGTAATTTTTCATAAATGACTGATTGGTAAATAGTTAGTATTTTCACATGCAACACTTTGCAACAGACTTATTCGTCAGAAAAGTTAGCTGTAAATTCTATATAGGCTACTGATTATAAACTAATTATAAAATGTTAAAATTGGTGCTTTTTTGAGATTCTTTGCAACAGCAATTTTTTACTGCGATAGCGCAGATCTTACCAATGGTTCAAGCCTTTGCACCCACAGACCATACATTTTAGCTGATGGATGCAGACCATCACCGGCAATCAGATCAGGTTGTGTTGTGGCTGTTCGGGAGATATCAGTTATATTAAGATAAGTAACGCCCGCGGCCTGTGTTATTTGTTTATTTATGGCGTTAAATTGATCTATTTCTGAGGCTATCTTATCTCTGTTAGCATACGCCGCAAAAGGGGTAACACTGTAATCGGGTATAGAAATTACAAAAACCCGGTTAACCTTATTGTTGGCAAACGATATGGCAGTATTAAGTAACTTGCTAAAATTGTTGCTGTAGATAGTAGTACTAATGCCCTGGTATTGGTCGTTAACACCAATAAGCAGCGTAACAATGTCATATTTTTTATTCTGCACACCACTTTGGTCAATGGCATTTATCAGGTTGTTTGTTGTCCATCCCGTGGTAGCAATAATGTCAGGATTATTTGCCGGTGCCTGGCCAAGCAACCGCGCCAGTTGGTAGGGAAAAGACATATCAAGCGGGACTGATTGTCCAATAGTGTAAGAATCGCCCAAAGCCAGGTATTTTGCAGATAGATTTATATACACACCACCAGGGCCGGGCGTGTTGTTAAACTCGCTTTTTTTAGCGCATCCCGTTAATGTGGCAATCGAGAGTAATAGTAAAGGAATCGTTTTCATAAAAAGCCCCTAACCTATAATACGAAAACTATGTTGTAACGGATGCTAAAGAGGGCAAGATTTATTTCTTAAACAGCCGGGAGTCAAACTCAAAAGCGTCAATACTCCTAATGCGCACATTTTTAAAATCGGGATGGCGAGGATTAATAAGGTAATTATGATCGCCGCTAACTGTTGCCGATGGTACCTGTACCATTAAGTGCTTGTTGCTTTTAATAAATCCGTCGCCTATTAACTGCGTTGTTTTTATAAAAGGATTAGTGTTCCAGTTAGCGGGCAGGTCGGCAATTTCTACCCGGGGAATGCTTACTTTATCAGGTATTTCAATTGTCGCCAGGTAGTAATCAGTAGGGATAATACCAAAAGGGACATGAACGGCTATCTCAACCACAGCTAAGGCGCGCGATGCTGCCGTATACAACATGGGTACGCCCTTGCTGTTCCAGCGGCCGCCGGTTTTTTCGGCGCCGTAGCCCGACAGATCATTAATATATGCCTGCTTGCTAAGCCGGTAAACAATCATGCAAATATGCCGTGTTCAATGCGCCCTAACTCATCATAAATAAGGTTAATACCGAAAGAGGTATCCAGCATATCTTTGGGCCTTATACCACCCAGGGCAACGCTTTTGGTATCCATCCAGGTATAAAAGTTATCGGCTACGCCAAAAACATCAATGCCTTTTTTATAGAGCTGTTCAATTTGTAATATTTTTTCAGAGTAGATAGGATCGAAAGATTTCTTTTCCTTTTTATACCGCTGAATAGTACGTTCAGAAAGATGTAGGTAGGATGACCACTCCTCGAAACCAAAATTAATTTGAGTAGAAAGCCTGGTGAAATAAGGATACGGTACACCCTCTCTAACCATATTGGCCAGATTAAAGGAGTCATCATCAAAGGTTGGATATTTCTTTTCTTTACTCATGGCTTTGTCATCTGTCATCAAATTTACGACACTTGTCAAAGATAAACAAACATTTTTTAAAAAAAGTTTTTTTTAGATGTCATTAAGGTAAAAAACTCCGTAGGAGTTAAAAGGTCGGTAGAAAAATAGCTGGAGAGAAAAGCGTGCCATGGGTACGCCACTTAGGTTGCATACCTACGGCATGCATGTGTCTTTTTAACATTCTCTACCGACCTTTTGCGTCTATGACGCATTGATTTAGCAAATTCCTTCACTAAACCACATGCCCCACCGGGATGATACTACATTTTCGTTCCATAGGAACGTTTGATGCCACTCTTAAGCGAACACCAATAGCATATCAAACAACTTAGCAATATGCTGTTGCAGTATTTGTTGGACTTCTTTTATATCTACATCGCGGCCTAATTCCTTTTGCAGGGATGTTACCGCTTTGTCGTCTATCCCGCAGGGAACAATATTTTTAAAATAATCTAAACTACTGTTAACATTTAGCGCAAGCCCGTGCATGGTAACCCAGCGACTGCAGCGTACACCCATAGCACATATTTTGCGGGCACGTTCGTTATCGGCATCAAACCAAACACCGGTATAGCCCGAGTAACGTCCGGCAGTCAGCCCATAATCAGCCAAAGTAAGTATGATGGCCTCCTCCAGTTTGCGCAGGTATAAATGTATGTCTGTAAAAAAATTATCCAGGTCTAATATGGGATAACATACCAATTGCCCCGGCCCGTGATAAGTAATATCACCACCGCGGTTAATGGGGTAAAAGCTGGCATGCTTTTCTTCTAATCCGGCATCATCAAGTAGCAGGTTTTCAGCCTTACCACTTTTCCCTAACGTATAAACATGCGGATGCTCGCAAAAGATCAGATAATTAGGTGTTATATCCTGGTGCTCCTCATCGGCTGTTAATAAAGCTGTTCTGTTGCGTATGGCAGTTTTTATAGCAATGGTATCAGCAAAAATAGCTTCCTGTTTATCCCAGGCTGCTTTATAATCTATCAGTCCCCAGTCCTGTACCTCAACGTTGTTATTCTTCATCACTTATCCCTTTACGTACCCTATCATGTAGTCTTCATATTGCAGGTAGCCCACTGTGTAGCTCAGATCAACATCTTCATTTTTAAGGTTGGCATCAACCCATCCTTTCTCCTCAAAATTAAATGGCTGCAATAGAATATTGTCTACAAACGATACCTCGCGTTGCCCATAGCATTTATATATAGCTTCCTTAGCGCACCAGCAAACATATAGTTGTTCAATTTTATGTTGCGGCTCAATAAAGTCAAGTTCGGCCGGGCGCATAAATTTATGGGCAATGCGCTCCACCTTTTCTTTTATCTGTTCCACATCAATACCAACAGGGCTTTTACGGCTTATCATTACAGCAGCATAATCAAAAGAGTGGCTTAAAGAGATGTGGTAGGGCAATGTAAATAAGTAAGGCTTGCCATGATCATCAATCCGGCAGTCTATGTACTCTTCGGTATTAAGCATTTTACGTAGTAAAACACGGGTGCCAAGCCAGTGCAGGTGGCGTTTACCGTTACTTATGCCTTCTACAAAAGCCTTTTCGTCTGTGTTAAGTTGCAGCTGTTGGTATAGCTCATCGGCTTGTTCCTCAATCTTCCAGAGCGCAAACTCAGTATCATCATCAATCCGTTGGCGGTATGCTATAGCCATAAAGTAAAATTGCAAAAAGCATGGCAAACTTATGTTAATTAATTCTAATTTTAAGCGCGCAATCAACCTTCTCCCAATGATTTTATCAGACAAACGTATTCTTGAGGAAATTGACAACGGAAACATTGTAATTGAGCCTTTTAAACAGGAATGTCTCGGTTCAAACTCATACGACGTGCATTTAGGCAAGCACATGGCTACCTACCGCAACCGCATGTTAGATGCTAAAATGCATAACGAGATAGATGCTTTTGAAATACCTAAAGAAGGCTTTGTTTTGCAACCTAATACCCTGTATTTGGGGGTAACCATGGAGTATACAGAAACCCATAAACATATTCCGTTTTTAGAGGGTAAATCAAGCACGGGGCGTTTGGGTATTGATATACATGCCACAGCCGGTAAAGGCGATGTGGGCTTTTGCAACACCTGGACACTTGAAATATCGTGCATACAGCCCGTGCGTGTTTATCCGGGAATGCCGATAGGGCAGCTTATTTATTTTGTAGTTGAGGGTGATGTTGAAACCAGCTATAGCCAGAAGACCAACGCTAAGTATACTAATCCATCAACACGCCCTGTTGAGAGCATGATGTGGAAGAATACGTTTTAATGCGGGTTTTTTATGGTTTTTGAGTAAATTTGCTCCCCGCATGTCCACCCAAACAAAAGAAGAAACCTTTACGCTGGAAGAACTCCTGGCCGGATTAAAAGAAATGCATCGTTTAATATTATGGAACGATGATTTTAACACCTTTGACCATGTGATACATTGTATGATGAAGTACCTTGATTACACTGAAGGGCAAGCGGGCAAAATAGCCTGGAAAGTACATAATGAAGGTAAGTGCGCTGTTTTAGAAGGTTCTTTTACAGAGATGGAGATCTATCGGAAAATTTTGCAGCAAGAGGGGCTGACTGTGTCGGTGGAGTAGCAAGCAAATGGCTTAAATTGTTTACAATTACTAGTAATACGGAACGTTATTTATAAGCAGAATTAAACCATTGGTGGCATTTATATTCGGATCCGAAGTAGCATCAATCAGCCCCGACGATGTGGAGTAAGTTTTTATAAAATGAGATTCCTCATCCCATGTACTTGCCTTTAAAGAATAAATTTTATCAGCGGTAATCACCGCATTGCCCAACAATGCAGCATCCCACAAGGTTTTCCCTGTTGTAATATCAATCTTTGTTAACCAATCAGTTCCCCCTGTACCATACACAAATAAATCTGAATTACCACCTAAACCTCCGTAGATCATAGGTATCTTCCATAATAGAGCACCGGTATTTTTATCTACCGCATATAATTTATCCTCATAACCATTAGCACTACCTACAGGAAAAAAAACAGCATTGCCAATTACCAGCGGCCTTGATGCCACAGGGTAGGCTCCTAATTTTTCGGGGAAATTGTAAACTACTTTTTTTACCCCTGTTTTTCCCTCAAAAGCGCATAAGCTACTTGTGTATGGATGAAAATAATCGCCTGTTGGGTAAGTATGTACTATATAGACAATGCCGTCTTTAATATATGGATTGCCTAATTGAGACTCATAGCCCGCGGGATAACGCCATATTTCCCTACCATTTTTAACGTCGTAAGAAATTAAGGTGCTGTTATGGCTTGTGTTAGGGTTGGCTGACACCAAAATATCGTTATCTATAGCAAAGTTATAGCTTTCAGAAATAAATTCACTCTTCCAAATTTCATGCCCATTGGTTGAATTAATTGCAAAAACTGCATTCGTATGTATTTCGTAAAGTATGCCTTTATTATAAAAAAATTGCTTTACGGATCTCTCTGACTTACTTGGCACAGACCAAAACGTTGCGCCTGTTTTAATATTTAATGCATAAAGGGTGCCCCTGGTGATTGAGTTGTCAACAGAATAGACAAATAAAGTATCATTAGATATAACCACTGCGGATGCTTCCAGTTTATGCTTACTCCACACATAATAACCGGTAGTTGTATAGCAACTAAAGCGATCGCGAAGTGTATGGGTAAATATGAACGAGTTTTCTTTCTCAATTTTAAAATCAAGTTTTTTTTCCACGCCATTAACTATGGCTGTTATTTCTCCGGTGTAGGTTTTAGTAGCTAAAATATCATTAAAGATGTAAGAATTATTTTTTACCGTGCCCAGTACTACACCATTTAAGCTTACTTTATAAGTTATGTCAGCGCCGGCAGCAGCTCCAAAAGGAGTAGACCAGGATATTGTAACAACGTTATCGTTGCTTTTTTTTTGTTCAATTATTTTGAAAGATAAAGAGTCGGGCGAATTCGGATCATCATGAGAGCTTTTTTTGCAACCGCTGAAAAATAGCGCAAAAACTATAAGGAGATAGAAAAAAGGCTTCATATAATGCGCTGAACTAATTAAATGAACGTGATAAGATTGAGTAAAAATACGATTTTCTTTGAATTCAGTAATTAAGTTCGCCAGGAAAATAGATATCAATCTTGAAAACGGGATAGACAATTAATATAAAGGCCCGAATGGTGTTTAACCATTCGGGCCTTTATATTATCTCTTCCACTGAGGGAATATTCTATCTGCCGGCTTTAGATTTCTTTACGCTAAAATGTGGCTTTCCATTCGGATTAATTTCCGGGGCACCAACCAGATCCATTGCGCAACGGAAACCAACTTCGGCGCTGGCGTCACCTTGGTCCATAAAACGGCGGGTGGCCGGGTTTAACCAGTAAGCCAGGTCATTCCATGAGCCACCTTTGTAAACCTTAGAGCGGTCATTCACCAAGGTGGTTATGCCATATAGGTTAACATTTACACTGTCTCGGAAACCCCGTGCATCGGCGTTGTAAGGTTTGCCGGCCAAAGGATCTTTAACCACAAACGGAACACCTTGAGTAGTTGGATTATTTGCCACAGGCTGCCTGCCCGGAGCCGTGGCCGCGTTAGCAGCGCTATCAGCACGTTGCGAAGCTATCAACTCGGCGTAGGTCATTTTTTTAGCAGCTTTTGCCGGATCCTTTATAGGGCGTCCGTATTTATCCTTGGCGTATTGGCCGGTACTTGCGTTGGCCAAACGCTTGTCAGCAAATTGATTTCCCCTGAAAGGGTTAAAAGCGTCAACATCTTCAAACGACATCTGGCGGTAAGTATCTTCAACCCACTCGTTAACATTGCCTGCCATGTTATACAAACCAAAATCATTCGGTTGGTATGACCGTACCGGGGCAGTAATAAATGCTTTATCGTTCAAATATCCACCAACACCCGCGTTATCGCCATTGCCACGTTTAAAGTTGGCCATAATTAAACCACGGGTTGCTTTTGCTGCCGAGCGCACACCCAATCCGTTCCATGGGTAAACTTTGCCGTCATCAATATTTTCAAACTGAGTATTACCATTAAGTGATAATGCCGCGTATTCCCATTCTGCTTCTGTAGGCAGGCGGTAAGCAGGTTTTAATATCCCATCTTCCACACGCACCGGCCTTACCGACTTTTTGTTCCCATCGTTAGCATTCAGGTTTCTTGGCATACCTTTTCCATCAATACCTGTCCCTCTGTATTGGTTATTCAGATACAAGTCGGTATTAAAAGGGGTTTGCGAATCTGTAGTACCGCCGTTAGCCGTATTGGCAACAGCTGCCGGGGCACCTTTTTTTGCACGTGGGTTTACTAAAATCTTTTTTTCCTGTAAAATAAACTCATTCGTACGATCTGTACGCCATTGGCAATATTCCTGAGCCTGTTCCCACGTTACACCAACAACAGGATAATCCTGAAATGCCGGGTGACGCAGATAATTATTTACATAAGGCTCATTGTATGCCAATGGGCTGCGCCAAACCAGTGTATCAGGCAGCGCATTGTAATAATATTCATTGTCAGTAGGGAAGGTCATCCTTATCCATGCAAGATAATCCAACCAATCCTGGTTAGAAACTTCCGCTTCGTCCATATAGAACGCAGGAATGGTTACCCTTCTGCGTACATTGTTATAATCAAAAGTAACATCCTGATCGGCACTGCCACCTAAAACAAACGTACCACCCTCAATAGCAACAAGGCCCGGGCCCGGAGCCGGGTGGGTTTGTCTGAATTTTTGGTAACCAAACTTTTTGTCGTTATAAGGAATACCCGTTTTTTCTGACCGTTGTTTACTACAGCTGCTCGCTAACATTGTAACACCCAACAGCACTAAAGCAGTACGAGTAAAAAGTAATTTCATATTTCTTACGTTATATATAGATATAGGGCACAAAATTAATAAATATATTATAGGGGTAAATTTAATTATTTTAAAGTAAAAAGCTAATCAAAAATTTTGCCACAACTTATTGACTTTTATATGCAGCGATTTTAACGCTATTTAAGCATAAGATGTTGCAAATGCTGTAATTAGAATAAAAAAAATCTTGTTAGGTGGGTAGCATTTAATTCCGTTATATTTATCCGTTTATTTAAATCTGCAGATCAATGAAGTTTTTTATAGGTGGGATAGCGGTTTTATACCTGCTTACGGCACTTCCCGCAAGTGCACAAACCAATACCGATGGCAGCGGTTACGGCGCAATTCCTACGGCGGTGCCTTTTTTAAATATCGCCCCTGATTCGCGCTCGGGCGCAATGGGCGAGGCGGGTGCAGCCATATCAGCTGATGCCAATTCAAATTTTTGGAACCCATCTAAACTCGCTTTTATCGACAACGACTTTGCCATCGCCGCTTCATATAGCCCCTGGTTGAGGCGTTTAGTACCCGATGTGAGTTTGTCATACCTTAGTTTTGCACACAAACTGGATGACCGGAATGTTATAGGCGCGTCAGTTAGATATTTTAATTTGGGTGCCATACAATTAGTAGATAATAACCAGCTTAACCAAGGCACTTACCGCCCCAACGAGTATTCGATAGATGCTTCGCTGGCCCGTAAGTTTGGCGATAACTTCTCATTGGGATTAACCATGCGTTTTATCCATTCAGATCTTTCAAACGCCTCGTTTTCTACCGGGGCCACGCAGGGTATCAAACCTGCAAACGCTTTTGCGGCCGATATATCCATGTTCTATAAAAAACCAATGGAACAGTTTGGTACCGATGGTATCTTCTCTTTCGGTGCAAACATATCTAACATAGGCACAAAGGTTAAATATGCTGAGGCCGGGCCATCCTACTTTTTGCCTACCAATTTAAAATTAGGCGTTGCAGATACCTGGAACATTGATGACTACAGCCAGCTTACCGCTACTGTTGATTTTAACAAACTACTGGTACCATCGCCGCCTTTGCGCGATGCTAATGGCTTTATTATTTCGGGTAAAGACCCGGATGTATCTGTTCCTGCCGGTATTTTCGGCTCATTTAGCGACGCACCGGGCGGTTTTAAAGAAGAGCTGAAGGAAGTAAGCATATCATCGGGTTTGGAGTACTGGTATAACCAGCAGTTTGCCTTAAGGGCCGGCTATTTCTACGAAAACCCATCAAAAGGTGGCAGGCAGTATCTTACGCTGGGTGTTGGCCTTAAGTACGATATTTATCGCTTTGATTTTTCGTACCTGGCTGCGAACCAAAAAAACAGCCCCCTTGCCAATACGCTCAGAATATCACTTGGAATTAACTTTGGCAGTACGAAGTAATTATGGGTAAAATACGTGTTGGTTTTGGTTTTGATGTACACCAGTTAAAAGACGAACATCCCTTTATTTTAGGCGGAGTTAAGCTGGAACATCACTCCGGAGCTTACGGCCACTCTGATGCTGATGTTTTGCTGCATGCCATTTGCGATGCCCTGTTAGGAGCTGCAAATCTGCGCGATATAGGCTTCCATTTCTCCAACACCGATAACCGCTGGAAAGGTATAAGCAGCCTGGTGTTGCTACAACACGTGCTTGAACTTTTAAAAGAAAAAGGCTGGGGCATAGGTAATATTGACGCCATGGTGTGCCTGGAGGCGCCTAAGATCAATCCGCATATCCCCCAGATGAAGAAAAACATAGCTGCCGCTGCAGGTATTGATGAAGACGATATTTCTATAAAAGCTACAACTAACGAAACCTTGGGCTTTATTGGAAGGCAAGAGGGCGTTGTTGCTTATGCTGTTTGTTTGATAGAAAAGGTATAACATCAATTCACTAATAGCGATGGGTTTCAAACCCATCGCTATTAGTGAATCAGGATAATTCAGAATCTTTGTTTCCCACCATTTCACCCTTAACATTTCCCGTCCTTTTCAAATCGCCCCAGGCATTTAACTCACCTTTTAATGCTCTGCGGATAGCCTTAAAAAGAATGTAATACATTAGCTGCCGCCATATAAATCGCTGCGGAATGATGTAAATCAATTTTCTATAATCCTCTTTCTCCATCCTGAAAGCTATTATGGAGACAATAAAATCTATCAAAACAAAAAGCCCGTAGTAGCCCAATATTTTTTCGGGCTTGTCGCTAAATAACCCTAATATCATCATCAGATCAGCCAAGGGCGAAAATAGCGGCAGAATTATCTGGAAGATGAGAATGTTAGGCATACCCACCATCCCAAAAGATTTGTATTTTTTGTTGAACAGGGCTTTGCGGTTTTTCCAAAAGCTTTGTATAACACCAAAACTCCATCTAAAACGCTGTTTTAACAGGCCGTTGAGTGTTTCGGGCGCTTCGGTATAGGCAATGGCTTCGGCGGCGTTGCGTACTATGTATCCGCATTTTAAAATGCGCATGGTAAGGTCGCAATCCTCGGCAAGTGTATCAGATGTAAAACCGCCTGCCTGTTCTATTGCCGACTTGCGAAAAGCACCAATAGCCCCCGGAATAACGGTAATGCTATTGATCAGATCGAACGCCCGGCGGTCCATGTTTTGGGCGGTAATATATTCAATAGCCTGCCACTTGGTTATAATGTTGTTTTCGTTACCCACTTTAACTGTACCTGCAACAGCACCTATCTCGTCATCAGTAAAATAGGTCATCAGGTGGTAAACCGCATCATTTTTTAACTGTGTATCCGCATCTATACAAACGGTAAAGTCGTATTTGGCCTGGCTTATACCAAGGTTCAGTGCCGATGCCTTACCGCCGTTAGGCTTGGTTAAAATGGTAACCAATGGATTATTTCCGTATTCTTTAGTGACTATATTGTATGTGTTATCTGTAGATCCGTCATCAATGAAAATTATTTCAAAAGCCGGGTAGTCGGTATTAAGCAGACTTTTTATTGTTTTAAGAGCGGTCACCTCCTCGTTATAGGCAGGTACTATAATGCTTACGGGCACTGGTTTGCCAACCTGTCGTTTCTTTTTATTCTCGGTGTGTTGCCGTAGCGCTAAAATGCCTATCAAGGCAATTCTGCCTATAGCCAAAAATATGGCGGAAAGAAAAACATAAAATAAAAACCAGTTCCCAAAGAAAAAGCCCATAACAACGGCATCATAAAAAGCGCCAATAACACCGCTGTCGGCATTATCCTCTATGGCCGGCATTAATTCGTCCTTTTTTTTGTCTAAAATATCGGCGATGGTGGTAAATTCATATCCCTTTTCTTTGTAAAAACGAATGATTTCCGGCAATGCCTGAACAGTCGCCTCCCTTGTATCGCCACCGGCATCATGCAGCAATATCATCGATCCTTTTTTATAATCGCGTTTTACACGGTCAATTATCTGCTGCGCGGTAACCCCGGGCTCCCAGTCTAAAGGATCAATCGATTCTCCTATGGTTATATAGCTTTGTTTCCGGCTCTCGGCTACCGGGATGATCTCTTCAAGGGTTTGCGGCTCGGCGTCGGCATTAAAAGGAGGGCGGAAAAGAATAGTGCTGTGACCGGTGATGGATTCAATAAGTTTTCGGGTAGAATTCAACTCAAGTATCACCCTATCCAAACTTATCTTTGATATATCCGGGTGAAAAAATGTATGATTACCTATTTCATAGCCCTCATTATAAATGCGTTTAAAGATCGGAATATTCTTTTCTACCATTGATCCAACCACAAAGAAGGAAGCCGGTACCTTTTCCTTTTTCAGGATATCCAGAATGCGTGGTGTGTAATCCGGATCGGGGCCATCGTCAAATGTGAGCACCACTTTGCCGGGTTTGTAGCCGTATTTTCTAATTACGTATTTGGTTGGTAATTTAACGTAGGTCTGGTCGGTAATAGCAAAATTTACCGTATCCAATTTAAGGGTTATCTTACCTTCAGAGGGGGTAGTTATCAAGTCGAGCACTTCTCCGTCACCCGTGTAGTCGATCTTGGTATTAAGTGCTACGTTGTCTAGTTCCTTAAGGTCAAATTTGGTTTTCTTTAACGCCGATAAGGCAAGATTTTTTTGGAAAAACTTCCATAAACGCGGGTCTTCAACGCCCAAACGCCATAGCGCTATTCCGCCTGTTTCCCAATCATCAGCCATCCGCATAATGTTGAAGTTGGTGGCAGCATCGGTAAAATAAACGGTATGCAAAAGGCTGTCTTGTCCCGTATAAGTATAATGCAGATTGGCCGACACCGGGTCATAAGTAATTTTACTATTATATTGTTGTGCCGTACTAACTACTGCCTGGTAACCAACAGTAGTGCCGATACTGCTTTTTGGCCAGTCAACGCCGCCACCCGCAATGGTGAGTATTACTTTTTCACTCGGTACAATATCGCAAACCCTGTCCAGCATTTCTTCCACCCAGTGCTGGTGCGAAATATAGCCGGCATTACTCTCGTCTGTATGCTGATCAATGGCCATAACAAACAAGTAATCATTAAAGCGCTGCAAGTGTAACAGATCATACCGGTCATCATCAGGAATTACATTCTGCGTAACTAAAAAGCCTTGCGGGTGAAGTGTGTTGTATAGATCCTCCTGAAACAATCTGTAATTGCCGTTATCTCTATTGGGCAGATCATTAATATCCAGATTGATACCGCGAAGGCGATATTTTTTGAGCTGTTTTACAAGACTGTTAATAAAAACCTGGCGTAGTTTTTTGTTAGATGTTATGCGTACAACATCCTCCACATCAAAATGGCCGCGTATATTATCTTCGTTTATGTAATTTGATATCGAGATAACTATAGGCTTGTTATATTTTTTATTGATATTGATCAGCCCCGTGTCAATGCGCGCTTCAATAGTGTCTGCCCCCGGTTTAATAAAAAAACCTTCGGAAACCACCATGTCCAGCTGACTGATGTTATCCTTTAAAGAAGTGTAGGCCTGTGTTTCCCATTCGCGGTAAAAGGCGGCATTTATACGGTCTTTGTTGTTAGGGTGCTCCAACTGATGACGCCGCCTGGCTTTGGCCAATGCATCTAACTGGCCTTTTTGCACCTTATAATCTTTATACCGGGTTGATACTCTTAGCGCCCGCAACTCTTCGTCGCTTATTCGTTTCGGCGCAGGATTAAGATTGGGGAGTTCGGGGTATTGTTGCGATGTTACCGTTATGGCGGCTGCTATAACGCCGCAAAACAATATAAATAATACAACGCGACTGATCCACTTAAAACGATTCCATCTCTCGGGTGTATCGGCCTGAAAAATCTGTTTATGCCGCATTAAAAAAGTGATTTTTAACTAGTAAGATTAAAGGCAATCAAAAACTGCATAAGAAGCAGCTACCGTTTTTATTTTTTGTCGGGCTCAATACCCGAAAAATCAACGCCGCATTTACAATTGCCGCCGCAACTTTTTTTGGTAAATAAGTTTTTGTATACCATTCTGCCAACGTAAAACAAGGCTCCGGCAAACAAAAGAATCACTATAATGGTTTGGATATTCATCGCTGCAAAAATACTATAATAAAAATATATACGTACTGATTTATATACGAACGAAGCGGCGATATGTTGTAAGCGGAGTTAATTTTACTTTGCGCTGAGGTTAAGTAACTATGTAAAAGCATCAAAAGCTTTTTAATGCCGTATATTAACGTTACCTTTGCGCCAAATTTTAAAGGCATTTCATGCAAAATATAAGAAATATTGCGATCATCGCACACGTTGACCACGGCAAGACTACGCTGGTTGATAAAATTTTACACAGTTGCGCGATCTTCAGAGAAGGTCAGGAAACTGGTGAATTGATACTGGATAATAATGACCTGGAGCGCGAGCGCGGTATCACCATTGTTTCAAAAAACGTATCTGTAGTATACAAGGGTACTAAAATTAACATTATTGATACTCCTGGTCACGCCGACTTTGGCGGTGAGGTTGAGCGTGTGTTGAAAATGGCTGATGGTGTATTATTACTTTGTGATGCTTTTGAGGGAGCTATGCCTCAAACCCGCTTTGTAACGCAAAAGGCTTTGGCTTTAGGCTTAAAACCAATTGTGGTTGTAAACAAGGTTGATAAAGAAAATTGCCGCCCCGAAGAGGTTTATGAGCAAATTTTTGAGTTGTTCTTCAATCTTGATGCTACCGAAGATCAGTTGGATTTCCCGGTAATTTACGGTTCATCAAAACAAGGTTGGATGAGCACAGATTACAAAAAACCAACCGAAGATATTTTCCCGTTGATGGATGCTATTATAGCAAATATTCAACCTCCGCCAATTAGCGAAGGTACTTTGCAAATGCAGATCACGTCGTTAGATTATTCTTCATTCGTGGGTCGTATTGCTATCGGTCGTGTTGCTCGTGGCGTTATCAAAGAGAACATGCCTGTATCGTTGGTAAAACGCGATGGCACTATCCAAAAAACAAGAATAAAAGAACTATATACTTTTGAAGGCTTAGGTAAGGTTAAAGCTACCGAAGTTAGCGCGGGCGATATTTGTGCCGTTGTAGGTATTGAAGGTTTTGATATTGGCGATACCATTGCCGATTTTGATAAACCGGAGCAATTGGAAGTTATCCATATTGACGAGCCTACCATGAACATGTTGTTCACCATTAACACTTCACCTTTCTTTGGTAAAGAGGGTAAATTTGTAACATCACGTCACTTACGCGACAGGTTGTACAAAGAGATGGAAAAAAACCTGGCGCTTAAAGTTGTTGAAACTGAATCGCCCGATTCCTACTTAGTATACGGCCGTGGTATTCTTCACTTGTCAGTATTGATTGAGACCATGCGTCGCGAAGGATACGAATTACAAGTGGGCCAGCCACAGGTAATTGTTAAAGAGATAAATGGTGTTAAATGTGAGCCTGTCGAAGTATTAACTGTTGACGTACCGGGCGATGTTGCCGGTAAAGTTATTGAGTTGGTAACCCAACGCAAAGGCGACCTGTTAGTAATGGAGCCTAAAGGCGACTTACAACACTTAGAGTTTGAGATCCCTGCACGTGGTATCATCGGCTTACGTAACAACGTATTAACTGCTACAGGTGGCGAGGCTATTATGGCCCACCGCTTTAAAGCTTACGAGCCTTGGAAAGGTGTAATACCCGGCCGTTCAAACGGTGTATTGGTATCAATGGATACCGGTAAAACCACTGCTTTCGCTATTGATAAATTACAGGACCGTGGTCGTTTCCACGTTGATCCGGGAGTTGATATATACGAAGGACAGGTATTAGGCGAGCACATACGCGATAACGACTTGGTTATTAACTTAACTAAAGGCAAGCAGTTAACCAACATGCGTGCATCAGGTAGCGATACTAACGTACGTATAGCGCCTGCTATTAAGTTTTCGTTAGAAGAGTCTATGGAATACATACAGGCTGATGAATATATCGAGGTAACACCTCAAAGCATCCGTATGCGTAAGATCTTCCTTAACGAGAATGAACGCAGAATTAACGCTAAGAAATTCCAGTCATAACGTTTTTTTTAATAAAATGATAAAAAGAAGCTCCCAAAAGGAGTTTTTTTTGTTTTTATAATATTAAAACGCTGTATATTAGCGGTATTGATTAATACCCCTAATGCAAAGAAAATTCCCTTTTTTTCTTTTACTCCTGATGTGCGTTTGTTTTAGCGCGTGCAAAAAAGAAATTAAAGCTATACCTGACGCAGATATTTGTCTGCGTAACTCTACCTTGTATTATCAAAAAAAGTGGGCAGCAATTTATACCCGCATTGACAACAGCGAAACAGGCGCGGCAAAAAAGACAGTTATCATTCCCGCTTACGGTTATTTCAATATCAATTTTAATTCGACTTACAAACTTTTTGGCGATACGGAACCTGCCGAAGGCAAATGGTCTGTTGATGAAAATTGCAACTTTGTACTTAAGCCGCTAAAAGGGACACAACATACCTACCAGGTAAAAAAATTAACGCCCGATTCGCTTATTATTGCTGAGCGGGTTGGTGCCATAACAACAACACTCCATTTTTCAACATTCAATTGCCCCGACATGAACAATCTGGAGGCCAGGTGGGACAATGTAGAGACGCGTACTGTTGATTACGACGCTACAGGCGTAAGCAACAGGCAAATAAACTATCCAACAGGTTATATAAGGTTTAATACTGACGCGGGATATGAACTGGTAAGCAATGGGTTCCCTTTTAAAGGCACCTGGGGCATAGCGCAGCCCGATTGCAATTTGATTTTGGATAAAGGTAAGCGGTGGGAAAAATCATACATAGTAGAAAAACTAACTGCCGATTCGCTTAAACTGTGGTATAAAGATACCGTGGCAAAAACTAATTATTTGCTGGTTTATAAAAAGCATTAAGGGCAATCTGTAGCCGCCTGCTGCGATTAGGTTTTAATAAGCCTGATAAAACAATTATCTTAGCCGGATGAAAGGTAATGACCGCCTGTATCCATCTTTATTTCACCCTCGCTACGTACACCTTACTCATTTAAGAGATGCTACGTTAAAAACGATACACCAATTAACGGCAGATAAAAAAGACCTGTTACTGGTTGATTTTGGCTGCGGCGACATGCCTTACCGCTCGGTGATTGAACCGCACGTAGGAAAATATTTGGGCGTTGATCTGGAGATGAACCCTAAGGCGGAGCATCATATTGATTTTGATAGTAAAACAACACTTCCTGATAATTATGCTGATATAGTGTTATCTAACCAGGTGTTAGAGCATGTTGATTCTCCGTCGGGTTATTTAAAAGAAGCGCTGCGGATATTAAAACCGGGTGGCTCCATTATTTTAACCACGCATGGTTATTGGTATTATCACCCAACCCCAAATGATTATTGGCGGTGGACAAGCGCCGGCCTGCGCAAAACGGTGGAAGACGAAGGTTATATTGTTGCTTCTTTCCATGGCATAATGGGGCTTGCGGCAAGCGGCCTGCAATTGCTGCAAGATGCGATCATCAATAAACTGCCTAAATTTCTGGTACCGCCTTTTGCGTTTGTTATGCAATTAAAGATACGGTTGTTCAATAAAATGAACTCGCAACCACAGCGCGATAGGGATGCTTCTTTATACGTAGTTATAGCACAAAAACCATCCATTTAAAATGGAAGCGTTTAACCTATGCATCATAAAACCAAATAAGGAGACCTTTTCTGAAACCTTTATACAAGCGCACATAGACCGCCTGCCGGGAAATAAGAAGGTTCTTTATGGCGGAGCCTTTCCGCTTTATGATCATGAGGATAGATTTTTAGTCAAGTCAATATTTGGACTGGTTAGCTATTTGATACAAAAACGCCTTTTAAATAAAACAAGCATTGGTGTTAGAACAAATGCATTAAGGTCCTATTTAAAACGAGAGAAGATAGACGTAGTGCTTGCCGAGTATGGCATGGTTGGAGCTATGGTAGCCAGGGCCTGCCAATTGGCAAATGTACCTTTGGTTGTTCATTTTCACGGCGCAGATGCACATCACAAGGGTACTGTCGAAAAATATCGGAGTTTGTACAAAAAGATGTTTGAGTACGCAAGTTGCGTTGTTGCGGTATCGCAGGAAATGGTCCAAAGTTTAAAGGATTTAGGTGCCCCGCCAGCTAAAGTGGTATTGAATCCTTATGGAGTAGATACCTCGCTTTTTACCGTAGCCGATATAAGTAAGTCTAAAGCTGATTTTTTATCAGTGGGTCGTTTTGTAGAAAAGAAATCGCCGCTATCTGTAATTGAAGCTTTTTTTATACTTTCAAAAAATGTGCCCGATGCCCGTTTGTGGATGGTAGGTGATGGCCCTTTGCTTTTTCAGGCAAAAGAACTGGCAGAGCAACTAAAATTATCAGATAAAATAACATTTACGGGTGTACTTTCAAAAACTGAAATACAAACGTTAATGCAGCGAATGCGGTGCTTTGTTCAGCATTCTGTTACCGCGGCTGATGGTGATAAAGAAGGAACACCCAATACAATATTAGAAGCGGGGGCGTCAGGTCTTGCTATTGTAAGCACTCAACATGCCGGCATTAAAGAGGCCGTTATAAATGGAGAAACCGGATACCTTGTACCGGAGCACGATGTAAAAGGCATGGCCAATTATATGATTAAAGTTGCTAACGACGTTAAACTTGCGGCCGACCTGGGTGCAAGGGAAGCGGAACACATCCGCAAAAATTATGATATAAACTTCAGGATAAATACATTAGCGGCGCTGCTTAAGCAGGCTATAAAAGATAAAAAGTAAGATGTTAAGACAACTAGTACGCAATACAATAAAAAAATTCGGGTATGACCTGGTAAAGCCTGATGAAAGGTTGATAAAAAACGGTCTGCCCGCCGATTTTGATACCGAGACGGTAGCTACCTACCAAAAGGTAAAGACCTATACCATGACCACCCCTGAGCGTATTGCATCGTTATGCAATGCTGTTAATTATTTGGTTAAAAACAACATTGAGGGCGATTTTGTAGAGTGCGGCGTGTGGCGCGGCGGCAGCACAATGGCAGCTATTGATACCCTGATGAAGGCAGGGGACACCAGTCGTACGGTTTATTTATATGATACGTTTGAAGGTATGTCTGAGCCTACTGAGCATGATAAGGAACTAAGTGGTACTGCCGCCGACATTTTATTGGATAATAGCGTTAAAGAGGACGCTACCTCAGTTTGGTGTTATTCTGCATTAGAGGAAGTACAAAAAAATGTAGGCACGCTTAAATATCCAACAGAGAAAGTGCACTACGTAAAAGGTAAGGTTGAAGACACCATACCACAAACCTTGCCCGGCAAAATTGCCCTGTTAAGGCTTGATACCGACTGGTACGAAAGTACCAAACATGAGCTGGAGCACTTATACCCTTTGTTGGTACCCGGCGGCGTTATCATTATTGACGATTATGGCCACTGGGAGGGTGCACGCAAAGCGGTTGACGAATATATTGCCAAACACAAATTACCGTTATTGCTAAACCGGATAGACTATACCGGCCGTATAGGCATAAAATATTAGTATTACCTAAATGGGGATAGTAAAAGCGCAGGCGTATAAAAATACTATTGTATCATACAGCGGTATGGTAATAGCATATATTAATACAGTTTTGCTGTTCCCTTCAGTTTTCCCGACAACCAGCAGCGAGTACGGGTTTTATAATCTTATCATTGGCGTATCGGTACTGTATTCTCTGGTAGCTTCTATGGGCATACCAAGTATACTGGCCAAATATTTTCCGTTTTACCGCACTGATGATAAGCTGCATAACGGCTTTATGCATTGGTCGGCCATATTATCTGTAGTGGGCTTTTTTATGGCTACGTGTTTGTATGTAATATTCAGACCACTAATTGTATCGGCTTATATTGACGAATCGCCCCTGTTTGTAGAATATTATTATTTGCTGATACCGCTGTCTTTGTTTGTAGTTGTGTTCAACTATCTCGAAATGACCGGGCGCATCATCTACCAAACCATTTATTCAAACGTGCTGCAAAATGTTGTGCTGCGTTTGCTTACATCCGGTTTGTTGGTGATGATAATTTTGAAGGTGATAAATTTTAAGGAATTTATATTACTGTATATAGCGGCCAACGGCCTAATATCAATACTGCTGCTTATCAGTATAGCAGCAAGCGGCAAGTTTAGCTACAAGGTAACCGACTATCGTTTTAAAGCTATAAACCAACGAGAAGTGGTGCGTTTTGGCTTGTTTACTTTATTGTCCAGCGCGGTTTATGTGTCTTTACAAAAGATTGATATACTTATGCTCACCTCAATGGCCGGCGAGGCCGAGCAGGGAATTTACAGCTGGTATTTTAATATCGCTATTATTATAAGTGTGCCGGCGCAGGCGCTTAGCCGCACAACTTACGCCATAGTGGCCGATTCATGGAAATCAGACAACAGGGCCAATATTGCCGATGTTTACAGTAAAACATCCATTGTGCAAATGGCAATTGGCGCTTTACTTTTTATTGGTATTATCGTCAATCGCGAAAATCTGTACGCCCTTGTTAATAATAAAGCCCTTACAGACCCTAAATACTTTAGTTTGTTTATAGTGATCGGATTGGGTTTTATGGTTGATATAACCGGCGGGTTAAACACATACATTATCTCTACCTCGCATAAATACAGGCTGGTTACCTTGATGGTAGCGGTTGCAAGTGCAATTTGTATAGGTTTAAACTTTCTGCTTATTCCTTCTTATGGCGGCATGGGTGCGGCATTGGCCTATCTTATCACCATGGGTGCCTTAAATTTTATAACCTGGTTTTACATAAGGTACAGGTTTAAAATGCAGCCCTTTGGTTACAAGCATATTTTGGTGTTGCTGATATCATTTGTCAGCCTGGCGGCAGGTTATTATTTGTGGCGCATCCCCAATCTTTATGGCGATATTATTGTACGCAGTGGTGTTACCGCCGCCTGTTACGGGTTGCTTACTTATTTTTTCAAAATATCGCCCGATATAAACGAGAAAGTAGATAAGACCTTAGCTTTGTTAAAAAGGTAGATCAGTACATGCAATCCCTGGCACCCATAGCGCTATTTGTTTATAACCGGCCCGATCATACCCGCCGCACACTGTCTTATTTGCAAAAAAATGTGCTGGCAAACGAATCAAGGCTATATGTTTTCTCTGATGGCGCTAAAACTTCTGCTGATGAACAGAAGGTTCAGGAGGTTCGCGATCTGGCTGCGCAGATCACCGGGTTCAAATCAGTAAAACTAATAACCCGCCCCCAAAATATGGGCCTGGCTAATTCCATTATTGAGGGTGTTACCCAATTGGTAAAGGAGTTTGGTAAAGTAATAGTTTTTGAGGACGACCTGCTTTCGTCGCCTTACACCCTGGAATATTTTAATGAGGCACTTGCCCGTTACAAGGGAGAAGAAAAAGCGATGCACATCGGGGCATATATGTTTCCTTTAAGCGACGAAACGCTGCCTGAAACCTTTTTTCATCCTATTGCTACCAGTTGGGGCTGGGCCACCTGGGACAGGGCCTGGAGCAATTTTGAACCCGATGTTGATAAGCTGATAGCACAATTTGATAGCCGGAAGCGCTACAGGTTTTCTGTTGAAGGCACGGGTAATTTCTGGAAGCAGATGATGGAATTTAAGGCCGGCAAAAACAACTCGTGGGCCATACGCTGGTATGCTTCTATATTTTTAAAGGGCGGTTTGGCGTTGCATCCAAGCCATTCGCTTATTCACAACATAGGACACGACGGTACCGGAGTACACTCTAACATTGAGCATATGTATGGGGTTAGTGTTGCAGATAAACCTGTTAAACAATTCCCTGCCACTGTAAAGGAAGATCAGAAAGCGCATTTGGCCATTAGGCACTTTCTTAAAAACCGAAAGGGCACACTGTTGCAGCGCGGCCTGCGCCTGGTAAAACAATGGCAGGTTAAATATGTGGCAAAAAAATAGGAATATTCTGTTGTGATTAATCTCCGGCTTCAGCCTTAACAACAATATAAGGCGACAGCAATTTGCTTTCTACACGGATAATTTTACTGATCACTTTTCCCGTAAACCATAATCCCTTAACAAATCCCTTTGCCAAAGCCGATTGATGCGCTTTGTTCTCCAACCAGATAGAGAAACCGCCATGGTAATAAGCCTCTACATTTTTTAGCCCTAATTGCCGGCAATAATCAGCAAGCAAAGGCGGGTTCATGCTTTCAATAAAATGTTTGTCGTAATTTTCATGGTCGAACTTGCGCTGTACCCAGCCGTTAACGCCTGTAAAGTTGGGTAGTGTAATAAAAAGCGTTCCGCCCGGTTTTAAAAAAGCGAGGTGTGTATTGATAATGCCTTTGGTATCACTGAAGTGTTCTATTAACCCAAATGAAAGCACCAAATCATATTGCTCTGCAGGCGTATAGTTGAACAGGTCGGCCTCTATAATATTTATATCACGCTCACTTAACCCGTTTGTTTCGAGTAGCTGCTTAACCAGTCCTTCATGGATAAAATAATCCAGCAAAGTGGTTTCCATCTGCTGGTATTTTTTGAGGTAGATGGCATAGTAGCCCGGAAAGCCACCCAGCTCTATAGCTGTCTTAGCGTTTTTCTCTTTGATAATTTTGGCCAGTATATCGCCAAAAACGTAATCGGGTTTTATATTAAAAATGAGGCCGATCCTTGATTCCCAGAAAGATTTCCAGAATGAACGGTCGGTTAAATTATTCTCCATTTATCAGATCAGCTCTTATTAAATAAAACGTAATGGTTCTTTTTTCTCCAATATCCTCGCAGGATTGCCCACAACGGTACAATCAGAAGGAACATTTTTCACAATTACAGATCCCGCGCCCACTATCACATTATCACCAATAGTAATATCGCCCACAATAACCACATTGGCACCTATATCAACATTATCCCCTATACGTGGGCAACAGCTTAAACTGCCGTCCGCCAGTTTTTTATGCCCGATGGTTACGGAATTGCGTAACACACAGTTATCGCCCAAAACAACACCCTGGTTAATAACTAAAGCATGGCCATGATAAATTATCAACCCTTTACCCGCTTTTAGTTTACGCGGCAACTCAATCCCCCACACCCAGTCAACCACATAGCGGTACCATAGCAGGTAGGGGTAAAATATCACCTTAGCTATCATTGACCGGTTAATAAGCGACGCCAGCCTGAATAAAAACAACACCAACTGACCCTTAAAATTATTAGAGTTGGCTTTGCGGTCCTGAAACAAGTAAGCAATGGGATTCATTTCCTCAAAAGTAAGCAAAAAGCGGAAAGCAGAAAGACCAAAGCTTTTTTAGTGTCATGGAGTACATTTTCAGATTAGTCTATAAGCCTTCAGCTTTCTGCTTTGAGCTTTCCGCTTTATTAGTATACTTGTGCAAATGAAAGTTACGCTCATCAACACATCCGATGCCGGGGGTGGCGCTCCTGCCGCTTGTACGCGGCTGTTGCACGCGCTGCGTTTGCAGGGTGTTGATGCCAGATTAATGGTGCAGCATAAAAAGACCAATGAAAACGCCGTTACAGGTATTGTAAGAGATGCTGTGAGCAAGCTTAAAGCAAAACTTACTTTTTTGGCTGAGCGTATTCCCTTTATACTATTTCATGAAAGAGATAAGTCTGTGCGTTTTGCATTCTCACCAGCTAACGCCGGGACAAGCATCGTAAACAACGCCTTGGTTAGAGATGCAGATATACTGCATCTGCATTGGACAAACTCCGGTTTTCTCTCCATAGCCAATCTGAAAGAGCTAATAGATACAGGCAAACCTATCATCTGGACATTGCATGATATGTGGACCTTCACCGGTGGCTGCCATTACTCGGGCACTTGCGAGCGGTTTAAAAATGAATGCGGTAATTGCCCTTTTCTGCGTGATCAGGATGAGAATGACTTGTCGCATAAAGGTTGGCTGCGCAAGGCCGCTGTGTATGCCGGTGCAAAAAACATAACTTTTGTTACGTGCAGCAATTGGTTAGCCGGAGTGGCGGGTAAGAGTTCGTTAATTGGCAAATTGCCTATTAACGCTATCCCAAATCCCATCGATATCGACACGTTTTCGCCACGCGATAGGATGGTGGAGCGAAAAAAACGCGGTATTAATGTTGATGCAAAGGTTGTTTTATTCGGTGCCGCCAATATAAATGATAAGCGTAAGGGCATAAAATACCTGGTAGAAGCGCTAAATCTTTTAAAGCAAAGCGAGCGCGATACATCAGACGTTGAAGTAGTGATCTTCGGTAAGAACAAACACTTTGATGTAACTACTTTGCCTTTTCCGGTGCATCAGTTAAATATTATTACGAGTGAAAGTGAACTGGCGGAAGTTTACAGCCTTGCCGATGTATTGGTGACAACATCTTTAGAAGATAACCTGCCCAATACCGTGATGGAGGCCATGGCTTGCGGTACACCGGTAATAGCTTTCAATACAGGTGGTATACCCGAAATGGTAGATCATTTGCAGAATGGGTATTTAGCCGACTTAGCATCAGCGCAGGGTATAGTCGATGGAATAGTCGAAATACTTTACGTTGCAGATACCGCTAAATTAGCCGCAAACGCGCGCCAAAAAGTGCTGGACAACTACACAAATAATAAAGTAGCCAACCAATATATCGAACTTTACCGCTCTGTTTTAAATCATGAGTAAAAAAGCCCAACCCGTTCTTTCTGTTATTACGGTCGTTTATAACAACGTGGCCGACATTGAGCGGACTATGCTTTCGGTGCTCAATCAAACTTATGCGGGTATTGAGTACATTGTTATCGACGGCAGATCAACAGATGGAACGCTGCAGGTAATTGAACGTTATCAAGATAAACTGGCTATACTCATCAGCGAGAAAGACAATGGCATTTACGATGCCATGAATAAGGGCATTAAAACCGCCACAGGCGATTATATTATATTTATGAACTCTGGGGATGAGTTCTATGCAAACGATACTGTGGCCCGTATATTCGCTTCTGTAGAGGATGCTGATATCTATTATGGCGAGACAGAAATGATGGATGAGGAAGGCAATAACCTCGGTCGCCGCCGCCATGCCGCGCCTGAAAATTTTACCTGGAGAGATTTTAAATACGGCATGAGTATAAGTCACCAGGCTATTTATATCAAGCGCTCGCTTGTTGAACCTTACGATCCCAAATATCAGTTAAGCGCCGATATAGACTGGATATTGCGCGCTGCAAAAAAGGCAAAGAAAATAGTAAACGTTCACGCTTATGTGGCCCGTTACAAAGTAGGGGGTATGTCAAAACAGAAACACAAGCAAAGCCTGATGGAACGCTTTGACATCATGAAAAAACACTATGGATTGTTACCTACGGTATTTAATCACGCGGTAATAGCCTTTAACCTGGGTTGGTACTGGTTAAAGAACAGAAGAACCAACGATTAGCATAATTCCCCAATCGATCACACTTTAGCCCGCTTTCGTTGTGCTTTCAACACAACAATCCCCAATATTCCCGCAATAAGCGAAGCTAATAGAATACCATACTTAGCCTGATCTATCATTTGAGCCTGATTAAAAGCAAGCGCAGATACAAATAGCGACATGGTAAACCCTATGCCTGCCAGCAAGGCTACTCCCATTATATGCTTCCAGGTTGCGCCTTCGGGCAGTGTAGTTAACCGGGTTTTTACCATTATCCATGTAAACAGCAGTACACCTATAAATTTGCCAATCACCAAACCTACGGATACACCAATACTTACCGGGTTGATGAGCAACGAGAAAAAATCAGCGCCTATAAAAATCCCCGCATTTGCCAATGCAAACAAGGGCATAATTACAAAAGCCACCCAAGGGTGAAGCGCGGTTTCAATTTTTTGCAGGGGCGTTTGCGCGGCAAGGCTTAGCGCCTTTATCTGCTCAATGGTATGGTGCTGTTTTGGTGTGGTAAGCGAGCTGCAATTGGGGATTTCCTCGTCAAACTCCGCAGAAAGCTGGTTTAGCTTGTCTGAATATTGTTTTTCGTTGATCTTGGTGCGGGCCGGAATAGTAAACGCAACCAATACACCTGCAATGGTAGGGTGCACGCCCGACAGCAAGAAGCCAACCCATACCCCAAAACCGATCAATACATAAAATGCGGAACTCCGGATGCCGAGGATGTTACCAATAGCAAGGATCACTAAAAATCCCACGCCGATCATCAAGGGCAGCCATACAATACCTGAGCTGTAAAAAAACGCGATCACTAAAACGGCTCCAAGGTCATCGGCCACCGCAAGTGCTGATAGGAAAACTTTTATGGACGATGGTATATGTTTCCCGGCGATAGAAAGCAGGGCAAGCGCAAAGGCGATATCAGTAGCCATAGGGATGCCCCAGCCGTGTTCGGCTGCGGTGCCGTGGTTAAATGCCATATAAATACCGGCCGGTACCAGCATGCCGCCCAGTGCTGCAACCATTGGGAGGGAGGCTTTGCTTAAGGTTGATAGTTCTCCCGCAATAAATTCTCGTTTCAGCTCAAGGCCTATCACAAAAAAGAAGATCGCCATTAAGCCATCGTTTATCCATAAATGAAGCGGATGGCTTAATACGTCGTTATTAAATCCGAAAGAAAACTCTATTTCCCAAATATGATGATAGCTTTCGCTGAAAGGGGAGTTTACCCAGATAAGCGCTATCACCACGCCTAAAAAAAGCACAATACCACTGGTATACTCTAAGTGAATAAAGCGGTTAACAGGGTGGATCAGCTTATCTATCGGCGACTTTTTCATAGGTCGCTAAAGATAGTGATTTGAGCGCAAACCGAAGCTAAAGCATAAAGGCTTTCAGCTCATAATTGCCAACCGGGCCCCAGTCTTTCATATGGTCCTTCAGCTTTTCCAATAAGGCTTTTGGTGTAATGTTTGTTCCTTTTTTAGGCGGTATTATAACTCCGGGAGCTATGCCTTGGTCGGTTACCTTAGTGGCGGTCCATATTATGTTTTCGTGCGGAATAGCCAGCTTCAATATCATACCCGGCAGGCCGGTAAATGCCTCCGGTCCGCCGCTAAACCAAATTTTATCCGTATAAAAAGCCACCAGGTAAACCGAGTCGAGCATAATGCCATTGGCGCGGCGGCAGGTGTATCCTGCAATTTGCTGGGTCTCGCCGGTAAGCCGCCAGGTTATTTTACGGGTACTGTCTTTTACCATAAACAAATCGCCATAAATTTCTTTTTGCTGCACAAGGCTATTGGTGTTCAGATCGGCGTATATAGTGTTCAACTGCAATCCCATGGGGTTTCGGTACATGTTAGGGTAGTTACCGGCTGGGGTAGGTGTAAATAAACTCTTGTTATCAGCAAAAACAAGTGTGCTCATTAACGATTTGAATTGTGGTGTTGTTTTTTTAAACTCTGCTATTTCCTGCAGCCTGTATTCCTCGGGTGGATCGCCTAATTGCCCTTTGGTAATGGCATGCATATTTACCTTTTTTTCATACTCAATGATGCCGCTTGTTATCATTCTGGCCCCCTGAGCCATTATCATATTGCTTGCTAAAAGTAAGCAGCTAACTATAGTGAAAATCTTCTTCATAATTTATTAGTTTGAAGGAGTGTCAGTTGTTCCAAATTTTGTAAAATCCCATGATAGTGATACCATAAAATACCTGCGTATGGCGGCATAATTGGTTTGTGTAAAACCGGTAGCGGTTATGTTGCGGTTATTCGGGTTTATATCGCATAAATTATTTCCCGTGACAGATAATTTCAAACTCTCGTTTTTGAAAAAACTGCGGTTAAGCGAAGCGCTTAGCATAGGCTGACTAATAGCGGGCGCATTTTGAACGGCCGCCTGGTATTCATAATCAATATCAGAACTCAGCTGAAATTTAGCCGGTAAATACAGGTTAAAATAGGCATAGCCATTAAATCCGGCAGAGTTATAATTGCTCTGCGCCTGTAACGATTGCTTGCTAAAGGTATAGGTTGGCCCACCCGATATCGAGAAATTATATTTTTTAGGTTTAGATATATACATACGCAGCGAGGCGCGGTAATTTGTGTTTTTTGATTGGTTTAACACGTTATTGCTATAACTGTAATTTATGCTACCGTTGGTTGAAATGTATAAACTTGTACTAAATGCACCTATTTTTCGGCTCAGGTTTGCATATATGTTGTAGTTGCTTGGCATCCTGTCAGTAAGGTTACGATACTGCGTAGTGGATTTTCCAAACTGGTCATAAGTGATGTTGGGTATGATGGTGTTTTCGGTAAAACCATATGATGCATTTATATAGAATGAACGGCCCGAAATTTCCTGCGATACGTTATAGTATGCGCTCATGCTATGCCTGAATGATGGGCCCAGATTAGGGTTGCCAATTACAATATTCAGCGGATCTGTATTTACCCTGATGGGCTGTATCTGATCAATACTTGGTTGAGAGTTACTGCCGTTATATTGAAAGGTTAAGTATTCTGACGGTGCAAATTTTTGCTGGAACCGCGCCTGCGGCAACCAGTTAATAAAGTCGCGCTTGTAAATTTTTGATGTGTATTGGTCTATTTGTTTAAAGTTAACTTTTGATGCTTTAGTTCCAAAGGCAAAGGTGGTTTTTGTATCGGTACTTTTATAGCTAAAAACCGCGCCCACCTGGTTAAGTACCTGGTTAAATTTGTAGCTGTTGCTAAACTTGGTATCTAGCTCATCATAATTGCCGCTGCCTGATCTATTAAATGATTCGCGGTTTGATGAATTGTTGTTAAACCCTAAACCATAGTTTAAACCTAGCGAAAGGGTTTTTGACAAAGGTTCATTGTAAGTAATGTTACTATTTAATACTGAACCGGATGTGGCCGTAGGTTTGTTTTGGTCAATAACACTGTCAACCGGATTTTTAGCGGGCGAATAAATATGAGAGTTGAATCTTAGTGTAGCGGTGTTTTCGTTATAGGTTTCGCTAACATTCCATGAAAATACACGGTTAGGCTCTTTGAATTTTTTTGAATACAAAAAGCTGGCATTAAAAGTCTTTTGCCGCCCGGTCTCGCGTTGGGTCTGCATTTCGCGGGTCTTTAATTTACCGTCTCCGTTTGTAAGTGTTGAGCCGCTGCTGCTGTTATTATCAACATCTTTAAACGCTCCGTCGACGGCAATTTTTAAGGATGTTGACGCATTTGGATTGCTTTGAAAGGCTATGTCGCCACGCTGTCCGAAAGTATGGTTGTAACTGCTTCTGTCCGAAGTTCTGTTCAATACTTTATCTGCGGGATCTGGAATAGTAACTTCGGCAGGTAAATTTTGCTGCGAAATAGTATTAACACTATTAGTTAAGGCCATTTCACTTATTTTATAGTTGGTGTTAATAGATTGCTTTTTTTCGTTCCATTTAGTATCGTAATGGATGCCACCTGTTCTGGCTGATGGAAAGCCACGGCCACCGTAGTAAGAGTCGTCATAATCGTCTCCGCTGCCAAAGTAGGTGCCGGTGCTTCCGTCATCAAAGGTAACGGTGTTGCTTGATTGTGTGCCCAGTCTTGACGCGTCATCATAGCCTAATCCGTTCTGGCCGTCATTGGAAGTTGTACCATAAACCGATAACTTATAGTTGCCCTTAAACTTGTTTAACATTGCCTGGCCGTTATATAGCCCTTTATTGCCGGCACTTGCACTAACTTTGCCAAACATGCCGTTCTTTTTATCCTCGCGTAATTTTACGTTCAGTGTTTTGATCTTTACGCCGTCGTCTATACCGGTAACGCTGGCCTGGTCGCTTTTGCGGTCGTAAACCTGCATTTTGTCAACCATGTCAGCACGCAAATTTTTGGTAACCAGCTTGGGGTCATCGCCAAAAAATTCTTCGTTGTCAACCAGTATCTTTTTTATCTGCTCGCCCATAAAGGTTATTTTCCCGTCCTTGTCAACGGCCATGCCCTGTACCTGTTTTAACAGATCCTCTACCTTATCATTAGGTTGAATTACATAGGCTCGGGCATTAAACTCGCTGGTATCTCCCTTTATTTTAAGCGCAATGGGCGCGCCCTTAATTTTTACCTCATTTAACACGCGCTCTCTGAGCAATAGGTTAACATTGCCAAAATCGTGCGTAGGGTTGGCGGCATCAAGCGTAAAGTTTTCAGTATGGTCCGCATAGTCCGGATGGGTTATCCAAAGCGAAAATTTGCCGGCAGGTAGTCCCGTTACGGTAAATGTGCCATCGGTATTGCTACGGACAAATTTAACCAGAATGGAATCTTTAGCGTTGAGGACGGTTACGGTAGCGCGGATTTTTGCCTTGTCTACCGTATCAACAACAACACCTTTTATGCTATAGGGAGTTTGCGCGGCAGAGGAAAAAACAAAAGCAAAAAACAGGACAATTGAAGCAATTGTGATCTTCATTTATTTAGGTTTATATATAGGGCCAATATAAAACTAAAAATGTAGTAAAGGAATTTTTTGTGACAAAACGCTCTTTTTATGGTATGAATCGGGTGTATTAAGGATAAAGAAGACGCGTGCGTAATTGTCGGTAGAAACTTAGCAGCAGTTGACCATAATTATCTACTGATCCGGGTCTTTGGTCAGTTCTTTCTTTTTACCCGCTATTTTACCTAAGCGCCGGGTAGGGATATTGTCTCCCAATAACTTGCCCCACGGTTTCAGCTCATCAATGCGGTCGAAAATGATTTTAAGTACAGCTACAAAGGGGATGGACAGGAACATACCGGATACGCCCCACAACTGGTTGCCCAGCAGCACTACTATGATTGACATTAAAGCGTTTATTTGCACTTTGGAGGATACAATGCGCGGCACCAAAATGTTATTATCAATAAACTGGATAACAATGTAAGCGGCAATAACTCCCAACTGTGTGGAGTAACCATCATTAGTTACTGTAGCCATTAACACAGGCAAAGCAATAGCTATAATGCCGCCCAGATAAGGAATAAGGTTAAGTATAGCACCTATGCAGCCTATTAAAATGGCATATTCTACACCCAGTAACAAAAGGGCAACCGAGTTCATAGTAGCCACAATTATCATCTCTATCAACAAGCCAACAATATAGCTTTGTATAGCGCCTTTAGTTTCGCGTAAAACTTCGCTCACTTTAGCTGAGTTTTCTTCGGCGAAAACCTCGTACAAAAAATTAAGAATAAGCTGTTTGTACAGCAGTAAAAAGAATATGTATACCGGCAGCAAAAATATTATCCCAAGGGTGCCAATTAAGCCGCCCAGTGTTTTGCCAACCATGCCCTGCCCGTTATCCAACGCTTTTTTTATCATTTGATCCTGTTTGGCTACCGGTGTGCCGATAGCATCCTGGATCCAAAGTTTCAGGTCGTGCGTTATCTCCCCGAATTTCTGTTTTAGCATAGGCAGCGAATCGCCAAACTGAACAATTTGCGACGACAGAAAGTAAAACACAGCTGCTATCACCACCAGCGCTGCCAGCATAGTTATAGCGATCGATATTCCCCGTGATAATTTGTATCGCTGTAAGCGATTGGCAACCGGATTTAGCAATACTGCGATGAACGCTGCGAATGCCAACGGCACCAAAATATCTGTAAGTATTGCTAATGTATACACCAGCAGCACCAACCCGAATAATACCGCTGTACTTTGAATGTAAAAAGGCTGGTCTTTAATTTTTATGGCCATTTTTTAAAGTCAGGATCAAGAGTAAAGAATCAAGACGAACGAATTAGGCGTTTAAGAAAGTCTTAACTCTTGATTCTTGTCTCTTGATTCTATAATGAATATACACAAAAGAAAAATGCAGGACATTTGTTTGATACGAACAATAATGACGAATGTAGAAATAAGCTTTCTGAGTTTTGTGCAGCTATTTTCCAGGTCCGTTTAACCAGGCCGGATTTATCGGACCCGGCTCTTTCAATAGATTTGCAATATAAATTTCCCATCTGGCCTGCATCTTTTTTTCTTTTGAATGATCGGTCTGCTCGTCGTACAGATCCTGCATAACTTTCATGTTTCGCAAATTATCTTCGGTTATCTCATCGATAGTCGTTTTAAACGTGGCGGTATATTCGGTTCCGGTGAGCCTTTGCAGCGATATCCTGGCAAAAATTTCCGCTATATCAAAATGAACCTGTTCATGCCGAAGCAACGCTGGTGTTTGCTTTTCTTGTACAGACCAGGATTTATTGGTGTTAAGAAAACTCCCCCCGGTGAATGTAAATATGTATTTGTTGTTTTTTAATGCCCAGTTGTACTTAAAAAAGATCTCGGCCAGCGTCAGTGCATGGAATTTGCTTGTCGCATCAACCGGGCCTTTAAAGTCGCTCCATTTTAAAAGACTATCCTTGCGCCAGGCTAACTTATATTCATCCTGAGCCATCACTCTGGAGGTGAAGGAAAGTAATAATAAGAGTAGGGCAAAGCGAATAGATTGAGACATAGATTTATTAGCAGCCAAATTAAATTAAAGAGGAGGCTTTTGCAAATGGTGGGTTTTAAAAAATAATATGATTTGCTGGCTCTAAATCTTGCTCCGTTACCGGAGCAAAAACGGTATAGAGTGAGGTGTTCCAAATTCCATTGACTTGTCCTGAAATAAGTTTACACTTCAACAGTGTAAACGATGAACAAATTG
>NZ_CAMLHX010000008.1 GCF_946479965.1 uncultured Mucilaginibacter sp. | reverse complement strand
TGGGAGGCACCTTTCCGTCATCGGTTCTAATTAAAAAAAAAGCGTTCTTACCCAGCGTGCTTGGCTCAAACGTCATCGGCTTGGGGGTATCTGTTACGTAAAAATCATTTACATACCTGTCAGCAATCGTCGCTAGCACTTGCTCTTTTGTACCACTGTGATATAGGTTCATCAGGTCGTCAAGCGATGGGATATCTGTATCCTCCAGCCTTGCGATAACATCATTATGATCCGGCGTTATAGTAAAAGTGATATCTTTCATATCACCGGTTACCATACATCTAAGGTTATTGTATTCATAAAATTCGGTTTTAGTTTCGGCATCGCTGTTATACATTTTCCATCCGCTAACGCCAAGCGCTTTTTTTATTTTTAGAAAGCTTATCGGATCATCAGCATCAATATCAATCATTTTAAGCTTTCTGAAGGGAGTAGTTTGAATTTGTGCCGATACTGCGTTATTAAATTGATAGTAAGTTGAGTAGCCGCTCAATTTGTTGCCGGGTGTAATAGGCGTTTCCGCTTCTTTATAAAGCAAACCAAAGCCAAGTCCTTCCAGCAGTTTTACTACGCTGTAGCCTACATCTTCGGCATTATCTTTATTAGTAAGCGCTTTGGCATTAAATGCTACCGGAGTGTTTGGTTGGTATGTGTAGGGGATTATTTTTTTAATGGATAAATAACATAATTTACCTTGCTTATCGCCGTCTTCGTTGTAAGCATCGTTTATCGCAGTGTAAACTATAGTATTGCCATATTTATAGGTGGTACCCGTATCATTCTTTTCGATAATGGTCCAGGCGGCAAAGGTAAACATGTTCTTAACGGCCTGGTAACGAACACTGTCCTTTTTCGCCAACTCAACTTGCAGTTCGGTTACCTTGTCGTCAGTATCGGTTATTATAGTTGACGTTACGTCGTCTGTAAACGTAAGCGCCCTGGTAGTAGAAACAACCCTATCCAACATTTTAGTTCCTTCGTACTTATGCGTTGGCGTTTCGTCAATGTCCTTAAGCGTTAGGCCGATTTTTTTAAATTCGTCATTCAGGAATTGCACCAGATCATCAGGGATTTTGGCAAAGGGATCTAACTTATTAAGTACCGGAATCTTTACAGCCGCAGTTTTAGGCTTGGCACTAGTTGTAGGTTCGGATTGTGCTGTAGCTTTTTTTACTTGTGCAAGCACTGGGCTAATGACGATTAATAACGGGAACAGGCAGGTTAAAATTACTTTTTTCATGATACGGTCTTATCGAATAGTACGAGCAAGGAATAAATTTTGTTGATACCAATTTATGTATAATATTATAATTCCACGTTAGTCCGGATTTACAATCCTGGACTTAAATTTCAGGGGATTTGCAATCCCCGTAACCTGGTATTAGTATCTTCAAGCACTATAACCTCAAGCACCACTATCGAGCTTTGCTCATCGCTTCATTACATAGTCCTGCGAAGTCGCAGACATTCGCACAGCGAGGCGGCGAACACTACTGGCAGCGGAGACTATTTTATCATTTCAGACAACTTGTATATAAACGTTCCTTTTATCGTACTTCGCATCAGGTAAATATCACTGCCGTTATACGTATAAATATTCCCTGATGGATAATCGGCAAGCCAATCGCCATTTTCATATTCTCTAAAACTTTTAGAAATATCGCGGTAAGCCAACGGGACTGCTTCTTTTTTTAAAAATCGAAAATGTTCATCGAAGACGTATATATAATCTATCTTCAACTTGTAATCGTGTATTTTGTAAAGATACTTCCTTTGTAAGGAGCCTAAAAAAATTACCGGAGAATCATACGGCAATTTTATTTTGGCTATTCTGGTAAGAGAGCTTGTGATCGTCGATATCTTATACAAAGTGCTGTCAGCGTTGAGAATAAATAAGTCAGTATTTACTATTTGGAAATTTTCACCGGAAAAGTCTACTTTGGATGCGTACGGCCACCCTTTTCCAGTCATATCCATAACCCATATTTTATTTAATACGATATTATTTTTTTCATCATATTGTTGATATTGAGTATAAAATTTGCTGTTCGCAAAGTTTATACTAGAGCCAGGGAAAGAAGCTTCGAATGTCTTTTGCTTTGTTTTAAAGTTAAATCCTATTAACTTTTTAAAAGCCGCAACATAAATTAGATTTTCATCTTCATTATCAACATAAAAATCGATGTAATGAAGGTCTCGAGATATGATGGCCCCAACGTTAGATTTAGCCATAAAGGCACCACTAGAATTAAATCTGTAAATCGATTGCCCATCCCCAACAAATAAATCGCCCGATCGAGCAACTTTTAAAGCAATTGGGACATTCTTTTTAAAATCGTATTTAAGATTAATAAATTTGGAAGAAGATGGGACCTCGTCACAAAACCCTTCAAAAAAACCCGAAGCAACAAATAAGAACGTAATCAGTAATGTTTTCATTTTGGAATATTAGTGATTTTCAGGTTAGTCCGGATTTATAATCCAGGACTTATATTTCAGGGATTAGCAATCCCCGAGGCCCATATCTAAATGTAAGAATTTTTCTACGCGGATTGCAAATTACGAGTGTTCGGAAGATTGGTTGCTATCAAAACTCCTTCCTCGGGGAAGGGTGCGGCGGGCTGTGAAATGGCGGGAAGGGGTTTAACAAGGCGGCTAAACCCCTCCCTACGCCCTCCCAAGGGAGGGAATCGCACCGCCCACCTCTTCTTTTTAAATCTTCCGAACACTCGTAATTGCAAATCCGCCGCTTTGTTAGTCCGGGATTATAAATCCGGACTAACACTTAGAAAATCTTCTTCTCCTGTTACTTTCCAACAAAAAGCCCCACGGTATCCCGTAAGGCTCAAATATTCTTTAAGTTCCCCCTTTAGGGGGTTAGAGGGCTAATCTATCCCTCTAAACAACCTGCTCCAGCGTATTTTGCTAAAGAAAGATCCTTCGCTATCCCAACTCATCCAAATGAACAAGGCTTTACCCACAATATGATCTTCGGGAACAAAGCCCCAGAAACGCGAATCCAATGAATCATGGCGGTTATCGCCCATCATCCAGTAATAATCCATTTTAAAGGTATAGCTGTCTGTCTTTTTACCGTTGATCAGGATATCGCTTCCTTTCTCCACTAAAGTATTACCTTCATAAACGGTAATAGCGCGGCGGTAAATTGGCAGTGTTAAACTATCTAATTTAACTGTCCAGCCTTTTTTAGGGATGATAACCGGACCAAAATTATCTACGTTCCAGCCAAATTTATGGTCTTGAGGGTGCGCGTAGTCTACCGGGAAAACATTAAGGTCTCCTCCTATGCCACCAATTTTTGGCTGTATTCTCGGCTTTATTGATGTTACATTTGAATAACCTTTTATGGTATTGGCAGCCTCTTTGGTCATGGTATAATACGGGTTGCCTTCGTAGTTAGAAACGTGCAACTCGCGCAATACTTCCGGGTTAATATCAACACCACTGGTAGTTATATCATAATCTATCTGCTGACCAGGCTTATCTTCAACGGCTTTGCCGTTAATGTACACCTGCGCGTCTATTAATTTCACGGTATCGCCGGCAATGCCTATACAACGTTTAATGTAGTTTTCGCGCTTATCCACAGGGCGCAAATAAGGCGAATCTGCCTCCATTGGGTAGTTAAACACCACCACATCCTGGCGTTTTATACTGCTTAAGCCGGGCAGGCGATGATAGCCTAACTCCCAGCCGTCCCAATAAGCCTTGGTATTGATGATAGGCATGGTATGGTGCGCAAACGGAAACGCGATAGGCGTCATGGGTGTACGCGGACCATAATTTAACTTACTTACAAACAAAAAGTCGCCAACTAACAGCGAGCGCTCCATTGATGGTGTAGGTATGGTATAGGCCTCAATAAAAAAGGTACGTATTAAGGTTGCAGCTATAACGGCAAAGATGATGGCATCGGTCCACTCGCGGGTGGTGCTTTTTTTCTTTTTATCGGCAGTTTTAGTTTTTTTTCTGTTCCAGAATTTCCAGTTCATTTGTTTTTAAAATATCGTGTCAATGTTATCTATTATTTAGGGTAAAATCAAACATATCTTCTACCGAATAAAATCCTTTCTTATTCTGTATCCATTCGGCCGCCATAACAGCGCCTAAAGCGAAGCCGTTGCGGTTGTGGGCGGTATGTTTAAATTCTATTGAGTCTACTTCCGAATCGTATATAACCGTATGCGTGCCCGGCACGCTGTCAATACGGTATGATTCTATTAAAACTTCATCAGCAGTTGCTTGGTCCGTTCCCTCCAGGCCCTCGGCGGTTAAAATATTTACCCATTGCTTTTTAGCATCAAGGTTGTCAATAATACCTTCGGCAATGGTAATGGCAGTGCCGCTTGGCGAATCCAGCTTTTGGGTATGATGGATCTCTTCTACCTGCACATCATAATAACTGTACCCGTTCATTATTTTGGCGAGCATTTTATTTACATGGAAGAATATGTTTACGCCAACGCTAAAATTGGTGCCGTATATAAACGATAGTCCCTCCTGTTCGCAACGTTGCTTTATTGCGGGCAGGCTGTCGTGCCATCCTGTGGTACCCACCACAATGGGCACACCCGCATTAAGGCTTTGGGTGATGTTTGCAAGGGCGGTACCGGGGGTACTGAACTCTATTGCAACGTCAGCCTTTTGCAGGTTCTCTGCGGTTAAGTCGTTTAAATTATCGTGATCTATTTTTAAAACAATTTCGTGCTTACGGTCTGTGGCGATCTTTTCTATGATCTTACCCATTTTTCCGTAGCCTAATAATGCAATTTTCATTTTGTGTTAACCTTTATGTGTAAAAAAGGAGGTTTTAATTGGATTGAAATTTTATCTGAGGGTAAAGGTAACTTTTAAACCCGGAACATAAGCACTCTGAATACCATAAGCATACATAGGCTGCGTCATTAACTGTGGTGTTACTCTGAAGGACAGATTACTATCCATAGAATAGGAATGGATAAACTTGGCATCAATATAAGCGTCAATAATTTGTATGCCCCACATCCCCACAAAGCCCAAAACGCTCAGATCGCGATAGCGACGGTAGCCCCTTACTGCTTCGGTAATGGTTTGGTCAGAATAACCATACAGTGCATATTGCTGGTAGGTTTCGTAATAGGCGTCCTCGGGCGTTGGTACATAGCCCCTTTTGCGGTATTGCGCTATAGTGAGATTTTCTTTATAGTATTTCTGATTAAAAGCGTAAGCCCAGCCAATAAGGCCCAGGGCACCGTAAGCAATAGGCACTTTCCACCATTTGTGGTTATAGGCCTGCCCCCAGCCCGGTATCATTAACGAGTGAAAAACGGCCTTGCGCGGACTGTGTGTACTATCCGGATGATATATTTTTTCGTCGACAATACTTGGAGAAAAAACCTTTGACTTAAGCGAATCAGCTTTGGCCTTAACGCTGTCGGCCTTAGATTTGGGTCCGCTAAAATCCGGTCGTTGCGCACGTGCCGCGCCCATCAATCCAAAAACTATTAAAAACGTTAAAACCGTTCTTTGCATTTTACCAATCAAGCATTTCAAGAATGCGGTTAAGATCTTCTTCTGACAGGAAAGGAATCTCTATGCTGCCATTACCCTGCGCGTTCATTTTCAACCTTACCTTGGTGCTGAACTTTGATGCAAGATCATCCTGTATTTTTTGTACCTGGAACGACATAGGTTCGGGCTGCTTGCCTTCCTTTTTTGTTTTCGATCTTTGCAGATCGCGAACAATTTCTTCTACCTTTCTAACCGATAAACCTTGCTGTATTATCTGTTTGAAAATATACAACTGCTGTGCCGGGTCGTCAACGGTTATTAAGGCACGGGCGTGGCCCATGGTTATGCCGCCGTCGCGTATGGCAGCCTGAATAGCCGGTGGCAGTTTAAGCAAGCGCAGGTAATTATTTACTGTTGATCTGTTTTTGCTAACGCGATCGCCTAACTCTTCCTGCTTAAGGCTGCACTCATCCAGCATCCGCTGAAAGCTCAAGGCAACTTCAATAGCGTTGAGATTTTCGCGCTGAATGTTCTCTATCAGGGCCATCTCCAGCATCTGCTGGTCGTTAGCGGTACGCACGTAGGCCGGTATACTTTTAAGTCCCGCAATTTTCGATGCCCTTAACCTGCGCTCGCCCGATATCAACTGGTAGCTATGCGCGTTAACCCGCCTAACTGTTATGGGCTGTATAAGGCCTTGCAGCTTTATTGAGTCGGCCAGTTCGCCTAAAGCGGTTTCATCAAAATCAGTACGTGGCTGAAACGGGTTAACCTCAATCTCATCCAGCTTTATTTCGTTTACCGATCCTGGGCTGTTTACCTCGTGCTCGGTAGTGGTTGTGTTATTACTTCTTTTATAAGGGAGTACATCGTCACTGTCATTTAACAACGCGCTTAACCCTTTTCCTAATGCTCTTCTTTTTTCTGCGCTCATTGTTATACGGTTTCGGTAGTTTGCTCTACAGCATCTTTTACAAGGCCATTTTTGCGCAATATCTCGCGGGCCAGGTTAAGGTAATTAATAGCGCCTTTTGAGTTAGCATCATGCATAATAACCGACAGGCCAAAGCTTGGCGCTTCGCTAAGGCGGGTATTACGCTGTATTATGGTTTCAAATACCATGTCTTCAAAATGTGAGCGCACCTCTTCAACCACCTGGTTGGATAGGCGTAGCCTTACATCGTACATGGTTAATAAAATGCCTTCTATTTTTAAATTGGTATTTAAACGGTTCTGTACAATTTTTACAGTGTTTAACAATTTACCCAAACCTTCTAACGCGAAATACTCGCATTGCACGGGTATAATAACAGAGTCGGCGGCGGTTAAAGCGTTAACGGTAATAAGGCCCAATGATGGCGAACAATCAATTATAATAAAATCATATTCATCTCTTATCTGGGCAAACACCTCGCGCATTCTGTACTCGCGGCTCTCCAGGTTTATCATCTCAATTTCGGCACCCACCAGGTCTATATGCGCAGGCAACAGGTCCAAATTAGGTGTCTCAGTTTTAATGATAGCTTTATGCGGATCAACCTGGTTAATTATGCACTCGTAAATACTGTTTTTTACGTTGCGCGGGTCAAACCCGATGCCTGATGTTGAGTTGGCCTGCGGGTCGGCATCAACCAGCAATGTTTTATATTCAAGCACAGCCAGGCTTGCCGCCAGATTGATGGATGATGTGGTTTTACCCACGCCGCCTTTCTGGTTGGCTAAAGCAATAATTTTACTCATTACAGATATTCAAATTTGTGTAAACTGTGGTTATAACAACGAAAAGTAGCGATATAAATTTCTACCTTCGGAAAACTTTTTTAAAGCAGGCGCTAAGATACGGATTTAAACCAACGCAAAATCCACAGGTTTTGGCAATTTACAAACATATTAGTGAGTGAATTAGTGAATGAGTGAGTTAGTGAATGTTACTAATCACTCATTCACTAACTCACTCATTCACTCATTAAAAAAATGATAACTATCATATCATCTACCAACCGCCCGGGCAGCTCAACTTATAAACTGGCTTTATATTATCAAAAAAAGTTGGGCGAAAATGGCATTGAGGCGGACATACTTTCAATGACCGAACTGCCCGGCAACCTGATCGAGACCACGATGTATGGCAAACCCAACCCCGGGTTTGAGCAGATACAACAGCGCGTTTCGGCCACCGAAAAATTCCTATTCATCATACCCGAATACAACGGCAGTTTCCCCGGCATACTTAAGTTTTTTATTGATGCCTGCGCGTTTCCGCAAAGCTTTTACGAGAAAAAAGCGGCGCTTGTGGGCCTGTCATCGGGCAAATATGGTAACATACGCGGCATTGATCATTTTACCGGCGTGTGCCATTATATGCACCTGCATGTAATGCCTTTAAAATTACATATCCCCAATATCAGGGCAGAATTTAATGAGGCCGGCGACCTGTTCAAAGAGGATACTTTGAAATTTACCAATGAGCAGATCGATAAGTTCTTATCGTTTTAAGTGCTTTAAGCATAACGCTGGAGACGCAGGTAATTGTTTATGGAGTGTCAGAAACTAATAGATATCCCCGAAAATATATTGTATCTAATATCTTACAACAATTTTAGATTCTATTAGTCGCTAAAAGGTATATTTTTGCTCACCCAAACTCAACCTACAGTGAAAAGACTTTACATTTTTATGCTTTCAGGCTTGGTCTTCGGCGTTACAGTCGTCAAAGCTCAAACCAATAATAATATTGCCAAATCTGATACAATAAAGGAGCTTACCATCAGGGGTTACCTCTCGGAACGGCCAATGCTAACTACCCCTGCTTCGGTGGGTGTTATTACGCCATCGCAATTGCAATTACAGGCCCCCGCTACGTTGGTACCTGCTATGAATACCGTACCGGGTGTGCGCATGGAAGAGCGCTCGCCGGGCAGTTACCGCTTATCTGTTCGTGGTAGTTTATTACGCTCGCCGTTTGGTGTTCGCGATGTTAAGATCTATTATGATGAGATCCCGCTTACCGATGCAGGCGGCAACTCATACTTAAACGCGCTCGACTTTAACGCAATACAAGGTGTTGAAATATTAAAAGGGCCTGATGGCAGCTTATTTGGCGCTAACTCGGGCGGTGTTGTTTTGCTGAGCCCTGTAAACCGCAACATCACGCAAAACTTTGTTAAAGCAGGCGTTAACTTCGGTTCGTACGGATTGTTCCAACAAAACTTTTCTACGCAGCAAACCAAAGGCCGCAATCAGTTTAATCTGAGCCAGGCTTACCAAACTTATGGCGGTTATCGCGATCATAGCTATATGCAGCGCATTTTTGTGCAAGCGTCTGACAAGATTGGCTACGGTAAAGCTAATAGCCTTAAAATATTAGGCTTTTACTCAGATCTGGGTTATCAAACACCGGGCGGTTTAACTGCTGCGCAATTGGCTGCTAATCCGCGTCAGTCAAGGCCGGCTACGCCTACCCTGCCAAGCGCTATTACGCAGGATATAAAGGTAAGCGGCAAAATGCTGTTAGGCGGCGCAGTTAACGAAGTGCACCTTACTGATAACCTCCGTAATGTACTGTCCGTTTACGGCAGTTATGTTAATTTCTCCAATCCATTTATCACTAACTGGGAGCAGCGTTACGAAGGTACTGTTGGAATGCGTTCGTACTTTGAACTTAAGGGTAATCAAACACCAGATTTTGACTGGAAGGCCAACCTGGGTTTGGAGTGGCAAAAAACCAATTCTGACATCAACAATTACAACAACGATAAAAGCGTAAGAGGCAATCCGCAGGCATTGGATAAAGTGAATACCGATCAACACTTTTTCTTTGCGCGTTACGAGGCCACATTTTTTGGCAAACTGCATGCAGAAGCCGCAGCCAGCTTAAACTTTTACAGCTATAATTTCAAAAACATATTCCCATCAAACCAAAGCGCGTTTACCAAGCGCACGTTTGACCAGCAGTTTATGCCGCGTGTGGCCTTGTCTTACTCAATTACAAATGATCTTGTTTGGCGGGCATCAGTTAGTAAAGGCTACTCCACTCCAACTACTGCCGAGATCCGCTCAACAGATAATAAGATCAACACAGCATTACAACCACAGCAAGGCTGGAACTACGAGTCGGGTTTCCGGTTCCGTACCAAGGATGAGAGCTTGCTGATAGATGCGTCTATCTACTATTATCACCTTACCAATGCCATTGTTATACGTAACAACCCCGGCGAAACAGCCACATTCTTAAACGCCGGCGAAACTAAACAACTGGGCGTAGAAGCATATGCTACCTGGTGGGCCATCAAACAAAACGACCATGATTTTATTCGTGGCTTACAGTTAAACCTGTCGTACACCCGCAGCCGCTTTAAATTTGGCAACTACAATACCGGCGCAGCCAATTTTACCGGTAACTGGCTAACAGGCGTACCGCAGCACGTGTTGGTGCCAAGCGCACAGATAAAATTTCCTGCTTCGTTGTACGTCTTTATGCAGTATAACCGCACCAGCTATATCCCTTTGAATGATGCTAATACCGTTTACTCCGCTCCTTACGACTTGTTGCAGGCAAGAGTGGGCTGGCAGGTTAAGCTTTCAGGAAAGGCCCGGCTAGAACTTTTTGCCGGAGCAGACAACATTTTAAACAAAGCTTACGGATTGGGTAATGATATTAACCCCGTTGGTAACAGGTACTTCAACCAGTCGCCGCCGCGTAACTACTACGGTGGTATGAACGTAATATTTTAGATTGGTTTAGCAATAAGAGGCCCGAATTAATTGGGGCCTCTTATTGCTTTTTGAGAGGTGGTTCTGCAATTTAAAACGGCAGTAATTCGCGCTTATTATCTATACCCCAAATTTTATCCAGCCCTGGCCTTCGTAGCCAAAAATAAACTGTTTTGGATAAATTATTTCTGCCAGCAGTTCCGCTTTATCAACAACATCCAACGCATCGTCGGTATAGATATCATTGTCAACTATATATAGGCGGTTGGTTTTTACAGCCTTAATAGCAGCAAAACCGGGTTGGTTTAACAACTCGGGCATCATACTCATCGCGCTCACGGCCGACCCTACAGTAGGTATCACAATTATAATATCGGGGTTCTGCTCGGCAATGGCATCATACACGTCTTGTCCGTCAGGAAAAGAAAGCGCCCTCCCGCCTGCCAACGCAATCAGTTCGTCCATATACAGGCTTGCAGGCTTTAGATTGTCAGGGCCTTCAATACAAAGCACAAGGGGTCTATCCGTAACAAACTTTAGCTTATGTTCAATCAGTTCTAATCTCTCGCGTTGGTATTCTGTTAGTTCAAGCATATGGTATAAAGGCACGTTTTACGCAAAGCAAAGGTGCGGATAATTAAAATTTATGTGGTGATAATTTTAACTTAAAAACAATCAACTTGCAGTCGTTTACTTTTAGCTTAATAATCCGATATCCACTTTCCCAAACTTAAATTATTATTAGATTTATGTCATCGAACGATATGCTCAGATAGCCACATGATCAAACAAAAGATAATATCAGCTTATGAACAAATGGCTGAAGCTTATAGCAACCTTATTGATCACAAACCCCATAACGCCTATTACGACAGGCCCAATACCTTGCAGTTATTGCCGGATGTTAACGGAAAAACAGTTTTGGATGCAGCCTGCGGACCGGGGAAGTACGCTGAAATCTTGATCGGCAAGGGGGCTGTTGTGAAAGGCTTCGATATCAGCCCAAAAATGGTTGAGCTGGCCATTAAAAGAAACGGCAATAAGGGCGAGTTTTTTGTTCATGATCTTTCGCTTCCTTTTGAGGAGATAGCAACTGAATCATGTGATGTTGTGCTTTGTGCCCTGGCCCTGCATTATGTGGAAGATTGGACGGTGACGATAAAGGAATTTTACAGGGTTTTAAAACCCAACGGAACGTTGGTAATATCTATAGAGCATCCGTTTTTTGAATACACTTTTTTCAAATCAAAAAAATACTTTGACGTTGAAAATGTAAAATGCACCTGGAAAGATTTCGGAGGACCTGTGGAGGTAAATAGTTTCAGAAGGCCACTAACCGAATGCATATTGCCGTTAACCGACAACGGTTTTTACATTGACAAACTGGTTGAACCTAAACCAACAGCAGAGTTTGAACAGCTTGACCCAAGACATTTTAAGGAACTGAATGAATTCCCTGCGTTTATGTGCATCAGGGCAGTTAAAAAGAGAAATGAGAATAGTTAAGATATAACTTTAGCAATCGCCACCGCCCATGCATAATCGCCATCATGCGTAATGCTTAAGCTAACGCTGATGTTGGCAAGCTGAGGTTGGTGCAGAATGACATGGGGCCTGCCGCCGATCTTTTCACGAATGATCTCGATCTTTTTCCAGCCCGCTGTGCTTTTGTCTAACTGTTTTACGGCTTTGTAAACGGCTTCTTTGGCTGCCCAGGTAGAGGCATAACGCAGCAGGGAATCGGCAAACTGGTCGCAGTAGGCTAATTCTTGTTCGGTGTAAACTTTGTTTTTAAATCCGGGGGTTAGGGACGCTTCAAAGCCGGGTACAAACACCAGGTCGTTGCCTGCGGCAAATTGTTGTGCGGTTAGGCTTTCAAGGCTCTCAGTTAGTTTTGTCTCCATCTACACCAAGCCCCATAACATTAAAACCACCGTCAACAAAATGAATATTGCCTGTAACCCGTTTTGAAAGATCAGAGAAGTAGTAAAGGGAAGCGTCGCCCACATCACTCGCTGTAATATTACCCAGCGGCGCAGTGAACTTGCCTATTTTACGCAGGGTGCGAACGCCATTTATGCCGCCTGCGGAGGTGGTCATTACCAAACCTGCCGATATGGCGTTTACCCGTATTTTTCTCTTCCGGAAATAACTTGCCAGGTAGATCATGATATTCTCTAAAGCAGCCTTGCAAATGGCCATGCCCGCATATGGCGGAAATACCCGCTGTGAAGCATTGTAGGTGAGGGTTAATATAGACGCGTCGTCTGTGCAGAATTTCTCGGCTACGCGGGCTATCCGCAGTAAGGAGTAGGCGCTGATGTTGAACGCATCCATAAATTCCTCAAAGGGAATGTTTATGTATTCGGGAGCCGGTTCATCAATACCCGGAATGGTGTAACACATCACATTCTGACTGCCGAAAGCCACGCCATGCAGCACATAGTTTATCGGGCCAAGGCCATCATGCGCGCCTTTTATAAAAGCGGTTATTTGGTCTTCATCGCGCACATCAACCTCGGCAGCGTAGGCGGTATCCATGCCGTTTTGTTCTATCAGGTGCAACACCTCAGTTTTGGTATCAGCCATGTAGCTTAATGCCACCTTACAGCCTGATCTGTGCAGCTTTAACGCTACATCCCAGGCAATAGAACTTTCGTTACGAACCCCAAAAATTACCGCTACTTTACCTTGATTATTTATCATGATGCTAAACGTCGCGTGATAGGGCAAGGGCGCTGTTGGTGCCGCCAAAGCCATAGTTTAAGCAAACTATCTGGTTTATCTCTTTTTCTACCGCTTGCTGTGGTATAAGGTGCCTGTATTCGGCAACCGGTTTCATGGGGCCTTTCCAGCCGTCTTTTAACTGGAAGAACTCCAACTCTGTATTTAGTGTTTCCGAATTAACGCAAGGTGATACTTTCTGCTTATCCAGCATCAGCAAAGCAGCGATCATTTCCACAGAACCTGCCGCGCCCAGCATGTGCCCAAATTGCGATTTTGGTGCAGATACGTGGTAGCCGGTTTCGCCTAAAATTTCGGCGACACTTAGCAGCTCAATTATATCGCCCACCGGGGTAGATGTTCCATGCACTTTAACCACATCCGGCTTAATATGCGCGCCGCCTGCTGCAAGCCCGGCCCACAAACGCTGCTGACCGGCAAATGATGGGGCAAACATATCGCCGTCACCATCAGAATTATTAAAGTATTCGTCAATAACGCCGTAGATCTTGGCACCGCGAGCTTTGGCCATTTCATAGTCTTCCAAAGCGATAATTCCGCTGCCAAATGAGCACACAAAACCATTACGTTTCAAATCGAACGGGCGGGAGCTTTCTTCCGGACTAAATCCTTTGGCCAACACCTGCATAGCATCAAAACCAATAAAGGTTTCTAAGGCAGTGCCTTCAATACCGCCTGTTATGGCCCGGTCCTGCATGCCAAATTTTATTAAGCGATAAGCGTAGCCAATATTGCCCAGGCCCGTAGCGCATGCCGAAACAATAGCTTCACAAACGCCGCGGTTTTTTATAAAGCAGGATACGTTGGCAGCTTCGCGATAACCCATAGCGCGGTCAACAGTATGCGATCCCGCGTAACGTGTTTTTTTGCCTTCCTGGAAAAATCCGTGCCATGCTACGCGTGAAATCTCGTTGCCCCCACCACCTGATCCAATTACCACTGCGGTGCCTTCAGAGCGCACTTCGGCTTCGGTCCAGCCAGCCATTTCAATAGCTTCTTTTGAACCGATCATGGCCCATATACTACCCATGTCGGCGGTCGCCAGGTTAATATCGGGAATACGCCCCAGCAGATCAATGTATGTTTCGGGGTACTCGCTTGACACAGCATTGTATATAGGCTCCAGATCCATTTCCTCCGGAGTAATATAACCCGCCACAGTTGAGCGCATTTGTTTACCCCTGTCTACAGCCTTATCCCATAAGCGTATCATACTTTCGCCGGCAAATAGCTTGTTGCTAAAATCATCCAGACCTTTGCAGGTAGGTACCGCCGCACTCATGCCAACCACCGCTACTTTTCTACCTTGTACAGGCATTTTAACCCCTTTCTTTAGCTAGTATAATCAAATCTATCACATCCTTCACCTTTGAACCTAAACGGTCTATATCGTCATCCTCAAACTCAACTTCAAATTTTTGCTCAACCTTTACAGCAATGTTGATGAGTTCGGTACTTGGCGCATTCATATCCGCCAGGAAATCGGTTTCTTCGGTTACGCCCTCCAGTTTCGCCGGGTCAATTGTCCTGACTGTTTTAAGTACCTCTAACAGATCATTAAGAATTTCTTGTCTGTCTTCTTGGCTATATTCTTTCATACTGTATTGTGCTGTATTATAACGAGTTAAAAATTTCTTTTTTTATAGCCTGGCCGGTTATATCAAACAGCTCGGCAATTAGTTTAAAATCTTTTGGGAGATCATATGCTAATAAACGCTCATCGGTAAAGTCTTTAAAATATGCATCAAGTTCCAACCCGGGCGGTACTTTGTAGATCCTACCGTCGCAGATCATCTGCCTGAACTTATAGAACTTAATGATACCAATGTTAATAAATGTTTCACCCTTTTGCAAATAGTTGTGGTAAGTAACGCTGCCTATACTGAGGAACACCGGCACAAAATCATCCCGGAGATCAATTGGCTTGCAATTTTGCTTTTTACATTGCGAGTAAGTGCCGCATGATGCAATACTGGCCTGCGCGAACGATTCTACCTGGTCAACACCCCTGAAGATGCCAAAATGATCTTTAACATCGCGCTCTTTGGGTGTATAACTTGCAACCACGCCTACTTTCGGCGAATGGTAGTGGTATGTGTCAATAAGACGTTTGGTGGCTCCATGCAGCAACCATTGTTTAGGCTTGTCGCCAACAAGTGTTTCGTGATAAACAGGGTTTTTAGGATCGGGCATAAGTTAAAATAAACCTCCGTTTACATGCACGTTAGTGCCATTAATATAAGAGGCCTTTTCTGATAATAAAAAATAAATTGTTTCGGCTATGTCTTCAGGTGTTCCCATCTTTTTCGCGGGAATCATTTTTAGATATTTTTCCTTCATCTCGGCCGGAATATTGGCTGTCATATCGGTATCAATAAAGCCGGGCGATACACACAGTACACGAACATTATTAGGATCGCTCATTACTGCGGCCTCCTGTGCAAGCGACCGTGAAAAGGCCACAAGCGCCGCTTTTGTAGCAGCGTAAACAGCCTGGAACGCGTTGCCGCTTTCGCCTACAACCGAACTCATATTAATAATAACCCCCCCGCCATTGGCCGCAAACAGTTTCATAACGGTTTTACAGATCAGAATTGGCGCGCGAAGATTAACGTTCAACATCGCATCAATATGTTTTTCCTGCTGATAAATGATGGAGTTGTCAAAGGTCACCCCTGCGTTATTGATCACGCCGTATAGCTCGCTGCCGTGTTGTTTTTTAAGTTGTTTGCAAAACTCAGCCAATTGTTCAGCGTCAGACAGATCGGCACATAAAATATCGCTGTCCGGAATAATTTCAGTAAAACTTTCGGGGGTAGAAGCGTGCAATATCAGGTGATAATGTGGGGCTAATAGTTTTGATATTGCCAGGCCAAGGCCTCTGCTTGCGCCGGTTATTAGTACCTTTTTTTTCAATTGGGTCAGGGTTGTATTTATTGTCGCCGGGCACAGCCCGGCTATTAATATTGTCGGATTAAATATAAATATTTTTTCCCTCGATTATATAATACTTATAGTTGCCGCCACTTAATTACCGTTGGTTAACAATCCAAAAGAAAAATTGTTGCCGTAAACAAAAATAGCCCCGCAAAATGCGGGGCTCTCAAGCTGTTTCAAATTGTATTTTGATATTATAATATAGTCCGCTTTATGCCCATTTCAAGGCCGCGCAACTCTGCTAAGCCCTTCATTCGGCCGGTTACTGAATAACCGGGATAGGTATCGTAATTGTAATCGTCCAATATCTTATGGCCATGGTCAGGGCGCATTGGGATGGCCAGATCTGTTCTGCCACTGTCAGCACGTTTCTTTTGCTCTAAAATAAGCGCTTTCATCACAGCATACATATCGGTAGTGCCTTCCAGGTGGTGGTCCTCATAAAAACTCCCGTCCGCCTCGCGCCTAACATTGCGGAGGTGTATAAAATGAAAATGCTGACCCAAGCGTTCAACTATACCCGGCAGGTCGTTATCGCCACGGGCACCTAACGAGCCTGTACAAAAAGTAATGCCATTGCTTGGCGATGGCGCGGCATCAACCAAAAACTTCAGGTCGGCCTCGGTAGAAACCACCCTTGGAAGGCCTAATATCGCAAACGGTGGATCGTCCGGGTGAATGCACATTTTTATGCCCAGCTTTTCGCAATCAGGCATAATGGCTTGTAAAAAGTAAGCCAAATTTGCCTTTAGTGTAGCGGCATCTATATGCTCGTATTTTTTTAGATGTTCTTTAAACTCCTCAATAGTATAAACATCAGTTGTGCCGGGTAAGCCCGCCATTACGGTATTGATAAGCAGTTCTTTTTCTTCAGCAGTAAGACTGTCTAAGTACTCTTTCGCAGCTTTTTGCTGGGCAGGTGTAAACTCATCAAAAGCTTCAGGGCGTTCTAAAATATAAAGATCAAACGCGTGTAAAGCAGGGGCATGATAACGCAAGGCCGAAGCATTGTTTGGCAGCCTGAAATCAAGATTAGTACGTGTCCAGTCCAACACCGGCATAAAGTTGTAGCAAACGGTATAGATGCCCGCTGCTGCAAGGTTTTGCAGGGTTTCAATGTAGTTTTTTATAGCTGCATCCCTGCCCGGACCTGCAATTTTTATACTTTCGTGAATATTCACGCTCTCTACAACGGACCATGTAAGGCCTGCTGCTTCAATAATATCTTTTCGTTTCTTTATCTCTTCAGGGCTCCATACTTCGCCGGGCTGTATGTGGTGCAGGGCGTTAACAATGCCTGTTGCGCCTGTTTGTGTTATGGCCTGCAGGGTAACGGCATCATTAGGGCCGAACCAACGGAAGGTTTGTTCTAAATCTGGTATCATTGTAGTGATATTTTCTTGTCAAAAAAATTAAAAACCGATAGAGTTACCACCATCGACAGGTAATACAACACCTGTAATGTATTTAGCCGAATCAGACGCCAGGAAGTAAACCGCCTCTGCAACATCTTCAGGCACACCCAAATAACCCATCGGCGTACGAGACATTACTTTGTTTTTACGTTCCGGATCACTGTCTAACGCTTTAGCACTCATGGCAGTTTTTATAAAGCCCGGAGCCACGCAATTTACGCGGATGCCTTTTGGCGATAGTTCAACAGCCATAGCTTTGGTCATACCGTCAATTGCTGTTTTTGCGGCGGTATAGGCAATAACATAAGGGATGCCATACTGCGCCGCCATTGAGCTGATGTTAACAATGGTGCCCGCGCCTTTCTCTAACATTATCTTCACTACTTCGCGACTTACCGTAAAAACAGAGTTTACGTTAGTTTGAACAATGCGTTGAAACTCTTCATCGCTAACTTCCTCAAATTTCTTCTTAAGGTTGATACCTGCATTGTTAACTAAAATATCAATGGTGCCAAACTCCGCTTCAATCCCCTTTATCAATGCAGGGATAGCAGCCAGATCGCTCAGGTCGCAAACTTTATAGGTGCAAAGCTCGCCTAATTCATCAGCGGTTTGTTTCAGGTTAGCTTCGTTGCGGCCAACAATCACTGTTCTGATATTTTGGGCCACAAACTTTTTTGTTGTTGCCAACCCTAATCCGGATGCGCCTCCGGTAACAACAGCTACTTTGGCATTTGTTGATAAAGACATTTATTATATTGTTTGTGAAGACGGGGTTTATCTTCTCGTGTAAAATTCGCCGCCAATATAGGCAGGTTAACAGTATCTTAATAATTTATACCCACATTTTTATACTAATACGATGTAGTACTTTATAAACGCATTAACCAAACGGACAAATACTTCGTTAATAAGAATTTCTATCTTTAGCTCCTGTATAAACCACCCGGTTGAAAAACTAGAACTAATTAAATTATGATGAAAAAAGTATTAAGTATTAATCTGTTAGCCGCCTTGTTGTTGATCGGCGGCCTGCCGTCCATCTCCGTCGCACAGAAGATCGATACCACCATCACCTTAAAAGATAAGTACAAGAAACTTTTCCCAATAGGTGTGGCAGTGTCTCAGCGTACTTTAAGTGGTAATAAGGAAACGGAACTTTTACTGAAACAGTTTAGCAGCATGACCCCGGAAAATGCTATGAAGATGGGACCTATACACCCGCTTGAGCACCGGTATAACTGGGCCGAGTCTGACGCAATAGTAAATTTTGCTCAGCAACACGGGCTGTTGGTGCGCGGCCACAATTTATGCTGGCACGAGCAAACTCCCCGCTGGATATTTACAGATTCGCTTACCGGCCAGCAAGTTACCAAGGAGGTGTTACTGCAACGTTTAAAAGACCACATAACAACGGTGGTTAATCGCTACAAAGGCAAAATATATGCCTGGGATGTGGTAAACGAGGCCATTGATGATGACAGCACCAAGTTTTTACGCAACTCTAAATGGTACGAGATCTGCGGTGATGACTTTATTGTTAAAGCATTTGAATACGCACATGCTGCCGACCCTAAAGCCTTATTATTTTATAACGAGTATAACTCGGAGCGACCTGAAAAGCGCGAACGGATATATAAGTTATTGAAAATGCTTAAAGATAAAAAAGTACCCATTAATGGCGTTGGCTTGCAGGCGCATTGGTCTATTTATGAACCGACAAATGCTGAATTAACAAAGGCTATTGAGCAATATTCTTCGCTTGGGCTACAGATACATTTTACTGAGGTTGATATATCTATTTACCCTTGGGAAAAGAATCAAAGGCAATTAAAACCGGGCGAAAAGGGTGAATATACTGCCGAGCTTGAACAAAAACAGATAGAGAAATACAACGATATGTTCAAAATAATGCGGAAGTATAAAAACGTTGTAAAGAGCGTAACGTTCTGGAACGTGTCTGACCGTACCACCTGGCTTGATAATTATCCGGTTAGAGGAAGAAAGAATTTCCCGTTGTTATTTGACCAAAACTATCAGCGTAAAAAAGCATTTTACAAGGTTGTTGATTTTTAACTATATATACATTAAGAAAGCGCCAAAAAAATAGCGATGGGTTTAAAACCCATCGCTATTTTTTTTTGGAATTACATTTTCTTAGGATTAGCTTTCTGGTAAGCCATAACCTTCTCCGCCACATCTACCATTGGCGCTACCCAAATATCTTTTTCGTTGTTTTTCAAGTAATGCAACAGTTTACTGTGCGCATCAAGACTAACATTTATGCTATGCCCGCCGCCTACACCGTGAAACAGAAATACGATAAGTTTATGTGACTGCTGCGCCTTCTTTACCAGATCTATCATATACTCGGCAGACTGTCCGTTTATCATATAACTATCAATATTAGCCAGGTCAACTTCATTTGCGCCTTGTGTTCCGCCGGTTACTCCACGTGCTCCTGCAAAATCTTTTTCAAGGTCCTTGTAAAACGGAACACCGTTTATGGTAAGGTCGCCGCAAGGATAGGCATAAGTGCGTTTGTCTTTGCCGTCAATGGCCTTTAAAAAAGTGTTGTAAACGCGGATCTCATCAACCGCACGCACAACAGAATATTTGCTCAGGTCATGATCGGGTACTACAAAGCTGCGCCCGGGCCGGCTGCCATCACATGGATGAAACAAACCGTGATTACCCAGTTCATGCCCTTTAGCCGCCATTTTACGCCACTCGGGCAGGCGCTTTTCTATCACCGGCGATGAGCCTATCAAATAAAACGTTCCTTTCAGGTTTAACGAATCTAATGCCGGCGCTACATTGTCAATGTCTATATCAATAGCATCGTCATAAGTAAGTACCACAGCGCATTGTTTATTGTTCCAAATTTTGGTGTCTTGTGCAAAGGTGGCGGTTGCCATCAGCATAACAGCGGCTGATGCAATAGTTTTTATAATTCTCATTTCTTTTAGTTTAATGGTAGTGCAAAATACGATGTTCCTGATTTATTTAATAAGCGGCGTTTTATAAATAACGCAAACGAGTGCGGAAATTTTTGAGGGCATTAATCTGTAAAATTTAAAATTCGAAACAAAAAAGATTAATATTGTATCACCACGCGTGTAATACCGCGAACCTAATATTTAGTACACCCACGTATACAATTATATTAAAACCAATTTAGCTAAAATGAATAAAGCATTTAATTTATCGGCATTAGCACTATTGCTGGCTTTTGCCGCTTGCCAGGGACAAGAAAAAAAGAAAGAGTCGGACACTGCAACAACGGCAGCAAAAGCTCCCGAAAAAAAGAAATATTTATCAGAACCTCTTATTAAAGACATTTTTACTGCTGATCCATCAGCTCATGTTTTTAATGGTAAGATCTATATTTATCCTTCGCATGATATTGAAGCAGGTATTGCCCAAAATGACAATGGCGATCACTTTGCCATGAGCGATTATCATATCTTATCAATGGATGATGTAAATGGTAAAGTAACCGATCATGGTGTTGGTCTTTCGGTATCAACTATTCCGTGGGCGGGCCGCCAGCTTTGGGCGCCGGATGCCGCTTACAAAAACGGCACTTACTTTTTATACTTCCCTGTAAAGGATAAGCAAGATATCTTCCATATAGGTGTGGCTACTTCAACAAAACCGGAAGGTCCGTTTAAAGCAGAACCACAACCAATTACAGGTAGTTACAGCATTGACCCTGCCGTATTTACTGATGATAACGGTACAAGCTATATGTACTTTGGTGGTATATGGGGTGGCCAGTTACAACAATGGAAAGATGGCAAACGCGTTAACGATTCAAAAACCGACCTTAAAAAACCTGATGATGCTGCAATAAGCTGCCGCGTGGTTAAAATGAGCAAAGACATGAAAAGCTTTGACGGTGAAGTTAAGGATGCTCTTATAGTTGATAAAGACGGCAAACCTTTGTTAGGTAAAGATAATACCCGCCGTTTCTTTGAAGGCCCATGGATGCATAAGTACAATGGCAAATATTATTTTACTTATTCAACAGGCGATACACACCTTTTAGCTTATGCTACCAGTGATAAGCCAACAGGCCCCTTCACTTATGGCGGCACTTTTATGAGCCCTGTTGAAGGCTGGACAACCCACCACTCAATTGTTGAATGGAAAGGTAAATGGTATATTTTTTATCATGATACCGAAATATCAGGCAAAACCCATTTAAGAAACATTAAGGTTACCGAATTAACCCATAATGCTGATGGTAGCCTGGCAATGATCAAACCATAATTACATTACATAATAAACAAAAGCGCCCCGGTTTACATCGGGGCGCTTTTTTGTTGCAGTAAAAACTGCTTCTCTATGATAGGTTCGGGTGTTGGTCTGCCTTATTTTTTCTTATTGATTGTTTGGATCTGTTTTAGAATATCATCTACATTATAATCAGACAGCAGGATGTTGTAGTCTTTCCAAAACCGCTCGCCGCCGCTGCTTTTGTAGTTGTTGATGCTTTCGTTACGGCCCATGGTTGATTCAAAAGGATCTTCGTTTGTATCAACCGTAGTTATCTGATAGTTGAATTTTATTTGAGCATTAAAATTGTCTTTAGGCGATGGGCCGTTAACTGCAATGGAATCAGTCCCCTCTACCGAAGCCAATACCCATTTGTTATTTACCTGCTGATAATTAACCCGCATACGGTCGCCAGTCATGTTAAGGCCTACACCCCCTATTCCTATTAATGACTTTAATATAAAATTATTCTTGGCCGGCGTTTTTAATCCTGCCGGGCTTAAACCAAAATCAAAATAAATAAAGGCATAGGTTTTCGTGTCGATATACATTACCCCGCGATAGGTGTCTTTTGTTTGGCCGGCTTTCTCTTTAAATTCAACTTCATAAGCGCTGTGCCCGTTAACGTCAACCACACCGGTAACATCAAACTCGTGCCGCTCCAGCCCTTCCTCGTTTAAAAACCCGCAGGCAGGCAGGTGGTTCACTATGTCCTGCTCAAAAATAGTGTTAGGTTTTTGTCCGAACTCAAGCGAACTGAAGTCGTGGTCGTTTATCTCGTTCCGGGCTTTAATAAGCTTGAACAGGTCCGCACGTTTATCACCGTATCCAAAATTAAAAACATCAAATACAGCTTCTGATAATTGCAGCGGCGCATCTTTTTTAAAGGTATACATGCGGTAAAAACCGCGCAGCAGGTGGGGCTGATTAATGTTATTTTGAGGTATTTTGGCTATGGCTTTTTGCAGTACCTTTACCGCATCATAATGCGTAATAGTAACCTCCATTAACTCAATTGTGCTTTTTGCAAGGGCTATGTTAACCACCTGGTCGTTTTTTAGACCTGCTACAGGAATGCGCTTGCTATCAAAACCAATGCACGAGATACTTAGCGTATCGCCAAGGTTAGCTTGCGGAATAAGGAGGATGAACTGCCCTGCGTCGTTAGTGCCGGTGCCTACACCCTTGTTATTTATGCTAACGCTTGCCCGGCGTATAGGCCGCCCCGATTGCTCGTTGGTTACTTTACCGCTAATGATAAGACGTTGCTGCGCGGATGCCGGGTTGAAGCACACCATCAGCAGAAGCAAAACAAACGGGTAAAAAACAGATCTATTCATGGCACCTATGTTAATTCAAAGCTAAGTTGATCAAATGTAGTTGATAAACAAATTATTATAGACCATGCACAGCATTTAAGCGACCACATGAGCCTGTTTAACGACGAGTGCCATCGGTGTCTAAAACAAAAGCCCCGGCATCTTGCGACGCCGGGGCTGTCCTATAGCAGAATCCGTTTATTTCAAATTCTCTTTAAAGAAATCAATGGTACGTTTCCATGCCAACTCTGCCGCTGCCTTATCGTAGCGTGGGGTAGTGTCGTTATGGAAACCATGATTGGCGCCTTCGTAAACAAAGGCCTGGTATTTTTTACCGTTCTCTTTCAGCGCAGCTTCATAAGCAGGCGCGCCTGCCATTATACGGGTATCTAATGATGCATTGTGGATCATTAGCGGCGCTTTTATTTTCGGCACATCGGCAGCAGCAGGCTGTCCGCCATAAAAAGGCACAGCTGCAGCCAGATCGGGCAAACGAACAGCTAACGTGTTCGATATACCGCCACCATAGCAAAAGCCAACAACGCCAACCTTGCCGTTGCAATCTTTGTGGTTTTTCAAATACTCGTAAGCAGCTATAAAATCTTCCTCCATTTCTTTGGGGTTGCGTTTAGCTTGCATAGTACGGCCCTCGTCGTCATTACCGGGATAGCCGCCTAATGGCGAAAGTGCATCGGGAGCAATAGAAATAAAGCCGGCCAGGGCGGCTCTTCTGCCTACATCTTCAATGTAGGGGTTCAGTCCGCGGTTTTCGTGCACTACCAGTACGCCGCCCAATTTCCCTTTGGCATCCACAGGTTTGGATAGCAGGGCTTTTATGGTTCCACCGCCTTTTGGCGATGGGTAATTAATGAATTCAGATTTCAGGCGCGCGTCATCTTTTTTTATCTGGATGTTGCCTTTATAATCAGGCATCAAAAAGCTCATCAGCGATGTAACGGTTAACCCGCCCACAGCATACAGGGATAACTTCTGCATAAAATCGCGCCTGTCAAGGCGGTTGTGGGCATAATCGTCGTACAGGTCAAAAACTTCCTGCTTAATATCTTCTTTGTTTATCTCACTCATAATTAAAAGCTTTGTTCAAATTTAGTAAATAGACGTTATCAGTGGTTAAAATTGCTGCTAATTTTATAATTATCAGCAGTGGTATTAAATAGTGTACCTTACATCAATTTTGGAGGCCATATTTGATCAACTCATTGATAGTTACCTGGCCACCAACGTGGGCACGGTAAGTAATTTTCTCACCGAAGCTCTGTCATCCCATTTAGTAAACAATATAAACGCGCTGTACAGTAGCAATTTGCTGCTTTCTGCAGGTACCGGTAATAATAAGCTGGTAAATCATAACAAATTAGTACGCAGCGACAAAATTTATTGGTTAGACCGCATGCATAATAACCTGCATGAAAATGCTTTTTTTGATTTGATGGACCGCTTTGTGAGCCACTTGAACAGCACCTGCTATGCCGGCATTACCGGGTACGAGTTTCATTATACGCTTTACGAAAAAGGAAGCTTTTATAAGCGCCACCTTGACAATTTTAAGCAAAACGGTACAAGGGTTTTCTCCATGATACTGTATCTGAACACAGCGGTTGATGGCGGGGAATTACGGATCTATCAGGAAGACCACTGGGAGGATATTACACCAAACGCCGGCAAAAGCGTGTTCTTTAAAAGTAACGAGCTGGAGCACGAGGTTTTAATAACCCGCTTACCCAGAATGAGCATAACCGGCTGGTTAAAGGTTACCCGGTAGATATAAGGAATAAAACCTTCGTTAAAAATGCGATATTAGCATTAGCCCGTCGGGTAGATCAATGTGGTCGCTATAAACCGGCGCATAGCATTTTTAACATATGATAAAAGCATTTTCAATCGCGGTAGCGTGCCTGCTATTTACAGTTTCTTCATTTGCCCAGGGCAAGGTATGGAAAAGCAGCGCCGAGCCACTGGCCGAGATCAAGAAACTACGCAGCTTAATAAAACCACCCCAATTTAAAAAGACTGATTACAACATAACCAAATACGGCGCGGTTAGTGGTGGAATCATCAATAATACAAAAGCTATTAACGCTGCAATTGCGGCTTGCAATAAAGCCGGCGGCGGCAGGGTTGTTATCCCTGTCGGCACCTGGTTAACCGGGGCCATCTACCTTAAAAGCAATGTAAACCTGCATCTGCAGGACAGCGCTAAATTGATCTTTAGCAGGGATACAAAGGATTACCCAATTGTTGCTACTCGTTGGGAAGGGATGGAATGTATGAACTACTCTGCCCTGATTTATGCTAACGGCGAAACCAATATTGCCGTTACAGGCAACGGCACATTAGATGGCAACGCCGACAGGGAGCACTGGTGGAACTGGGTTTACGGCGGGCCTACGGTTAACCAGGTTACTGCCCGGAATAAACTGCACGAATACATGCACCAAAAAACTGATCCCAAAACCCGCGTTTTTGGCGACGGAAGTTTCCTGCGACCGAATTTCATCCAGTTTCAAAACAGTAAGAATATAAGGATAGCTGATGTTAAGATAACCAACTCGCCAATGTGGATCATTCATCCGCTGCTGTCTGAGAATATTATTATAGAGAATGTTAAGGTAATATCGCACGGCCCTAACAATGATGGCTGCGACCCGGAGTCGTGTAAAAATGTGATGATCAGGAATTGCCTGTTTGATACCGGCGACGATTGCATCGCCATAAAATCGGGTCGTGATGAGGATGGTAGACGCGTAGCGCGCCCCGCCGAAAACCACATTGTTGAGAACTGCGTTATGAAGGATGGCCACGGCGGCGTAACCATTGGCAGCGAGATAGCAGGCGGCGCCCTAAACATCTATGCCCTAAACTGCACAATGGACTCAAAAGATCTTGACAGGGTGTTGCGCCTTAAAACCAGCTCATCGCGCGGGGGGATTATTGAGAATGTTTTTATGAAAGACATTAAGGTAGGTACCTACAAAGACGCTGCACTGTCCTTCAATATGTTTTACGAAACGCCGGGCAATTTTATGCCTACCATACGCAACATTTGGGTAGAGAACCTGGACGTGGAAAAAGGAGGTAATTATGGCGTGTTTGTACATGCCTATCCGGAGTCGCCGGTGCAGAATTTGCGGGTGGTAAACAGCAATATACGCGGCGTAAAAACATCCGTAGAGGCTGACCACGTGGCAAATATGGTATTTGACAATGTTAAAATTAATGGTGCGGTTGCCAAAGCTACCGCCGGAAATTAGTTACCTTAGTTACCAAAACCATACACTGATCTTTATTCCATGAAAAAAATCAACCTGCCTTTTTTGGCGCTATGCGCCATTCTTTTTAGTTGCAACAGCGAATCGGGACAGGAGAAAGCCGCCGATACCAGCGCAAAACTCAATTATCCTTTTAAACCAACCTACTCCATTAACTGGCAGCCCGGCGATGAGAAGAACTCACTTATCGTATTAGATTGCTTAAAGAAGTATGTTGACGGCGATGTTAAAGGAGCAGGTGAAGCGTTTGCCGACTCGGTGGAATTCATTTCAGACCAACTTCACTTTAAAGGGAAAAAGGATAGCTTGATAACCATTTTGGAGCAGGGCCGTAAGGAATTTGCAACCCTTTCAAAAACTTTTGAATCATGGATACCCACCTACTACCCTGATCAAAAAGAGGAGTGGGTTACGCTTTGGTATTTAGAGAAATGGACAGACAAAAGCGGCAAAGCGGACTCGCTGTTCTTTGTTGATGACGTGAAGATGAAAAATGGCAAAATTGTACTGTATGACGAGAAAAGCCGCAGGTTCCCGCCGGTTAAATAAATCAATTCCGATTCGGCCGTGTTGTATTACAAAAGCATTACAGCAAAGGCAAAAACCAATCATACCAATGCTATGACCGTTACAGACATACTTAAAAAACTGGAGGCGCTGGGTAACGAAACAGTGCGTGCCATTAACACAAAGCAGGGTGCCCGCGCCGATCAGTTTGGGGTAAAGATGGGTGATATCCGCGCGCTGGCTAAATCCATCAAAACCAACCACGAGTTGGCTAAGGAGCTATGGGAAACCGGGAATATTGAAGCCCGCTTCCTTGCCATTCTGATCATCAACCCTAAAAAGCTAACGGCTGATGAGGTGGATAGCATGGTACGCTCTGAGCCGTTTCCGCACCTGGCCGACTGGCTCAGCAGTTATATAATTAAGGAACACCAGGATAGGGAGCAGCTACGTTTACAATGGATGCAGAGCGACCACCCAATGGCGGCCCGCGCAGGCTGGAGCCTTACCGCCGGGCGCATAGCCCGCAGTCCGGAAGGGTTGGATCTAACGGCGTTGCTTGACCGTATTGAGGCCGAAATGCCCACCGCGGCACCCGAAACCCAGTGGACCATGAACACCGCCCTGGCGAACATCGGTATTAACCACCCGGCGTTGCGGGAACGTGCGCTGGAGATAGGCGAGCGGCTCGGCATTTACCGCGACTACCCCACCCCAAAGGGCTGCACCTCGCCTTTTGCCCCGTTGTGGATAAATGAGATGGTGAGAAGACAGGGTAAGGGTGATCCAAAATAAATGCATTACCAAAAAAATAAAAAGTCAATTTATTGATTATTAGTACCTTAGCTATATTAAGTGCAAAACTTATTCGCCAGGAAAATTGGCTGTGAATTAGTCTTAAATTGCTGATTATAAGAATATTGTAAAACCAGAAATGGTGATTTTCTGCCATTTTTTGGATCACTTTGGATCACCCTGGATCAGGGTGAGTTCACACACATCAACAATCTTTCAGGTCGCAACCTTTTGTCATGGGTGTTGTTATGAATTATATGGTTTAGTTTTCAATATCATGGCAGATAAAAAGCATTTTGAGTTTATCAACTCCCAAACGGGTAATACTATTGCCTACCTGTCTATACCGGCATCGTTAACTAAAGAACAACAACTACAGAAGTTAGAACAGAAAAGGGCGAGTTTGGCCACCGAGCATAAACTGCGCATTGATTTGGTCTACTGGCAGGATAAAAGCGCCGCTATTGGGTAGGTAATTTCATCCCTCAGGGTTTCTTAAAACCCGCTTTATTACGCGGGTTTTATTTTTATACACCGTCAGAAACGTGATAATCGCTTTTTACCTCTACACCATTAGCCAGTGTTTGGTATACCACGCAATACCTTTCGGTAAGTTTTTTCAAAGCCGCCAGCTGTTCATCGCTTGCATCTGTATCCAGATCAAAGTTGAGACGGATAGTTTTAAAACCGACCGGGGACTCTTTACTTACACCCAGGGTGCCTTTAAAATCCAGGTCGCCTTCTGCCCTTACTGTTCCGCTTTTAATATTCACTTCAATTGCGGTGGCTACGGCTTGCAGGGTAACGCCTGCGCAAGCCACCAGCGCTTCTAATAGCATATCGCCCGAGCATGCAAGCATACCTGTGCCGCCGGTGGCGGGGTGCAAGCCGGCCTCTACAATGGCTTTGCCGGTTTCCACTTTACATGATATGCCTTCACCTACTTTTCCTTCCGCTTTTAAGGTAATGATGGCCGACTCCGGCTGTTCGCGATATTTATCTTTTAACGGGGTCTGCAGGTTTTTGAGTTCTGTTACATTCATAACTACAAGTTTAATAAAAATCAAACAACCCTCATTGTACGCATATGGCTACAACGAGGGTTGCTTAAAATTGCACTGACACAAGGTGTGCTAAGTTTGTTGCTTAAGCCGCATTTATTGCGTTAAACTTGTCGGGGTCTGCTAGTGCATAAATGTGCGCTGTATTACCCACATGGATCTCGTAGCTATCATTTTCAAAAGCGCTGATCAGATCATCCGCAACCTGGCTTGGGGCAATGCCGTTCTCTCCGCCAATTTCTTTCGAAAAATCGGTATTAACCAAAGGCGGCATCAACTCAAATACTTTAACAGAAGTATCCTTAAGCGCAAATCTTAACGATTGTGTATAAGAATGCAAGGCAGCCTTACTTGCAGAGTAAGTAGGGATAGTTGAGCGCGGCACCAGTGCCAGTATAGACGAAACATTCACTACGGCCGCTTCAGCTGATTTTTGCAGCGTAGGCAATAATTGTTCTGTAAGGTTTAAAATAGAGAAGAAATTGGTGTTAAACTCATCCAAACCCTTTTGATAAGTGTTAGAATCGGCATTTATACTGTAATAATGTGCAAAGCCCGCATTGTTTATCAAAATGTCCAATCCGCCAAAGTCGGCCTGTATGGTGGCAACCAAACGTTTAACATCTTCTGTATTGGTTACATCCGCTGCAATGGCTATCACATTTTTAAGTCCGGCTGCTGCTGCCTGTAAGGTTTCGGCTCTTCTGCCGGTTATTATCACTTTGTTGTTTCTTTCGCTTAATTGTTTCGCAATTGCTAATCCAATGCCAGATCCTCCACCGGTTACCAGCACTGTCTTGTTGTTAATGTTCATGATGTTTGTTATTTAAAATTATTGTGAATATTTTATACCAATCGGTATGTTTTATGTTAAATTTTTTACTTCTTCATTTGGTCGATCAAAAACTCAACCGTGTGTAATACCTTTTGCAAATTGCTGCTGCTGTTGGTTACTTTAGATATCATTACGCCGCCTTCAATCAAGGCTATCATAGCCAGGGCAGTTTCGTCTGGGTCAATATCAACTTTAAATTCGCCCGCTGCTTTTCCGCCGTTAATTAAGGTTGCAATGGTTTTTTTCCACTTTAAAATAGCTTGCGCTGCTTTAATTTTAAGTGCTTCATTAGTGTCATCTGCTTCAACGGCGGTATTCAAAACAGCGCATCCTCCGTGTGCAGCCAGGCGCTCGTCGTTATAAACCGTTGTATAAACCATCAGTTTATCATAAAATGTAACAGCCGTCTCCATTTGGCGTTCCACCATGTCTGTAACACGGCAAGTGTTAAAATCAAACACTGCCAAAGCAACTTCTTCTTTATTTTCAAAATTACCGTAAATGCTGCCCTTGGTAAGGCCGGTAGCCTCGGTAAGGTCTGACAACGAAGTACCCGCATAACCCTTTTTATTGAATACCGGCGCGGTTGCTTCAATAATGTATTGGCGGGTGCGTTCTGCTTTTGATAATTCCTTATTCATGGCACAAATATACCAATCGGTATATTTGTGCGTGTCTTTTAAATGTCATTTGTAAATTCTGCTTTTTAGGATGGACGGGTTTTAAGATGTAGCGAGGTTATCCTGTAATCATAAGAATCCTAGTTCCCACAATAATCTTACCTTTGCATTTTAAATAATAAGCGTGAACGATACGGAAACACAAGCCAAAGTATATGATTTTGCCGCAGGCGAATTGCTGTTGGTAAACAAGCCTTATAAATGGACCAGCTTTGATGTGGTGGGCAAATTGCGTAACTCGTTTAAGCCGCTTAAACTAAAGGTGGGCCATGCCGGCACGCTTGATCCGCTGGCTACCGGCTTGCTGATTATCTGCACCGGCAAAATGACCAAGCAGATAGACACGTTCCAGGCAGAAGAGAAGGAATATACAGGTACACTTGTGCTGGGCGCTACAACCCCATCATACGATATGGAGACCGAAGCCGACCAAACATTTGATACAAGCAACCTTACTGATGAAGCCATCCGTAATGCCTGTGCACAGTTTACCGGCGATATACAGCAATATCCACCCGCACATTCCGCAGTAAAAATTGATGGCGAGCGCCTGTACGAAAAGGCCCGCCGGGGCGAGGAAGTGGAGTTGCGCCTGCGCAACGTAACTATTAGCGAGTTTGAGATAACCCGCGTTGAATTGCCCGAGGTTGACTTTAGGGTGGTGTGCAGCAAGGGCACTTATATCCGGTCGTTAGTTAATGATTTTGGCAAGGCCCTTAACAACGGTGCCTACCTGAGTAAACTTACACGCACCCGCAGCGGTAATTTCTTGGTTGATAACGCCTGGGAAGTTGCGGATCTGGTGAGCTTTATAAGAGAAAAAAATGTGATTTCACCGATTATTTAAAATGATTTCACCGATTGAAGGATGATTCGAACGATTATAATGCCGGCATCAATAGGTGCAAACATTAAAAATCAGTGTAATCTTCAAAAACAAAAAATCAGTGTAATCCCCAAAAAGTAATGAAGATCTACCACAATATAGATGAATTTAAGCCGGTAAAAAACGCGGTGGTTACCATTGGCACATTTGATGGTGTGCATGTGGGGCACCGCAAAATTATCGCGCAGATAAAAGAGTTGGCGCAGGCATCGGGTGGCGAAACGGTTATTCTAACGTTTTTCCCGCATCCCCGGATGATATTGAATCCCGAGGATGAAAGCATTAAATTGATAAGCACCATCAACGAGAAAGCGGAATTACTGGAACAACTGGGCGTAGATCATCTCATCATAACACCGTTCTCCCGCGATTTTTCTAATCAAACAGCCGAAGATTATATCCGCGATGTGCTGGTGGATAAAATTGGCACTCGTAAAATAGTGATAGGGTACGACCATCATTTCGGGAAGGATAGAAAGGGCGGTTTGGCTGATCTGCTTAAATTTTCCACTGTTTACGGTTATGAAGTTGTAGAAATACCCGAACAGGATATTGATGATGTTGCGGTAAGCTCGACCCGCGTACGCGAAGCGCTTAAGGCAGGTAACTTTGAGTTGGCTAACGCATGTTTAGGCTACCCCTTCTTTTTAACCGGCAAAGTAATGCGTGGCGACAGGATAGGCACACAGATAGGTTTCCCTACGGCCAACATCGCCATTGAAGAAAAATATAAGCTGATACCCGGCGACGGCATTTTTGCTGTGAAGGTTTTGGTAAAGGATCAAACTTATACCGGGATGGCCTACATCGGCACCCGCCCTACGATTAACGGCAGTACCCGCAATATTGAGGTTAATATGTTTGATTTTGATCAGGATATTTACGGTGAAACCATCCGTTTAGTGTTTCATCACTTTATACGAGGCGACATGAAGCTTAACGGGTTAGATGCGTTAAAGGCGCGAATTGCGCAGGATAAGGAGGAGATACTTGCTTTTTTTGGTTCATAGATAATGGTTCATGGATCATAGTTGATGGATCGTGGTTCCGATTGCAGAGACAGTGATAGCCCTGCAAATGGCATAACCACCAAACGTTCCGCTGGAACGTAAATTCCCTACATCCGGTCGCTACCAACCAAACGTTCCTCCGTAACGACGTATTTTCATCCCATCGGGATGTTTGGTGGGTAGATATGTTTTACAAGAAGTATTACGTTCCAGCGGAACGTTTGGTGAAATTAGCAGCATATTTTTGATTTATGAGCTATATGCTCGGGATGGTGTAGGGAGCGCTTGCTATGAAACGCAATTTCATTTTCCCTTCATCAAAACCTTTTACTTTGTAGGTAAGTTGATATAACACATATCTATCAAATGACTAAACTGAAAGTAGACAAACAGGAGAACGACTTTTTAAACGATGCAATAAAGCATTGGGAAAAAGAAGGGCTGCTTGATAACGGCAAAGCCGCTGAGCTTCGCGATACTTTAGAAGTTAAGGGCTTTGACTGGATGCGGCTGGCTAAATATTCATTCTGGATAGCACTCATCTGCGGTGGTGTATCCTTCACTTTCCTGATAGTTAATGATACCGTGATAAAATGGCTTAAAAGTCTTTACTATACTCCGGACATTGTTATCAGTATAATCTCCGCTATTGCGGCAGCCTTCCTTTTTTATTGGGGCCGCCGGCGTGAGCGGCTATATCCCGAAAAGGTATTCAGCAACGAAGCGGTGGTTTTTACAGGCGTATTGTTTACGGCTTGCTGCATTGCCTATCTAGGTAAAACGTTCGATAATGGGTCGGGCCATTACTCCTTGCTTTTCCTGTTATCGGTTTTTGTGTATGGCTTTTTAGCCTGGCGCATGCAATCTAAACTGATCTGGTTGTTCGCGTTGGTATCATTAGGTAGCTGGTTCGGTACAGAAACAGGTTATCAAACCCGCTGGGCCGATTATTTTTTGGGGATGAATTACCCGCTACGCTTTGTGCTGTTCGGACTGTTATTGGTGGCGGCTTGTCAGCTATTGCGCAACAGAAAATGGTTTGCTTTTTTCTGGGAGCACACCTATGTTGTCGGTCTGTTGTATCTTTTTCTATCGTTGTGGATGCTCAGCATTTTCGGCAATTATGGCAACCTGGATAGATGGTATAATGTTAAGCAGATCAGCTTTTTTTACTGGGGCATTATATCGGCAGTAGTAGCCGCCGGCTTTATGTTATACGGCTTAAAGCGCGGCGACACCATAGCCCGTGAGTTTGGCATAACGTTCCTAATCATCTTCATCTACACCAAATACTTTGAGTACTTTTGGGATAACATCAATAAAGCAATATTCTTCGCCATTTTAGCGGCTTCGTTTTGGCTGATAGGGCGCAAGGCGGAGAAGATCTGGAATTTGAAGAGTAAGGCGGTTTAATTGTTCAGTTCTTGCACTCGTTTGCAACGAGTTCAAGTTTGTGTCCCTCGACTTTAGCCACCCCACCCCGTTTTATTTATTTAATATTTTATTCGGCTTTTTATAAATACCTTAAATTAGCGGTCATGATCATCCAATCAAAACCGTTAAAGCCATTCTTTTTTAAATGCGGCAGCGTTCTTATCTCTGCTTTGTTAAAGCGGCGTTTTAATAAATTGGTTATTGATCCCATTGAATTAAAGCCTAACCATTCCTATATTTTAATGGTTAACCATTTTAGTTTTTTTGATGGGTTTTTTGCTTTTTACCTGTGCGGACAGGTGTTGTGGAAACCCGGCTTTATGCGCAAGCTGTACATTATGTCGGTTAAAAAGCAGATGGAAAAGAACCCATGGCTGCAATACTGCGGTAGTTTTTCGGTTGAGCCGGGCAAACTATCGTTAATAGAGAGTTTTGATTATATAGGCGATAAATTATCACAACCGGGCAACCTGTTTCTTTACTTCCCGCAGGGCAACCTGGAAAGCATGCACATACAGGATATTGTATTTCAGGATGGTATAAACGAAGTGGTAAGCCGTGTTAAGGGCAACTGCCAGCTAATTTGGTGCAGCAATATTATTGAGTATTTTGAAAGCACCAAACCGTCCTTATATTTTGATATGCTGGACTGCGGCACCACTGCCGATTACAACTTTAAACAACTGGTAGAAAAAGTAAATACCCACCACAAAAAATCGCTGCAAAGGCAAGTAAGGTTTACAAAACCGCAGTAAACTAAATTAATCAGCGTTTATACGCGATAACCCATCCTTAGCCTGATTATCAATACTGTTTTGATACTCGTGGTTTTTCATAGATAAGGTCAGTTTAAAAAACTCCGCTGCCTTTTTTAGATCGTGTTTTTTCTCGTAGATGAGTCCGCTTAACAAAGCAGAGTTGGCAGCATAGTAATAGGTGGTTGCGCGGCCTAAATTAATGGCGCGCTGGTAGTTGGTTAAAGCTGCAGTGTCATTTTCCATAGCATCATACGTACGCCCAAAACGATAATAATACTCCGTCTTGTCGCGCACAATTTTTAACTCAGTAAAGGGTTTGCCTTTAAGCAGCGCGAGTGCCTTATCATAATAGGCACCATCAAAATAAAATCTGGCTCTAAGCAGTTCCTCATCAGGCCGGGCATCGTTAGCTTCTTTTAAAGCTTCCTTATCCTTTTCATCAGCGGCAGATCCTTTGGTACGTACCATATTCAGGTAGGTATTATAAGCGTCAGCATCCTTCTTTAAAAAAGCACAATAGGCTACCTTTAAATAGGCATCCTTATTAAAGCTGTCACCCTTGTTTTCGCTGATAAATTTCAAAAAGCATTTATCGGCATCCCTGTCCATCCTGCACATTTTTGCATTGGCCAACCAATAAGTTATAACCGGCATATCCATGTATTCTGCCGTTTGTGGTGCATCCATAAAGCGGTCAATCGCCACGTCGGTATGGCCCGTTTTAAATGCTATGTAACCTTGCAGGTAGTTTTTTAATAAACTCTTATCGCTCATGTCTCCTGCCATACCCATTAGCTGGGCGTAATTATCCTTTTTCTTCAGGATATCAATGTTGGCAAGAGCTATTATAAAACTAACCTCATCCTTATAAAAACTATATTTAGTGCCATCCAGCTGACCGCGCAGGCGTTGCAGTTGGCGTAAGCCAGTGGGCAGATCGCCTTTTACACCCAAAATACCAACTATGCCTTTTGAGCTTGGCGGAATAGCGCCAACCAGTATATTTAACCACCCAATACTTTTTTGATTAGGAATAAAATCAGGGAATTTTTCAGCGTTCTTTGTCAGCAGCTTTTGCCCTTTCCGCATATCCCAAACGGACGGTGCGTAGTCGCCAAACTTAGCCTTTAATACCGCCCATTGAATATAAACGTCTGCCTGCGCAAACATATAATAAGGCGATTTTTCATCATTATCCTCCAGTGCATCAAGCCTGGCAGAGCGCCTATCTTTAAATTTTTCGTAATCGGCGCGGTTGCTTGAGGTAAGCAGATAAAAGTAATCCATATAATTCTCCAACAGGAGAATAATTCCGTTGTCCGGGTTAATTCGCTTCTCTTCGGCTATAAGTCTCTTCGCTTCGGGAAACCGTAATTCAAATATGGCTTTGAACGCCGCTGTGGAGTTTTGATCTAAAGCAAAGTCTGCTTTTGCACACTGATTAAAACAGATAAAAATTAAAAATAGCAGGGTATACTTATAAGCCATCGTTCAAAGGTATTTTATTTAAACATAAATAAGTAACCAATTATTGTGGCCGGGGTTTTGAAAAACGATAAGAAGATGGGAGGACTCGATAATTATAACAACACAACAAGCATCAATATCACCAAAATTTTAATGATGGTTGACCGGGTAAAAAATGGAATAGTATTTTTCGCTTTGTATATGTGTTCGATTTTAGGGTCGCCTTGCCGGATGGCATTTCTAAAAGTTTCGTCCCAAAAAAGCGCGGGGTTGTGAAACTGGTGTTCATCAACGGAATGATCTCTTAGTTTATCTGCAATCATCTCTCTTAATAAAGCATCATTACTACCGGATATAAAATGCTTCAACAGGTATTTGATCTCGTATGTACAACATTCGTTGTTCAAATACCGTTGAAATGTGAGATTAAGAGCCTTTTTATCTGCCAATTTTTGCCTTGTTAACTTAATAAAATAACATTCAATAGCTCTACCTTGTCTGCCTTACTGTAAATGTGTTTTTCAACACCGTTACGGGTGGATGTAGCAGAAGCAATAAATTGATTTTCGATTTTTTTATTCAAAGCGGCTTTTCTAAAAAAATCGTAAATTAAGCTTTCCGCTGTTTTAAAGAGGAATACACGAAAGTTCTTTCGGGGATCAATATCCGCCCTGGCATTCCATATTTTTACAAATACTTCCTGTAGTAGCTCCTTAGCCTGTTCTTCAACTTTAACTATGCTTAAGATGCTGCTGTACAATCTTACCTTATAGTTATGATAAAGCTGTTCCAAGGCGCGTATATCATCTGATCTTAGCAAAAAAATCAACTCCTTTTCAGTTAGTATAAGGTAATTTATGCACTTTTTACCCATTGCTGATAGCTTTACCCAAATATACTTAACGCATAGTTAATTTAAAAATAATTTGTAATAAGCAGCCAAAAAATTAATTATTGTTAATAATAATAGACAAACAGTAAAACTTTAGCATTAAAGACAATGTTAACGTCAGGAAATTTATAGATTTTTCAAAAAAACTTGTGGCTTTTAGTTTCAATTAGTAAAAATTGCTTATGCATTAATACCTATATGTACTAATTACCATCTTTTGTGGAATAGAAACATGCAAAAAAACGCTTTATGCGATTGTTAAGCGTTTGCAGGCAGATCAAAACATAATTTGGTACCCATATCCAGTTTACTTTCAACCCAAATTTTGCCCTTATACTTTTCAACCAGATCCTTGCAAAACAGAAGCCCCATACCTGTTCCGCTTTCATTCTCGGTACCCTGTAAACTGTTTACGCGGCTTTTAAATAAATTGGCAAGATTCTGTTCAGTCATTCCGATGCCATTATCTTTAATACAAAAAACAGTGCGGCCATTTTCTGTAAAAGCCGATATTTCGATTAAACCGCCGCGGTTTGAAAACTTAATGGCATTGGTTAAAAAATTATGAATAACTATACGGATGGAACTTGGATCAGCAAACGCGGTGATATCAGCATTCACACTTACCATTACCGTCAAATCCTTTTGCTTTATCTTATCTTCCAGGTGCATCAGCTCCTTATCTACCACTTCATCTATTTTAAAAACCTTGATGTTCGCATCAGTTGTATCAACCTGGCTGTTTATCCAAAAAAGTAATGTGTCCAAAAAGTCTGATGTATGTTCAAGTTTATTAAACACAGTTGGTGTCATCTCAACAAACTCGGTATGCGTAATACTTTTGTCTATCATTAAGGTAAAAAGACCGCGCAGCGTACTTATAGGAGCTCTTAGGTCGTGTGCAAGAACACCTATTAGCCTATCTTTCAATAAATTAAGTTCATTCAATTTAATTGACTGGTGGTGAATATCCTCTTGCTGTAATAATATCTCATTATTTTTTTCGTGAAGCATGGCGTTAATGGCCTTTTGCCTGCGCCTGCCCCGGTAATATATTACAGCCAATGTGGCGCATACAAGTATTATAGCAGCATAAGCTATATTCATGCTTTTTTGCAGGGCAAGTTTCTTTTTAAAAATCTGTTCCTTTTCGTGCTGTTGCTGTGCTATCTGCTTCTGCCTTTTGGCAAAGTCTATTTCAATATTATAGGAGGCGATTTTTTGTATACTTTCATTATGGTTTAAACGGCCGCGTAGAGCTGAGTAGAGAAGCATTTGCTGATAAGCTTCTTCAAAGCGCTTTAAGCCGGCCAAAGCTGTGCTTACCTGCTTCATAGCATCTACCTTTACCCCGTTGCTACCCATAGTATTGGCAGTGGTTTGGGCTTTAACGGCATAAACGTAAGCGTTTTTAAAATCTTTCCTCCCGTTATAAATGGTGGCAAGACCCAGGTATGCGTTAGCTTCGTTGTATTTTATCTTGTTATGATTGGCTGATTTGAGCGAAAGATTAAGATAATAAAGTGCGGAGTCTTTTTGGTTTGTTCTAAGTTTAAACAAACCAAGATCATAATAGATCAGGCTCAATCCATCATGATCATCCATTTCCTTATAACTGGCCTCAGCATAACGCAAATGCTGCAAAGACGTTGCATATTTCCCCTGATCAAGCAGCACCTCTCCAATGTTTTGGTAAATAGCGCTAAGGCCCTGCTTGTCATCAAGTTTGTGCCAAATGTCACGCGCTCGTCCGTAATAATCTAACGCTTTAGAATTAAGTCCGAGTTCATGCATTATAACACCAATGTTGCAGTACTTATCTGCTGCAGATAGTTCGTCTTTTTGTTTTATATTGATAATGAGCGATTTAAAATAATTATCCAGCGATTTTGAATAATCCCCCTTACTGTCGTAAGTAATTCCTAATAAATTATAACAATCTGCTTCGTCAGCCTCATCGCGCGCTTTCTTGCTTATCCCCAGGCCTTGATTATAAAGTAGAATAGCTTTATCGTAATTACCCAAATAATCTTGAATGCCACCCAATCCGGTATAACATTTATATAAACCATGCAGATCGCCTGTCTTGTTATAAATATCAATCGCCTTATTATAAAGTTTTTCTGCGGTTTTATAATCTCCCCTAAAAGAACTTACAGAAGCAACCTGAACGCTCCCGTCTGCAACCCCCTTGATGTCATTTATTTTTTTTGCGAGTTTTATTTCCAGCTCACCGTAGTAGGTTGTACTATCAGGGTACGATTCATAAAACTCATAAGCCAGTTTGTTAAGGCGCCTTATGGTTGTGGTGTCTGCGGATGTATTCCGGAGGTTGGTGGAGATGAGCTTTTTTAAACTATCGGTTACGCCGTTAAGCGGATGCGCAGAAAGAGCAGAACACAGTGTGTTCAAAAAAATAAATATCGCGCAATATGATTTCAACCTTTCAGTCAATAGTATAAGTAACTAATATATAATATTAAAGTATTACAGTGGAAATATAAACGAAAAAAACCGCTTTATGCGGCTTTAAATGTGTTAATATTGGTAGAGGAAGAATATTAAATGGAAAAACTGATTCTTATATCCCTAATACTTGCTTAAGTTTAGCATAGCCGGTTTTACTGACCGGAATTTTTGCACCCGACTTAAGAATAGCCAGGTGACTGTCCTTCTCATAAGGATCTATACGGGTAATTTCCTGAACACTTAATATGTAAGAGCGATGTACGCGCACAAAGTGGCGCGGATCAAGCGTTTGCTCAAAAAAGCTCATGGTTTTATTTTTAAGGTAGGAGCCTTCTTGTGTAAATACGCTTACATAATCATCATCGGCCTGCAGGTATTGCACATCAGCAACGGGTATAATTTTTACCTTGGTACCTGTTTTAACAACAATACGCTCATGCTGCTGGGGCGAATGGGATGCCGTTTCTAATAGATTTTCTGTTTGTTTTGGCACTACGTTAGTACTTGACGCTTGGCCGAGATATTTTTCAATTGCCTTTGCAAAACGTTCTTTGCTAAACGGTTTTAGCAAATAATCAACAGCATGTGCCTCAAACGCTTTTATAGCATACTCATCAAAAGCTGTAGTGAAGATAATAGCCGGTGCGTCATCAACCAGTTCCAACATTTCAAAACCATTTATTTTGGGCATTTGTACGTCCAAAAAAACCAGGTCGGGTTTGTGCTGCTGTATTGCTTTCAGACCCTCAAACCCATCGCCACATTCTTGTAATACTTCAATCTGCCCAAAATCCTGTAGGTATTCTCTCACAACCATGCGGGCCAGGGGTTCGTCGTCAATTAGTAATGCTCGGGTCATAACTGCGGTATTTTTATTATGGTTGTAAATATATTATCATTTGCGTGTGTTTCCATCAAATCATTACGTGCAAATAATAAATATAAGCGGCGCTGCACTCCACTCAGGCCAAAACCAGTTCCCTGCCGCGGTCGCGAAGTTTTAGGATCAAAAGGGTTTTGCACTATAAGCTCCAAATAATTGCCATCCAACTCTGCCCTTATGCTTACCACCACCTCTTCGGTAGTGTCATATAAGCCAAATTTAATAGCGTTCTCCACAAGTGGCTGCAATAACATGGCCGGCATTACGCAGGGGCCACAGCTGTCATCGCAACTGATCTCAGTTTTTAAACGGTGACCGAACCTGACTTTTTCAATATCGAGGTATAGGTTAAGGTGTTGCAACTCCTCTGTTAGGGTAACCTGTTGCTGGTCGTCCTTACGCAATGTTCCACGTAAAAAGTCTGATAACTGGTGTATCATTTTGCGGGCTTGCTCGGGTTTGAAACCAATTAAAGCATTAATAGAGTTAAGGCTGTTAAATAAAAAGTGTGGCTGCAACTGCTGGCGCAAATTATACAGCTCTGCTTCCCTCGCCAAACGCTCCGCCTCGGTTTTACGCTTTTCGTTCTCTTTTTGATCCTGTTGGGTATACCAGATCATACTGATCATGGCCATCCATCCTATCGCCAAAAAATTAGTAAAAAAGCGAATTACCAATGATTGGCCCATAAAACTGGCGTAACCCGGTGTGGTATTTAAGAAAGGTAGCAATATATAACGGCTGCCGGCTGTACAGGCTGCAGCCAACGCTACGCACCATATTAATATATTAATGTAACTGCCCTTACCCGGCTGATAGTAACGCAGGTTGTTGTTAATGAGCCAACATGCCGCTGCCAATAGTACAGTGCTTACCAATCCATCTGCTATACCGGTAAACCAGTCAAAATCAAAGCCGTGTATTATATAGCTTTGCAGGCAGCCCCAAGCTAACCCGCAAGCTACAAACGCGCCGCGTAATTTTGAAAATGTTAACGATGTTGATGATGGAGTAGCCAAAACTAGTTTTTAAAATGATAGTTAGTGTGACCGATTAATAGCTGCGCACGTCTACCCCTGCAAATATGGATGTCCCTTTAATTACAAGAACTTTATTGGCATCCTGCGGAACGGCAGTTCTTACACGTTTATCATCAAACCCGGCAAACACAGCAGCAACATCTGATACTACTGTCCAGTGTGAAGGAACGATCATTTTAACGCCTCCAAATACCTGGGTAACCTCAATATAAACACGACCAATAATATCGGCCTGGGTTAAGTCGATCTCTGCGCCTCCAAAAACGTTTACTACCTCGCCACCCTGAAAGTTTTTTGAATAGATAGTCTTTTTTACACTGCCGAAAATAGAAATGGCCTCGAGGTGTTCATCGCCCGAATAAAAGGGCTGGCTTGGAGTGCCGGCAGTGTTGGTGTCGGTTGCATCATTAAAGTCAGCAATGGGTTCGGCTGAGATGGGTTGCTTAACATTGAAGTCGTATTTACTACTTTCCCATTTGTTCTTCCAGCTTTTTTTATCCCAATGCGTAGTTTGATTCCTTCTTACTATCATCCATATCCCAAAGGTAATGAGCATTCCCGGCCAAACAATAGCACCGGCATCTAAACCAGGTATCGCTTCGCCGAGTAAAAACACTGCGCCGATAGCTACAGCAAAGACCCACGATGAATTACGAAAGTTGTTTTTGCCTCCTAAATAAAGGCCGCCAACAATAAGCCACATTGGCCAGCTAAGCAGCCAGTGCGGAAAAAAGAAAAAATCAAATTCTTTGAGTAACCATGAAGCGCCGATGCAAAGCAAAATGATGCCTGCTAAAACTTTTCCTTTGTTAGCGCTACCTTGGTGATCTATATTAGGGTTAGTATCCATGTCGTTTAAATTATTTGTTACTCAAAAGTAACGCACTAATATAGTAAGCTGAAACAGAAAAAGGCAAGTAACTGGCAATAACTCGGTAAAAGGGGGAAATATGTCGGTAAAAAATTTCTTAAACTTCAGGCTCCTGCTGACTAAGACAATGAAAGCTACCCAATCCCCATATAATATCAGTCGAATCTATACCTATTACTTTCCTGTCGGGGAAGCATTTAGTCAGAATATCCAAAGCCTTATCATCATTATCGCAGCGATACGTAGGAACTACAACAGCGGCATTGCCTATGTAAAAATTAGCGTATGATGCAGGTAGCCGCATATCGTCGTAAATTACAGCATCAGGCATCGGTAATTCAATAACATTTAGCTGTTTCCCGTTAAGCAAACGCATGGTTTTAAGCGCTTGCAGGTTTTCCTGCAACAGGTGATAATTATCGTCGTTCTTGTTTTCCTCAACTACAGTCACAACGGTATCTTCGTTTACAAAGCGGGTAATATCATCAATGTGCCCATCGGTATCATCGCCTACAATGCCATCGCCCAGCCATAGTATTTGCTCGGCACCGTAGTAATTACGCAGGTATTCTTCTATTTGCTGCTGATTAAGGTGTGGGTTACGATTAGGATTAAGCAGGCAGGCAGTGGTGGTAAGTATTGTGCCTTTGCCATTAAAATCAACAGATCCACCTTCCATTACAATACCCGGATGATAAACAGGAAGATTAAAATGCTTAGCTATTTTGGTTGGGATAACATCGTCCAAGTCAAACGGCGGATATTTGCCGCCCCAGGCATTGTATCCCCAATCAACAATAACCTTTTGCTTTGTTGTGGGATTGATCAAAAAAGCAGGACCATGATCGCGGCACCATGCATCGTTACTTTCAAATTCAAAAAATTCAATTTTGCTCAGATCAGCACCCACCAGTTGTAATTGCTGCTTGGCAAAAGCGGCCATGTACTCATCCCTAACATTTATCCGCACCAATTCACCTTCTGACAAAGCCTTAATAAACTCGCAGTATTTGGGATAGATAGTTACGATCTTACCCGGCCATGATTCCTCCTTGTGCGGCCAGCTAAGCCAGGTGGCAGTATGTTTAGCCCATTCGGCGGGGAAATGATAACCGGCTAAAGCCGGATAGTCCATAGTCGATGGTCGATGGTCCATAGTTACAAAGAGTTTCTTAAAGCAGTTATCATTTTTGTTAAAACCTGATACTCCTCATAAAGTTTATGGAAGTCATTTTCTTCTATTATTTTTCTTTTTCGGCCAATAAAAAGGCAGGATACTACCTCTATACCAGATCTTAAAGCATAACCTAAAAAAGTTTTAAATACTGGGTTAGTTTGTCCAGTGCAGCCTTCGGCAATATTTAACACCACAGAATCGGCAGCCCGTTTTATCTGAGAACTTAAAACGTAAAGTTCATCTTTCGGAAATTTTTTAGTTAATTGGTCGATATCATCAGTTAAATCTAATGCCCGTTGCCATACCTGAAGACTCTCAAACTTAAAAGCCATTATATATGTTTTTACTATGGTCTATCGACTATGGTCCATGGACTTATTAATCTTCGTCCAGTAGACGCTTTGTAATTGGCTGATAGGATTCTATTCTACGATCACGTAAAAACGGCCAATGTGTACGGTAAAAATCGGTTTTACTTAAATCAAGCTCTTGTACCACTACTTCCTCATCATCAGTTGATGTTTGATGTATTAGCGCGCCAAACGGATTGGCAAAGAATGATCCTCCCCAAAATTTAACACCGGCTTCTTCGCCTACCCTATTCACACTCACAACATGTACGCCATTTGCAACCGCATGCGAGCGCTGTATAGTTTGCCAGGCGTTATATTGCTCAACATTGGTCGCCTCATCCTGCGTTGTGGCCCATCCTATTGCTGTTGGATAAAACAGTATTTCTGCACCCATTAAAGCAGTGATACGCGCCGCTTCGGGATACCACTGATCCCAACAAATCAATACACCAATGGTCGCAAATTTGGTTTTAAACACCTTATAACCTAGATCGCCCGGTGTAAAGTAGAACTTTTCGTAAAAACCGGGATCATCAGGAATATGCATTTTGCGGTACTTACCTAAATAAGCGCCGTCAGCATCTAATACCGCGGTTGTATTATGGTAAAGCCCTTGCGCACGTTTTTCAAACAACGATGCTATAATTACCACACCCAATTCAGCAGCAACTTTGGAAAGCTCATTAGTTGATGGGCCGGGAATAGCTTCAGCCAATTGAAAATTGTCATGATCCTCTACATCGCAAAAATACAGCGAAGTAAAAAGTTCCTGCAAGCAAACTATCTGCGCTCCTTTTTGGGCCGCTTCTCTCACCTTCACAATCGCCTTCTGCAAGTTCTGCTGCTTATCAGCAGTACAACTCATTTGCACAATGCCAACATTTACTTTACTCATGTCCCTTAAATTTCTGCAAAAATAGGTTTTTTTAAAGATTTGTTATATGGCGATTTACGATAAGTTAGTCAACGCTTTGTAACTATACAGCCTGTGTTTAACAGTATTTTAACACAGTGCTGACTCCGTATTTATTTATGTAATCAGTAAATCATTACCTTTGCGCCCAATGACAGAAATTGCAGAACCACCACAGCCGAAGACCTTACGCGGCCGACTTTGGAATATAACCAAAACTGTTTTAAAGATAGCAGTTACATCCGTTCTGCTGTATTTCGTTTTCAGGCATGTACCATTTGAAGATGTTAAATACAGGCTATTGCATGCTAATTACTGGTGGATGTTTGCTGCGATGGTATGTTTTTTCCTGTCTATAGTAGTTTCTTCGTGGAGGTTATCCAGCTTTTTTAAATCGATAGATTTATACCTTGATCCGCGTTTTAATTTCAGATTATATTTATTGGGCCTGTTCTATAACTTCCTGCTTCCTGGTGGTATAGGTGGCGATGGCTACAAAATATACATGCTTAACAAAAGCTATAAACTACCCGGCAAAAAAGTGTTTTGGGCCATTATGTTCGACAGGCTGAGTGGGCTGTGGGCAATAGGTTTAATAACAGTTGCACTTATCTTTCTTATACCACAAATAGATATTCACATCGGCATTCCGCTTGGGATATTTACGTTGGCTTCGTTGGTTTACTATTTTGTTGCTTATAAATTTTTCCGAGAGTATACCCGTTATTTTTTTGCCGGACACGCCAAAGCAGTTTTGGTGCAGACTTTACAGGTTTTGGCCATAGTCTTCATATTATTGGGACAAAGTTTCGATGGCAAGTTCTCCCCTTACTTATTATCATTCCTGATATCAGCACTTGCAACAATTATCCCGATAAGCGTTGGCGGTGCCGGTATACGCGAGACGGTGTTTACCCAACTTACCAAGGTTTTCCCGATGGATAAAAGCCTGGCGGTATTTTTGCCGGGTTCGTTTTATATAATATCATTGCTGGTGGCGCTTTTTGGTATTTACTACGTGTTACGTCCAAGCAGATTAGAAGATGGTTTGCCAAAGGATGAAGTAGTAATAGGGGAAAAGGAAGAAGATGCTACCGTCAACTAATTATTAATAAAATGAATGTTGTAATAACAGGTGCCAGCAGCGGCGTAGGATTCGAGGCTGTTATAGAATTGATTGCGACCGGCAAGCATAAGGTAATTGCGCTGGCCCGCTCGCAAGATAAACTGGAAAGACTGGCAGAAATTTCTTTAGGGTTAAACCCGGATGCTGTTGTCTACCCTATTGTATTTGACATTGTTCATGATGATTATACTGATCTGCAGCAATTTATCAACAGCAATTTTAATAATCGTGTTGATGTACTGATCAACAACGCGGGCGCTCTTGTAAATAAACCATTTACCGAACTATTGGAAACCGACGTTGTTGAAATGCTGCAAAGTAACTTTATAGGCCATGTGCGCATAATCCAAAGTTTGTATCAATTTATGCCGACGGGCTCGCACATTTTAAATATTGGCAGCATGGGTGGTTTTCAGGGGAGTTCCAAATTTGCGGGACTATCAGCATACTCTGCCAGCAAAGCTGCGCTACACACCCTCACCGAGTGCCTGGCACAGGAGTTTGCCGAAAAAGGCATAGCTGTTAATTGCCTTGCTCTAGGCTCGGCGCAAACAGAAATGCTGGAAAAAGCTTTTCCGGGCTACCAATCGCCGGTAATGGCGTTTGAAATGGGTAAATACATTGCCGATTTTGCTTTAACCGGCCATAAGTTTTTTAATGGCAAAGTATTGCCGGTGGCATTGAGTACGCCCTAAATAACAAAACCCGAACTTGTGTGTCCGGGCTTGGTAGTGTCTTTAAATCACTATTTCTCTAAATACAAGAAAATAGCAGCCATGTGGCTCGTACCTGGGCAAGCCAAAAGATAAACATCCATTTAATAATGGCCAGCTGGCCTTGACGGATATCTTCGATTAGATATCCAACTTCTTTACGAACGTCCTCTTCGGTAACTATCGTTTCAAATGCTCCAGCCATCTATTTTTTTAAGATCAGCATAATAACAGCAACAGTTGCACTGAACTGTCCTATCCAAAAAACAAACATCCATTTAACGGAATTGCTGATCTCTTTACTAAGGTCATATTTGACCTTGGCAAGATCATCTTTTGTTGCTAACGATTTTATAGTTGCTTCCACAGATCGTTCTGTTTTGTTATCGATATATTTAAACATGGCCTCGGTGGTGTCGTTACCCAACTTTTCGGATAACAGCTGGTACAGCCGGGCGGTCTCCTTTGCTTCTAAGTACATAACAAATATAAGTAATAATGTGATAAGGTTAGGTTGGTGATGTAGGGTTTAGGATCAGGTATCTTTAGTTGCGTGATATCAGTTGGCAGTAAGTAGTTTGCAGTGGGCAGTCGCAATTAAATCAGCATCTCACAAAACCACACCCGGCATAGCTGCGAACTGCCACTGCAAACTAACAACTCACCCCCTCGCTCCTACTTTTAAAAATTCGTGCACCACGACTTCGGTGGCGTAGCGTTTAATGCCGTCTTTATCAATGTAGCTGCGGTTACTCAATTTCCCTTCAATAACTACTTCATCGCCTTTTTTTAGGATATCGCCTGCAATACCTGCTTGCGCACCCCATATTACCAGGTTGTGCCATTGGGTTTCGGTAATTTTTTCACCCTTGTCATTCTTGTAGCTGTCGTTAGTAGCGAGCGACATTTTAGTTAGTTTTTTGTTACCGTCAAATATTTTTACTTCCGGATCCATACCCAGGTTTCCTACCAGGCGTACGCTGTTCTTTAATGAGTTCATAATTGCTATTTTTTCGTTTCGTATTTGATGAAACAAAGGTGCAGCTTGCTAAAAATATTAGTCGGTTAATAAACGTTTACAATCGATAATAACCGCTTGCAAACGTTTGCAAATAAATACAACATTGATTACCTTAGCTTTATGGATACCCAAAAAACCTGCCTGGATTGTGGCACTGTTATACACGGTAGGGCTGATAAAAAGTTCTGTAACGACCTCTGTCGCAACAACTACAACAACCAGCTTAACAGCAACAGCTATAACCTGATACGCAACGTTAACAACATATTGAAGCGGAACCGCCGTATTATGGAAGAGCTGAACCCATCAGGTAAAACAAAAACCACTACGGTTAAAATGGCGGCCAAAGGTTTCAACTTTAAATACCTTACCAACAAGTACGACACCAGCAATGGCAAAACCTACCACTTTTGCTACGAATACGGCTATCTGCCCTTAGAAGGCGACGAAGTTTTACTTGTAAAACGCGAAGAGAAAACAGAGTAATACCTGCATTCTTGCTCCGCTTGCGAGGGTGAAACAAAGCGGGGGCCTGCGATCCCCAAACCTCTAAATTTTCTGCCGCTGTTGCATATGCATCTGTTCGTGGTGTATCAGCACCGCGTTCTTCTCCACCCCCGATTTTAAGCAAAAAAAGGTGTATAAAGCCGTTCCAATCTGGCGCGAGTATGCAGCGTTAGCCGTGTGCGCTGAGTACTCGTGCCCAATCTGGCGCGAGTATGCAGCGTTAGCCGTGTGCGCTGAGTACTCGTGCCCCCCCGCTGGCGCGAGTATGCAGCGCAGACCAAGCGGGCTGAGTACTCGTGCCCCGTTAGCTAAGTAAATTACCACATCAGTTAAAGTGGAAAAGCCACGACTACCTACCCCGTTACCCTCGCTGTCTACTCGGGTCAGCGGGTTGTAAACAGCTGATTGAGTTAACCAGACCGCTATTTGTTTTCCTATCTTTATAAAATGGAAACCCACGTCGCTTCAGTTTTTACCCGCTATTACATAGTGAAGGCAATTGCTGCCGGTATTATAACAGTTGCTGTTCCTTGTTTTTTAACATTCATAGCCATGCAGCCCACAGACGACAACAACCCTTATTATATAGCGTACTTATTATTGGCGGGCTCCGCATTTACTTTTTTTTCTGCAAGGATGCTTATCCTTTCCTATAAAAGCGTAACAATAACCTCTGGAGAGATAATAGTACAATGGTATTTTACACGAAAAAACCTTACCGTCCCGTTAAATGAAATTGTTAGCACCGCCACTACCAGGCCATCTACAGACAACACGATGCGGGGTTCCGCCCGTTATCAAACATTTGTAATAACGCTTAGCAGTGGTGAATTAATAAGCATTAATGAGGGCGACTACGTTAACTACCACGAAATAAAAAGCTGCCTATATAATTATAAGAGAAACCCTCTCCAATCTGGCGCGAGTATGCAGCGTTAGCCGTGTGCGCTGAGTACTCGTGCCCCGCTTGCTAAGTAAATTACCACGATTGCTAAAGTTAAAAAGTCACGAGTACGCCACCCCATTACCCCTTGCTGCATACTCGCGCCGGTGTAGGGGTATAAAGTCGTGCCGGCAGGCCTCTAAAAGGCACAACAATAAACAACATAGCATTTCAACTTAGCGGTTATGTTATGGTATACCTTAAGTATACAACAAAGAATGCAACACGTGATACACTAAGGCGCAACAATTGATTACCCAAATAAAATTAGTGCCTTATCGTGAAATCAATCCATACGTTTTATATTAGCGGCTACCATTTGTAACCAAATTGATACAGACCATTACTGCTAAAGCATAAACCCATTCAACACTAAAAAATTACCCAATCTATCTGACTGAAAAATTTATTGCATGAAAAAAATTCTACTCACAACCTTTATCATAGCTTTCGCATTTGTTAAAATATACGCCCAGGGATGCGTTGCCATACGCAGCACCGGCGGGGTATGTACCATGCTTGATCATCCCGACAGTACCGATGCCGAAGGCGCATGGGTTTTTAACTCAAATAACCGTTATTACCGCTCGTACAAACACTTTGTAGGTCGCGAAGAGCAAAAACAACGTATAGCTTTGGGCACCAACGTTATTAATCACGCTTACACGCAGGATCTGGCCCTTACCCGGGTGTTCAACAGCCGCTGGTCGGCAATGATTGATGTGCCTGTAATATCAAACACACGTACTTCTTTGTACGAGCACGGCGGTAAACAACGCCATGGCACCGCCTCGTTTGGTTTAGGCGATATAAGGTTTGCGGCTTATGCCTGGCTGCTTAACCCTGCAAAGGCAAAACGTTTTAATATACAATTGGGCCTGGGCTTAAAACTGGCCACCGGCACTTATAATTACCAGGACTTTTTCTATACCGCCACCGGCGATAAGGTATTGGGCCCGGTTGATCAGTCTATTCAGTTAGGCGATGGAGGCACCGGTATCACTTTAGAGATGAATACCTTTTACCATGTATCAGACCATGTAAACGTATACGGTAACTTTTTTTACCTGGCCAATCCACGCGATGTTAACGGAGTATCAACCGCACGGGGCGGAACGCCAAGCGCCACTGCATTGGCCAACAGCAGCTATGTAATGAGCGTACCCGACCAACTGATGGTGCGTGCCGGGGCAAGTGTATCTGTTAAAAACCTTACATTTTCGGCCGGCGTGCGCGATGAGTGCCTGCCGGTGTACGATTTTATCGGCCCGAGCAATGGTTTCAGAAGGCCGGGATATATTATATCTGCCGAACCGGGCGTAACCTGGAGCATTAAAAATGTAACCATTTATGCCTTTGTGCCCTGGGCCCTTGTTAGAAACAGAACCCAAAGCGTACCCGATAAAATATCAACTGATTTAAAAGGCACCTACACACAAGGCGATGCCGCCTTTGCCGACTATGTTATCAATACAGGTATCAGTTTTAAATTTTAAGATGTAAGACACCGAGCGTTTGCCGTGCTTGCCTTAATCAATTTGGAAAACAAAAAATCTGTTTTAGTATAAATCGGCTGCTATTTTTGCGTTAATTTATCCATTCACAAATAATTTTGGATGATAATATTATTGCAGGACTAATTTATGCTTGTAAGGAGAGTTTTAAGGCATACATTTTCCCTCTTAAACGTGGACTATGTAAAACTAAACAGCAAATGGAATTACCGCAACGTAATAAGCCCTTATCATCGCATATATTACATAGACGATGGAGAAGGAGAATTATCCGGTTCGGAAAAAAAATTCAAATTAGAAGCAGGATATCTTTACATTATCCCAAGTTACACCTTGTGTGATTTAATGTGTACCAGTTTTTTAAGTCAATACTTTGTCCAGTTTTTTGAAGAATCACTCGAGGGAGAATCCTTGTTTCCCGCAAACCCATCCATATTAAAAGTGAAAGCAAATGAAGTTGATGTTATCAATTTCAGGCGATTGATCGCGATAAATCCCGGCAGAGGGATCAATCGCTCCGATAACCCCCAGGTATATGAAAAGCATGTTTATTATAACGAATATCAACAATTAAATAATCAGCAAAGTTTATCTGTTTTCCTGGAAACACAGGGAATTCTATTGCAATTTCTATCACGATTTACCTTACCTGAAATATTTAAGAAAAAAGATCAACAGTTTATTCCCGAGAAAATTCTGGATGCCATGCGATTTGTACAAGCTAATCTGCATTTACCTTTAACGGTTACATCATTAGCAGAAAGGGCAAATCAAAATGCCGAATACTTTTCCAGGACGTTTGAGGCACATACCGGCACCCGGCCACTTGCCTACATTACAGAAAAAAGAGTTGAGCGTGCCCAGCATATGATAGGCGCAAGCAGGCTCCCCTATGAATCAATAGCTGAATTAACCGGTTTTAAAAGTTTGTCAAACTTTTCCAGAACATTCAAAAGAGTTACCGGCCTCTCGCCAAGGGCTTACAAACATAGCATAACCAGTTCCTACTCCGATTAAATAACCAACTCTAAACATTAGTCGGGTTTAGTGCAAAAAATAGTCTGTTTTTGTAAAGTTTTTGGTGTACCGAAAGGCTAATTTTGAATAAGACTATCTCAATGTCTCAAAACCAATTATTACAAACCAAAATGAAAAAGTTATTTTACTTGTTTATCCTGATAAGTTTTACGGCGTCAGCACAGCAACCGAAATTTGCTAACGTTTATTCTTACATAGAAAATACAGCGGTATTTGAAACCAACCAGACTGAAGGTCACACGGTTAGTATTCCCTTTAAATCGGTTGGTGAAACATTAAACCTTCAGAAATCGAAGTCAGATAACGTGCTTTCGTTGAATGGAAAGTGGAAATTCCATTTTGCCAACACTCCCGAAGGCACACCCAACAACTTTTTTACATCAAATTTTAATGATCAGAAATGGCCTGAAATTACAGTTCCCTCTAACTGGGAAATGCAGGGTTTTGGCGATCCTTTTTTCCGAAATGTTGCACATGCGTTTCGCTCCAATCCGCCTTTTGTACCCCGCGAATACAACCCCACCGGCTCGTACCGAAAAACATTTACCCTACCGGCGAATTGGAAAAGCAAACGCGTTTTTTTACGCATGGAGAAAACCGCTTCGGCATCGTTTGTCTGGATCAACGGACAGGAGGTTGGCTACAACGAAGGTGCGCAGGAGCCTGCTGAATACGATGTTACCAGTTTCCTGAAACCGGGAAAAAATACCATTGCCGTAAACGTACTTAAATATTCAGATGGCGTGTATCTGGAAAGCCAGGACTATTGGCGCCTGGCCGGTATTTTTGACGACGTTTGGTTGTACGCAAAATCGGATGTACATCTCTTCGACTGGCATGCCACTACCGACCTGGACAAAAACTATGAGAACGCAAAACTGGATTTGCAGATCACGGTAAATAACCAATCTAAAACCGATAAAAAGAACTACAAGGTTCGGGCTTCGCTGTTTAATTCAGACAATGTTTTAGTTAAGAACTTTACTTCTGACGCGGTTCAAATAACTGCTGATAATAAGCAAATTGTTAATATTTCATCAGATATAATAAATCCTAAAAAGTGGACCGCTGAAACTCCCAGCCTTTACCGCTTAACAATGGAATTAATAAACAGTGAAGGAAAAACCGAAGAAGTAATTACCGGCAGGATAGGTTTTAAAGAAACCGAAGTCCGCAATCAGGTTTTCTACCTCAATGGCAAGGCCATAAAACTTAACGGCATCAATACGCACATGCAACACCCCACTTTAGGGCATACCATGGACGAAGCCACCATTCGGAAAGATTTTGAGCTGTTTAAACAATTCAATATAAATTGTGTACGCATATCACACTATCCACCTGTAGCACGCTATTTAGAATTAGCAGACGAATATGGGTTTTACATCATCGATGAAACCGGAGATGAAGCGCATGCAACTGAATATTTGGGCAACAGGCCCGAGTGGGAACCCATGTATCGCGAACGTGTTCGGAAAATGGTGCTTCGCGATCGTAATCATGCCAGCATTTTGTTTTGGAGCGCCGGAAATGAAAGTGGCGAAGGAAAAAATATTTGCGCCGTGATTGAGGAAGGACGAAAATATGATACTACACGCTATTGGATGTATGGCGGAAACGCTTTTGCGCATACTTGCGAAGAGATTATCGGCCCACGTTATCCATCACCTTTTGAACTCAAAAATCAGGTGGGGATGGTTGCTGCAAGTGTTGATCCGCGACCATCCTTTATGGACGAATACCTTTCGGTGGCCGGAAATGCCGGTGGTGGACTGGACGAATATTGGGATGTTATTTACCAGTACCCACGCATCATGGGCGGAGCCATCTGGGATTTCGTGAGTCCGGGATTGCTGGAGCCGGTTCGGAAATTGACAGATTCTTCGCCAAACAATGTAGCAACTCACATAATGGGACGCGCCAAACTGGTGGCCGGACACGATGGAAAAGGCATTGATCTGAATGGTCATGATCAGTGGGTGGAAGTTTACCAGGATAAAAATGTTGAAATCTCGGGTGATGAATTAACAGCTTCGTTTTGGATCTTTCCTCGCGATTTAATGAAAATGGGTGGCACAATGCTCACCAAAGGAAACAATCAGTTTGGTTTGCAGCAAGTTGGCGACAATATCGAGTTCTATATCTACACATCAAGAAAAACAAGTGTTCGTGGGGAATTACCCAAAGATTGGACACAAAAATGGCATCACGTAGCGGGTATTTATAACGGGAAGGCGATAGCAATATATATCGACAACAAAAAGATAGCTGAAGCGCCGGTTACCGGAAAGATCACTAATTTCCCTTTTCCTATTAATGTGGGCAAGAACGTAGAGACACATGGGCAGCATACCTCGGTTTATTTGTGCGATGCCATTATCGATCAGGTGGGTATTTTCCCTAAAGCGATTGAAATAAACGACTTATCTGCAGCAAAACCCGACTTGAAAAAGAGTGCAGCTTTGTGGCTCGATTTTGAAGAAGAGCAAAACAAAGGCAACTTTTTTAGCTATGGAATTGGCGCACGTACCTATGGAAGTATTTGGCCCGACCGGGTTCCGGAGCCTGAAATGTGGCAAATAAAAAAATCGGCTCAACCTATATCTGTAAAGTGGAGCAATGCCGAAAAAATGGAAGTTGAAGTGCATAACCGAAACTTTTTTACCAATACGAATGCCTTGGAAGCACGATGGAATGTAGAGGAAAACGGAATAACAATAGCTTCCGGAAAATTGGACGTGAATGTTGAACCGCAAGCAAAAAAGACCTTCGTTATACCTATCTCAAAGCCCCAGCTAAAAGCCGGTGCAAGCTATTTGGCAACAGTTAGTTTTCATACTAAAGAAGATAAACAATGGGCGCCGAAGGGTTTTGAACAGTGTTGGGATCAATTGGAATTGCCATGGGTTGTTCCTGCCGATAAAAAACCGGTACAACAGAACACCAATCCTTTAAAAGTGACAGATAATGCGCAACATTTAATTGTATCCGGAGCAAACTTCGATTATACCTTTAATAAAGCCGATGGACAATTGTCCTCCATGAAATACATGGGCAAAGAATTGCTGAAACAGGGAGCGCAACTTAATGTTTGGCGTGCCCCGCTGGCAAACGAACAGGACGACTGGACCTATACCGGGGGTAGAGCCGAGGGCTATGGAAAGATGGTTGCCGCTCCATGGTATTCCCTCGGTTTGGATAAAATGAAGTCAAAATTGGAAACATTCCGGGTTGAAAATAAGGCTGAGAATGTAATTGTCAGTATTCATCAACTTGCACCTTTTGGAAATTCAAACAGTGCAGGCTTCGACAATGAGATGGTTTATACGATCTCGCCCGACGGTGAAATTACTTTACAGCACACCATCGATCCGAATGGAAAAATGCCTACGGCATTGCCACGCATCGGAACAAAATGGGTTTTCGATAACCAAATGCAAAATGTAGAATGGTTTGGACGCGGGCCGCAGGAGAATTATCCCGACCGTAAAACCGGCTATCGGATGGGGCTTTATAAGTCGACAGTTGATGCGATGTTTGTACCGTATTTGATACCTCAGGATAATGGCTTGCGTACCGACAACCGCTATGTGCGGCTGACAAATGCTGAAGGAATTGGAGTGGAGTTTTCATCAACTGAACCATTCAATTTCAATTGCTATAATTACAGCACCGAAAATTTGACAAAGGCAAAATACACTTATAATCTGGTAAAATCAGATGGTGTCACATTCAATTTCGACTACCAAACTACCGGGGTAGGCTGCACGGCAATAGGGGTGCTTGATAAATATCAAACCATTCCTCAAGCCATAAAGTTTACAAGTTCTATAAAACCATTTAAGATCAATAAGTAAGCCTGGTAGTCTTTAAAATAGCAAGAGAAAAGCCTTTCAGTATATTCTGAAAGGCTTTTTGTTTTTTAACGTTCCCGCAGGGGTGTTCGTTCGGTACTCGTACGTAACACTTTGCAACAGCCGAACACCTGTTTAATACTGGTAATGCTTCCGTTCCGCAGGGCACAGGCTTGATGCTTTGGGGATGCTTTTAACGTAATGGTCTGTACCTAGTACAGAGTTGAAAAAGAAGTCGACAGCGGCTTTAAAATTGTCTATATCCGCTTCGTTGTTCATTAGGTGGGTAATGGGGTCGGCAAGTTCAAAAAAGTAGCTGCATTTGGGTATAAAGCCCCCTTGCTCAATGTATAAAGTAGCTTCTATAACGGGTGTGTCGCCGGGTAGTGTGGTAGTGGCAGCATCTAATACGCGTAGTTTCAAATTGGCTTCAAGGTGTGTAATAATGGTTATCCCCTGCTCTGTAGCTACTTTAAACTTATCCATATCCTAATGCTTTAACAATACAAAATTGCTAAAAATATTAGTAATTACAAAGCTTATTCTTTTAATTTGTGAGATAAAATTGACGGCTTATGGCAGATGTAAACCAACACCCAATAACTTATGAACAGCTATTAACCGAAGCGCTTGAACTGCTGGGCGATGTGCAACAACGCTTAGGCATGTTTGAAAGACAGGACTACTGGAAAATTAAAATAAAGGCAGAAAGTTTAAAGCAAAAAGCTACTGAGGGGGATATTAATGGCACGCCGCAAGTTTAGAAAGGTATATGTAATATGCCAGGACAATAAAATATTTGGCGATGTTAATTTTGCTATGGTGAATATGTACCGTGAGCGTAAATACGCCGAGGGCGTTTGCAAACACCATAACGAATCAGCCGTACACGAATCTCATAAAATGTATAACCAAGGTAAAAAAATAATAAACCACACCGTACACGCCTTTTACCTGGTACATGAGAGCTATTTTGATGAGAAGGAATAGAAATACTTTAACTTTATAATAAGATGCCCTACGAAGGTCCCTACACGATTAATTATTGCGATTACGTTTTGCATGTAAGCGAAGCGGTAATTAAGGGTACACGCGTTTTTCATGTGGAGTTTTCAATTAACGTAAAACCTGTTAACTTAGTAGTGGTTGATAACGGTAAGGGATTCAAGTTCTGGACGACCATACCAGAAGGCAGACAAGCGATTGCCGATGAAATAGGCCCGGTTATTGGCAGGTATTACCACGATAAAAAGAACAAATGATATGTGTTACTACAACGGACAAAAAGTATCAAGAACTGATTTGATAATGCTGCAACAGTTAGAAAAAGCTGTTAAAGATTATGACTTTTTAAACAACGGCGTTGTTAACGGCTTTAGTGGCATGCCCATAGCTGTGCTTAAACCTAATGCCGATAAAAGTAACTTTGATATTGTGCAAATGGAATGGGGCATAATTGCGCCCTTTATCCCTAACAGGCAGGAGGCTGATATATTTAAAAGGAAGTTTACCACGCTTAATGCCAAAGTAGAAAACCTGTTCACTAACGAAGCCGGTAAACGCTCAATGTGGGCCGATGCAGCAAGGAAAAGGCGCTGCTTAGTGCTATCAACTGGCTTTTTTGAATGGCGGCACGTATACCGCAACCATGCTAAAACAGGGCTTCCACTTAAAACGCCCGATAAATACCCGTACTACATAAACGTTGCCGACGCCCCTTACTTCTTTATGGCAGCTATTAGCCAGGAATGGACGGACCGAGAAACAGGTGAAATTGCGCATACCGTAGCGGTAACTACCACAAAAGCCAACCATTTAATGCAGCAGGTGCATAACTCTAAAATGCGCATGCCCACTATTTTAACCGATGAACTGGCGTGGGAATGGATGATGACCGACTTAACCGATGAACGCATTACCGAAATTGCCTCAACGCAATACCCTGCCGGGTTAATGACGGCTTGTACTATTACTAAAGAGTTTCAGGCTTTGCTGGACCCAACAGAACCATTTGAATACGCTGATCTGCCTGCATTGGAATTAAACCTGTAGTGTTCGTTCGGTAAGGAAACGCGACAATTTCCAACAGCCGAACACCTCATTAACCACAAACGGGATGCTTGCGGTAGCCAGGGTCCCGTCTCTGAGAGCTATAAAATGGAAGTAACTGATTTTTAGTAAATTATTGCTATTTTTCCTTTTTGCTTTTACGATGGATTTTTTCAACTCTTTTTTTCAAAATGCTAAGGAAAAACTTAGCAATCCTTTTTTTGGAACACTTGGACTTATACTTATCATTCACCATTGGGAGTTCTGGTATACATTATTTAATATCGGCGAAGTAAAAGGTTTAGAGATAAGGATAGCAACGTTACGGGCTATTGGAAAAATAGAGTTTACGGGGAGTACCATTGCCAGAGATGTTATTTGGACTTTTGTAATAATGATTATTGGGTATTTAATAATAGTAGGAACAAGATCGTTGGCACTATTTATAGACTTTGGATTGATGCCTGGAATTACTAAAAGGGTTATAAACAAAAATGTAATAGCTAGAAACGAGTATGAAGAAGTCTTAACTGAAAGGAATGAATATTCAGCTAAATATGAAGAAGAAAGGAAAGCCGGAAGATTATTATCAAAAAGTTATGACGAGCAACTTGCAGAAATAATTGTTAAAAATGGTCAAATAAGACAAATCAATGATCAAGTATCTGCTCTTAATGAGAAAATCAAGGAAGTAAATGATTCACTCACCTTTAAAAATAGTGTGGAATTAAAGTTGAATGAAAAGCTTATCAATATTACCGATGAAAAATCAAATCTCGAAAAAAGAATCGTGAGTTTGGAGGCAGATAACAAGGCTCTGTATTCTGATAGAAATTTTATTCAACAGTTGTTATTTAATGATGAAAGTAGAACTTATTGGGCATCAATAGCAGTATTGCCACCCCTTGTAGAGAAGCTCGTTCAAACATTGAAATTTGACGGTTTTTGGAATGGTTTTTTAAACGTCGTGGAATATGAAAGACACGGTGGAACTATCGGCACTGAAATTTACAGTCAACTTAAGCCTTATGGTGTCTTGACCGATGATGACTCTGAACGATTAAATGTAGTTGGAAGATTTTTAGCTGATAATGCTGAGAGGTTCAAAACAAAGCGGAATGGTCTCATTCATTAAATTTTCACTTATGCTTGCGCACGAGTGCCGCGTGTGACAAAATAGTAGGCGTTCGTTCGGTAAGGGAATGAGACTGCTTGCAATAGGCGAACACTTTATTAACCACAAGTGAGAAGTTTGGGGGAGCGAACTTGTATCCATCGCAATTTAATAACATATAAGGACAATTATTAAAAATTAATATGGACCTCTCTATCTGGATTTCAATTGGTGCTTTGTCGGTATCGTTATTTGCGCTTTATCAAAGTTATCTATCGCAGAAGCATACGGTTATTTCAAACATTGAAAATCAGTTAACGTTAAAGGCTCAAGATTGCAATAGACTTATCCATCCAATTACAAAAGCACACCCTACAAATACTCAAGATGTTTCTGAGGCTGTAACAGCTATTTTGTACGCTAAAGGACACTTGAGTTTAGCTTATAAAAATCACGCGTTGCTTTTATTTACGTGTGATCAAAATGATTTCATTGAATTCTTTTTATTGCAATTACATTCATCCATAAAAGAGCTTATTAAAAATCCGTTGCCGTCAACTGTAAATGACCTCGCTTTGCGACGAAAAATTCAAAGTCAACATAATGAATGCAAAAAATTCTTAAATTTATAGTGTTCCCCTCTCTGGCGCGAGTATGCAGCGCAGCCAAGCGGGCTGAGTACTCGTGACCAACAATTTCCTATGCCTATCCCACGGAGATTGCTTCGTTCCTCGCAATGACGTGATGGTTACTGTTCGTTCCCCACCCGAACACCCCAACACCTACCGAACACTCATCAACCAATCCACTATATCCATTCAGCCTCTGGTCGGTGTTGTCACCGCACCAGTGTTGCCCCTCACGCTGGCGCACGCGTGCCGCGTGTGACAAAATTGGTTGGTGTTCGTTCGGTAAGAGAATGAAACAGTTCGCAACAGCCGAACACTTTATTAACCACAAGCGGGACGCTTGCGGGAGCGGAGTAAATGCTTGAATATATTAAATCAACAATACGGGAGATATAATTGTCGATTTTAATAAATAGAAATGCCGCATTCAATTATAAATGCGGCATTTCTATTAAGAGACTAAGTCTTAAAAGAGACTGTTTCTACCGTGTTAGCGGCATATTTTTATCTTCGGACGCTGCCCTTATACTGTGGAGTCGCAGTCATGCTAAATACTGCCTTGTCCTTATCTGCATCCAACAACAAAAATTGCGGGTTTTGAGCGGTATAAGGTTTCCAGGTACTTTCCAGTTTACCATTAGGGTTGCCTGACTTAGCAAAATTGGTCCAGAAGTCAACCATTTTCTTACTTAATTCTTCGTCGCCGGCTGTAGACGGGCGCCAGCTGTGGCGTAGCGAGTGGAAAATGTACCATAGGTCGGCAGAGTGGAAAGCGCCACTTGCATCGCCCGGAAGCTGACGCTGAAACATATAAGCATATGTTGGCTTTGTGCTCTGGCCTGCACGCAATGCAGCGAAATCGTTGATTGGCTTGGTCATGTCACTTAGGTCATTAGATGTAAAACCAATCATATATGGGATATCTGGTATCTCTCTGGCCATTGCAGCTTCTGAAAAAGTTTTCTTTAAGAAGTAGTTGTCGATAACAGGGCTCCAAGCCAAACGCATTTTTGTAGCTTCAGTGTATTTTTGAGACATTTGAAGCAGTTCGTCGAAAGATAGGGATCTCATTTCGGCTAGCGTTTTCTTACCGAAGTGATCCATCATTCTTTTGTTTTGTAATTGCGCAGTGTCTAAAGAAAGTCCTGGCCTGCCATTTGTATTAAGTCCGCCACCGCTCATGCTAATGGCTTTACTTATCATGCTTTTAGAGACAGGAGAAGCACATAAAGATTGTACGCTACCGGCACCGGCGCTCTGTCCGAAAATGGTGATATTTTTAGGATCACCACCAAATTGTTCAATGTTTTTGTACACCCATTTCACGGCTGCTGCCTGATCCATCAAGCCATAATTGCCTGATACTTTGTTCGGGCTTTCAGCCGACAAAAGCGGGTGAGAGAAAAAGCCCATCACGCCAAGACGGTAAGTAACAGACACCAGAATTACGCCGCGAGAAGCCCAATCTTCACCTCCGTCCATTTCAGGTTCGAAAGCAAATCCTTCGCGGTAGCCGCCACCGTGAATCCACACAGCAACCGGAAGTTTTTTAGTTTTTTCGCCAGCTGCTGGTGTCCATACATTCAGATAAAGGCAATCTTCTTTAAACGGAACACTGCCGCTGGCACGCCATTCTTTACCATAAAAACTGTTCGGATCCCAGGTAACCTGCATAGCTGCTGCTCCGTATTTGTCAGCTGTTTTTACGCCTTTCCAAGGCAATACAGGCTGAGGTTCTCTCCAACGCAGGTTGCCTACAGGCGGAGCTGCAAATGGAATTCCTTTGTAGGCAATAATTCCTTTAGTGGGGGTCGGAACTCCTTTAATTTGTCCTCCCTCAACGGTAAGTACCGGATTGGTGTCTTTTCTACTCCAGGAGGCAAAAAACACTGCAAGAGCCAGGAATAGAAACGGGATAAATAATTTCTTCATACGAGTAATTGTTTATTTGGTTGGTTAGTTAAAATTGGTTTGATTTATAAAGAAATAAAATGCAATTTAATCAGAAAAACTGATTAAGCAAGTTGTTTTAAGGGGTATCACCCCCCCGCTCCCCCCCTGCTTGGCGCACGCGTGCCGCGTCTGTCCTATTTCCTATCAGAGTTTATTCAGAGCGGGAATCGAACCCGCACTCTTACATCCTATGCCGCTGTTCATGTTCGGCGCGTTGGCCGTTGTGGTGTCTTATTACCGACAACTGAACGCGAGGGGGAGACAATAGCTGCTTTGCTGACGGTTTCGCCTGTTTCCTGCCTAAATCAATTCCTTATTCTCCAAATGCGCTATTGTTTTTTTAGCTGCTGCGAGCCTTATTTGCTTGTTTTTTTCGGTAAGTGTATGGGCAACCCAATGTTCCAGCTTATGATGCAAGGGGACTAATAGGGCACCTATGCCTATCAATATCAGCAACATTAACGGCGGTGAGTCGTGGGTAAGATGTGCAAGATAAGGGTGTATCAGTAGGTTGATGAATTCAAATACAGCCAACAGTACAATAACATTAAAGTATTTGATAAAATTCTCTTTAACAATAATGGTCCTGCTTAGGGCAAAAAATAAGGTCAAAAGGCTTAATATAATAACAGCAATACCTGCAAATTGAAGGTTATGCTTTCTTTCTTCCGTCGCTTTTTCCTCAGTACCGGCCAGTTCAATTTGCCGTAGCTGCTCATCAAACCCTAAACTTTGTAATTGGCTAAACCGCTGGCTGCTATATAACGAGTCTTTAGCCAGTGCAGCGGCTTTAAAATAAAACACGGCACTGTCGGCCATCTTACTTTTATCGTAACAGGTAGCCAAGAAATTTGCTGCATCGGCCAGTTGCGGGTTGTATTTTCCATTGCTAAGACCTTTATTATAGGCCCTTTTTCCATACACTAAGGCCGAGTCTGGCATATGTTGGCCTTTAAACACCGTGGCCATACCCAAAAGGGCGATACTATAGCCGGTATTGTTTCCAAACCGCTCCCAATAAGGCAAACTTAAACGATAATATTCAAGTGCAAGTTTCCCTTCGCCCATTTTTGAATAAATATCTCCCTGAACTGCCAAAGGAATGCCCAGGCGCATTGGCAAAAGTTTTTTAGTGGCTTCGTATCCCAATTGTGCATACACTCTTGCAGAATCATATTGGTTAAGGAAAAAATAGGTTCTGGCCAACATTGACAGGCTTATTGCGATTCCATCAGATTTTGCTCTTTCGTAAAGTTTTTTTGATTTCCGTTGGTAAGCTAATGCACGCGCATATTCGCCCACACTAACATAAACAACGCCAAGGTTATGGGTGTTTTGTGCCATACCTGCAATGTTATTAACGCTTTCGTTTAATTTTAACGCCTGTAAAAGGGCTTCCATTGCTTTGGCATAGTTCCCACTTTCTTGATGGCTGTTGCCTATCCGGTTAAAACAAAGTGCTTGGCCCTTAATGTAGTGTGCCTTGGTGGCTAATTTTAACGCCTCCAATGCTATTTTTATAGCCGTATCCGGTTTATTACCCGAATAATAAAAAGCCAGGTCGCACATTAAGTTTACCTTTAATGTGTCGTTTTTTTGGTTTTTGATCAGCCTTTTAAGACTATCGGTATTAACAGTTTGGCCTTTTGCGTAATTGAGTAAGAATAAAAAAAGCAGTAGCGGCAGTATAATTTTTTTCATGCGTTAAAATTGTGATTGGCAATACCGGTTGACTCAGTTTTCTTTGAACACGCACAAACTGATGTGTATGATATACAAGGCAATATACAAATACGATGGAGCATTTACAACTGCGGATATATTGATCTAAATTAACATTTGGCATTAGCGCAATGCTTAGCGTTCAGCCTCTGGTTGGTGTTGTCACCGCACCAGTAATGTCTGCATGTAGCTCCACAAAATTCTTTAACTTTTCTACTCAGAACATACCCAAAACGTGCAAGAACGTGTGGGTTTTGATCAAGTTTGGTGTTAAAAAATCCCGCTATGCCCCTGTTGGTGTTAAGCGCGTCGGCCGTTGTCGTGTCTTATTACCAACAACTGAGCGCGAGGGGCAACCCGCCTGTTCCAAATCCGAAAATCCGCTGTTCCAAAGTGTTCCAAACTGTTCCAAATCCCATAAAAAAAGGCTAAAAAAAGGCTAAAAAAAGGCCTAAAAACGGCCTAAAAGTGTTCCAAAGTGTTCCACGCTAAAACACATTAGTGCTATAAATCAGCAACTTAGTACCGTCAACAGCTTTTACACCCTTTATATTTTTTGGAACAGTACACAGCGGCCAAAATGGGTCCGGCCATAACCACACAATTGTGGCCCGCGTTCTACCTCACCGCAAGTTATTTAAACACCACCTTGGTAGCGCCATAGCCAAATTTCTCTTTCTGGGCATCCATAAAGGTTTGCACTTTGGGGTGCTTGCTTACTATTTTTTGCAACTCGTGGCGTAAAGTGCCGTTGCCGGCGCCGTGAATAAATATCATGTCGGGCAGTTGGTGCACAATGGCTGCATCAAGGGATTTGTTAAAATGCGCCAGCTGGATGTTCAATATCTCGGCACCGTTTAAAAACTGATGATCATCCCGCAGCTTTTCTATATGTAAGTCAACCTCGCGGCCGGGCTTGGTCAGGGTTATCTTCTCTTCGGCGGTTTGGAAGAAACTCTCTTTTAACTTTTCGGCATCAATAACCAGTTCAGACTCATCCAAGCGGATCTGCCACCCCTGTTGATCTATGATGGGCAGGTTTTTCTTTGTTCCTGAAAAATCTTTGGCTTTAAACTTCTCCGCAAATGTTAACGGCGATGGCGATGCTATATTCTGACCTGTAAAATATAAAATGTTGATCACCACCTTCGGCCAAAGCTGCAGATCGGCCAATTGCGCTGAGTAAACTTTGACGGCACTATTTGGGGCGATGATACCCGCGTATTCGCCTTTAAAGTCTTGCTTCTCCGTTGTAAGCGTTGCCAATAACTGGTATGAGGTAGTATTGATGAGGTGAAAATGCACTACTGAATTAGCTTTTGCATCGGGCACAACGCCTAAGTAAATGCCCTTGGTTTTAAATTCGGCTGCGGGTATTGGAGTTTTTTCGCCCTGAGCGGTAACTGCTGTACCCGGCGCTTTGTAACCATGCACCAGTGTAACTTTAGCGGCCGGCACAGGTATCTCAAAATCGTCTTCAACGGTTACGCCAATCATTTGCTCATCTATAATGCGGGTTATAAAACCCTCCAGCTTCTCGTCAACAAAGCGAACAAAATCACCTAATTTATATTTCATAGTAATTGTTAGTGGGGCAAAGCTACCTTATAAACCCCGCCCGTCCAAGCTTACAGCTTAGGCGGACAAAAATTTAAGCGCTCACGCTTAAATTAATTCAACATATTGTTAACTTCATCAAAATATAACCGTTCACATTAGCAATTAACCCACGATGAAAACCATATTTGATAAACCCACCCGCGAAGAAATAATTAACAGGGTAAGCGCCCTAAACCAGAATAGTACGCCGCAATGGGGCAAGATGACGGTTTACCAAATGCTTAAACATTGCGTAAAATGGGAAGACATGCTGTTAAACAAAACACAGTATAAGCAAGTATTTATGGGCAGGATTTTTGGCAGAATAGCTTTAAAAAATATGCTGAAAGACGAACCGGCAAAACGAAATCTGCCCACCGTACCTGAATTCAATATAACGGGCAGCGGCGATATTGAGGCGGCAAAAAAAGAATGGATAGATCTGCTTACCGAACACAACGACCACGAACCCGCTGGTTTTATGCATCCCTTCTTTGGCCAACTAAGCGCCGATGAAGCCGGCCGCATGGCTTACAAACACACAGACCACCACCTGCGTCAGTTTAATGTTTAAGTAATCTAAAATACAAAATGGCAAACTTTAAATCCTTTTATTTACTGTTGATTGGTCTTACTATAAGCACGGCGGCGTGGTCGCAAATTCTAAAAACCGAGACAGATGCTACAACAGGCAAAGAGATCAGATCAGCAGTGGTATTATTCCCTAACGGGATGGGGCACCAGTTAAACTTTTTGTCTAAGGGAGATGAAAAGCTTATTGAATTTGTAGCGCCAAGGTCATTGGAAGGCTACCCGGAGAGACTTTTAAAAACGATGGCTATCAAAATTACCCTTAAAAACGATAGTGTATGCCATTTTCCGCTTGATGTTACTAAGTATACAGCGCTTGATGATCACGGGTTTCTGCGATTATCTTTGGTAGCTGTTGCGCAGGATAAGCAGTTAGCATTTTTACTCAATAGCCAGGTTAAAACAATTGCCTTGGATTTCGGAGACCAAAAAGATCTCAAAATTCCCGGCGTATCCGATAACAACCGCAGAGAAATAAAACGGGCCGTAGCCTATGTAATGGGCAGTCAGAAGTAAATACCCTCCCAAAAACTAATATCAATGTAAAAATCATCCTCCCATACGCTGGTTTGACAAAACCATGAGGCATGTGCCAAGGTTAATTTTCCATATTCGCTAAAAAAACACAATGGCACATCTATTCTCCCCCATAAAAATAAAAAACATCGAATTTAAGAACCGCCTGGCGGTATCGCCCATGTGCGAGTACAGCAGCGAAGACGGCTTTGCCAACAACTGGCACCTGGTACATTTGGGCAGCCGGGCCGTAGGCGGCGCGGCGCTGGTAATTACCGAAGCAACGGCCGTATCACCAGAGGGACGCATAAGTTATGGCGACCTGGGCATCTATAAAGATGAGCACATCACCAAATTAAAAGAGATAACCGACTTTATTCATCAACAGGGCTCGGTGGCAGGCATACAGCTGGCCCATGCGGGCCGCAAGGCAAGCCATGAAGTGCCATGGAAGGGTAACGCGCAAATAGCTTCAGATCAGCCCAACGGTTGGCAAACTTACAGCGCCAGTGCAATCCCATTTGGCGAAGGAGAGCAGCCACCTGTTGAGTTGGATAAGGCAGGCATCGAAAAAGTTAAAGCCGATTTTAAAGCGGCGGCATTACGCGCTTTGCAGGCCGGCTTTAAAGTGGTTGAACTGCATGCTGCGCATGGCTATTTGATGCATCAGTTCTATTCGCCATTGAGCAACAAACGTACTGATGAATACGGCGGCAGTTTTGAGAACCGCATACGCTTAACATTAGAGATTATTGATGCCGTAAAAGAGGTTTGGCCTGAAGAGAATCCGTTATTTCTACGCCTGTCTGCAACCGACTGGACCGAAGGCGGCTGGACTATTGATGACTCCATAAAATTGGCTATTATTTTAAAAGATAAAGGTGTCGATTTTGTAGATACCTCATCAGGTGGTAATGTGCTGGCTCGGATCCCACTAAAACCCGGCTATCAGGTTGAGTTTGCCGAAGCCATCCGCAAAACAGGCATATTAACCGGAGCTGTAGGCTTGATAACTACACCCACCCAAGCCGACGAGATAATACAAACCGGCGAAGCCGACATGGTGATAGTGGCCCGGGAAATGCTGCGCGATCCGTATTTCCCGCTGCATGCCGCGCATGTGCTTGGGCACGATGTGAAATGGCCGGTACAATATGAGCGGGCGAAGTTGGTGAATAGTTGATTGTGATTGATTATGTAGTGACTGGTTTATGACGTACAACAGGCGGAATATCATAGCAGCATGTTGCCGGGCACCAATTCCACCGAAAATGTAGCTTTTGTAATCAAACAAAAAGTTGTATTATTGAACTGAAAACGAATTTCTTCGGCTCATCACACAGCTTTTTTAAACACTTATATCATGCATAAGCTTTTATTTGCTTTGCGGCTATTAACTTCGCTTATAATAATAGGCGGCGCTAGCCTTAGTGCAGCAACTGCTCAAACACCCGTTAAACCCGATGATAACCGTTTTACCAAAGTTGTATTGGCACAACGGGTTGAAGAGCCAATGCAGTTTCAAATACTAAAAGATGGGCGCGTAATTTTTGCAGAACGAAAAGGTAAATTAAAGGTGTATGATCCTGTGTCTGGTAAAACAAGCGTAATTGGCCAATTTGCAGTAAGCACCAAATATGTAAGTCAGACAGGCGAAATTTCTGAGGGCGAAGATGGCCTGCAGGGTGTGATACTTGACCCTGATTTTGATAAGAACCATTGGATCTATATTTATTATTCTCCCGCCGGCGATGAGCCAAAAAACGTTTTGGCCAGATACACCTGGCTGGGTAATAAATTGATGGAGGGCTCGCGCAAGGAAGTATTAACTGTTGTAACACAGCGCTATGAATGTTGCCATGTAGGCGGCGGGATGGTTTTTGACAAATACAAGAACTTGTATTTAAGCACCGGCGACAATACATTTTCAAGAGCATCAGCGGGTTTTAGTCCGTTAGATGAAAGACCGGGCAAATCGCCGGAAGATTCACAAAAATCATCTGCCAACACTAACGACCTGCGCGGAAAGATACTACGCATACATCCCGAAGCCAATGGCACTTACACCGTACCCGAAGGTAACCTGTTTGCCAAAGGGACGCCCAAAACGCGCCCCGAAATTTATACTATGGGTAACCGCAACCCATGGCGGCTTACTGTTGACAGCAAAACTGGCTGGTTATACTGGGGCGAGGTTGGCCCCGACGGCGGGCGTGACGATTTTGAAAAACGCGGCCCTCAATCATACGATGAATTTAATCGCGCCAAAAAACCGGGAAATTTTGGCTGGCCCTATTTTGTAGCTAATAACAAGGCTTACCGTAAATATAATTTTGCGACCAATGAGTCCGGTGATTTTTTTGATCCTGAAAAACCAGTTAACAATTCACCTAACAATACCGGTCTTAAAGAATTACTACCCGCTACACCGGCATGGATATATTATCCCAAAAGCGTAATTGCGGAGTTCCCGCTGTTAGGCAGCGGGGGTAATAGCGCCGTTGGTGGCCCTATATATCACCGCAGCGATTTTACCTATGCCAAACGACCATTCCCCGCATATTATGAAGGCAAATGGTTTATTACTGATTGGGTGCGCGGCTGGATACATGTGGTTAGCATGGATCAAAACGGCGACTATGCCGGCATGGAGCCCTTTCTTGCGGACCAGAAATTACTCGGACCCATAGATATGAAATTCGGGCCACAAGGTGATCTGTATGTTTTAGAATATGGTAATGGCTATTTTAAAGACAACCCCGAAGCCCAATTGATACGTTTTGAATATAACGGCGGTAACCGCAAGCCGCAGGTACAGGTATCTGCAAGTAAAACGGCGGGCGCTGTTCCTTTAAATGTGGCGCTATCATCAACCGGCACAATTGACTTTGATAAAGGCGATGTTTTAAAATACAGGTGGGTAATTACCAAAGGTGGCGGCACTTATAAAATACTTAACCAGGCAAATCCCCTTATAACTTTAACGTCGCCGGGCATATACCGGGCAACCCTTGTTGTTACCGATAGCAAGGGCGCCACCAACAACAAATCGGTGACTATAAAAGCAGGGAATGAGCCGCCTGTGGTGAACTTTAATATCACGGCAGGCAATTCCAACTTCTTCTTTCCGGGTCAAAGTATAGCTTATGATGTCAGCGTTAGCGATGCAGAGGATGGCAGCCTGCAAAACAAAAAAATATTGCCTGCGCAGATATCCGTTAGCGCCAATTACCTTGCCGAGGGCTATAACCTTACAGATGTTGCTCAAAAACAGATGAGCGTTGATGCCTCTGCACAGTTTGCAGGGGTTATTGCTGTTATGAACAGGAGTGATTGCCGATCATGCCATGCCACAAACGAAAAAGTATTGGGCCCGGCATTTATGCAGATAGCACAAAAATATAAAGGCGATTTTGCAGCGCCCGATCGTTTAGCCAAAAAGATAATAGCAGGCGGACAAGGCGTTTGGGGTGACGCCATGATGCCCGCCCATACCAACATGGCCGATGCTGATGCTAAAGCGATTGTTAAATACATACTGAGCCTTGCTAAACCACCGCGCGCGGCAAAAACGCTGGCGGTAAAAGGCACTTACATAACCAATGTCCCCCCGGATGAAAACCCCGACGGTACTTTTATATTTCGCGCTGCTTATACAGATAGGGGAACGAAATTTGTAGGCGCTCAAACTACCGAGCGTGTTATTGTATTGCATAGTCCATTGGTGCCGATATCAAAACTTGCTAAAGCACAGAATATTGACTTTAATGCCGACAGCACGTTGGCCACCACAAACAAAGCCGGAGGCTGGTTAAAATTCAATAAAATTGATTTAACGGGAATTAAGCAGATAGCTTTGATAGGCGCATCGGCCCGAGGCCCGGGTGCTACTGATGCTACGGGTACTGTAGAGGTGTATGCAGGCTCATTGCAGGGCAAATTACTGGGTAAATTTTCAGGCAGTTATACCGGTTTAAACAGCTTTAAAATTGATCTGAATGAAAGTACAGGAGTTACTGATATTTACTTTGTATTTAATGGTTCGCCTATAAGGCTAAACAGTATAAGGTACAACATCTCCAACCAATAAAACACAGGTATTATAAACTCAAAATATAAACGTCTATTTATGGAAAACCGTCGTGATTTTTTGAAAAATATGGGAGTTTTGGCTGCGGGGTCAATGCTTTTACCTTCACTGGCAACAGCCGGGCCTAAAAAGATAAAAACCATTGGCATTCAGTTGTATACCTTTCGCAAAGAAATGATGGCTGATGCTAAAGGAACGCTTAAAATAATTGCCGACCTGGGTATTACACAAATAGAATCTGCCGCCAGCAACCTCGGGCTGTTTTACGGTTTAACCCCTGGTGAAATGCAAAAAACCTGCAAAGATCTGGGCATGACCCTTCGTAGCGCGCATTGCAGCATTGACAGCAAATGGGAGAACACCGTTGCACAGGCTGCCGAGTCAGGACAGGAATATCTGATATGCTCTACTCTGCCCAGCCGCGGCCAAACAGTTGATAACTATAAAAAGGTGTCGGACACGTTTAATAAGGCTGGCGAAGATTGTAAAAAAGCAGGTGTTAAGTTTGGCTTTCACAACCATAACACCGAGTTTCAACAGGAAGGAGGAGAAGTGCTTTACGACGTGATGTTAAAAAACACCGATCCGCAACTGGTACATATGGAAATGGACCTGGGTTGGGTATTAGCCGCGGGAAAAGACCCGTTTGAATATTTCAAAAATTACAAAGGCCGTTTTCCGTTATGGCATTTAAAAGACATGAATGGCTCCCGCAGTACCGAGTTTGGCAACGGAACTTTGGATATAGTGGGCTTACTAAAACACAGTAAAGATGCCGGTATGAAATATTTTTTTGTTGAACAAGAGGAATATCCCGCTTCGCCATTAGAAAGCACTAAGATCAATATGGCTTACCTTGAAAAACTGGATATATAAACTTTATACAAGATCTCCTTTTAATTAATAAAGCGGCTCTGCTACCACTTTGCCATCTAATTGCGCCTTGTAATCAGACTTTGATGTTATCATTTTCATTATTCCATAGTACACCGGAAAAATTCGGGCTTCATCGTAATTTAGATTGGACAATAAATCTTTAAGATTGTCAGCGTCCTTATGAGGCAAACTATATTTTAAAAAGACCGTCTGCTTCTCATCATATAAATTGTTTTTAACGATGTATTCCTCAAGTAACTTATCCATTAGGTTGCAGTTCACATCAATGATGATTTTGTATTTGGTTTCACAATCATATGAATAGTTTCCTTTGATGCTGCCTAATCAAATTTGGAGTTTTGATGGGCAGAACAAAAAAAAGCGCCCCTTGCGGGGCGCTTCCAACTGATAAGGGTCAGTCAAAATTATTTAGCCGGCTTATCGGCTTTTTGTGGCAAAACAACAGTTTCAGCCTGCATTTTTTTCAGCATCTCGCTGCCTATTAAGGCATCTAACAAGCCGTTACCATTGCCGTTTGCTCCACTTACCAAAATCTCGGGTACCAGCTTAATATGGTTGGCGGCAAGTGTTTCGGCTACGCGCACAATGGCGTATTGTTCAGAGCCCATGGCTTCGGTTTTTTGCTTGGTAACTTCGGCTTCGGCTAAACCTACCGCCTTAATTTTACCTGCTTCGGCAGTACCGTTCAAAGTTGTTGAATTGGCATCGGCGGTAGCGTTAACCGTTTTCACTTCGGCATCGGCCTTGGCGTTAATGGTTTTCACTTCAGCATCCGCTTTAGCGTTAATGGTTTTAGATTCGGCCTCGCCATGTGCGGCGGCCACTTTTGATGCCGCCAACTGCGTGTTGATCTCAACCTGGCGGGTTGATTTAACCACCTCAGGCTGCATATCTGCACCGGCTTTGGCACTCTCAAATTCCTGACGCTCCAACTGCGCGTTGCACTGTATCTCGTAAGTTATTTTTTCCTGCTCGGCCAGTTTACGGTCGGTTAGGGTCTTCATCAAAGCTTCCGGTGGCACAATGTCGCCTATCAGGGTATCCACGCCTACCACATTATAATCAGACAATACTTTGCTGATGTGGTGTTTTGCTTCGTCCTGCCTTTGGATACGGTTAGCCAGAAACTCTATCACATCACTTTTTTGTGCCGAGTTACGGAAATAGTTAGCAATGGTAGGTTCCAGCACCTGCGATACCAGGTTAAGGGTATTACCAAACCTTGCTATAACTTTTGGTGCCTCGTTGCGCGGTATGTGGATGATCTGTGATACGTCCAGGTTAAAGGTAAAACCATCGTGTGAACGCACCTTTATGGTACACAGATTTTTATCCAGTTCGTGCGCCTCAGTACGGCTGTTGGCCCAGTTTAACACAATGTTAGTAGTAGGTACAATCTCAACCGCGTGGGTGTGAACATTAATAGGATGCTTACCGGGATCGAGCGGTTCATCCCAGACACCTTTTTCCTGCTTTTTAACAATATTACCGTGCTTAAAAGCTTCGCCGCTGGTGTCGGTACCTTCCGGCCCAACAAACGAGTTCACTACGCCCACAAAACCGATAGGAATGTAGATCATATCTACCTGCTCTACTGTTACAAACCAAGGGTTAAGGTAATAGGTACCGGCCAGTATCACATCCTCCTGTAAACCCTTCATGCCCCCCGCGTTAATAAAAGCTATCGGATCCTGATAGTTTTTATGGCCGTTTACGGGCATACCTGCAATTTCGCCTTTGCCCAGGGGTTCGCCGTCGCGGGTGGTTACAATACCCACTTTGTTATCCTGAATTTGGGTAACAGGCACCATTTGCACCTCGAACAAAAAGTTGTTGATACGGTAGCTGCCTGGTGTTAAAAACGCGGCCTGCGCGCCTTTTTGCCCGTTATTGTCAAGGAAAGCAATAGCATCCTGAAACTTGTCGCAATCAACAGGTTTACCCAATACGCGACCGATATCCAGCGGCGCGCCATCCTTGGCTTTTACAAGACCCAGCATGTTTTGCTCAATAATAGTGAACGGAGCCATAGTGATGTCGTATTGCCACGGCCACATGCGCCAATACAAACCCGGCGCCAGGGTTTTTGCCTGCATACCCGCCTCGCCGTGAATGGCAACTATACGGCCATCAGGGAGTCGGTTAGTGTTTGACAAGGTGAACTTTTTAACAACCAAACCAATGCGGTCATCAGGAACGATAACCATACCACAAAAAACGCGAAGTACAAATTTGTACATCACCAACAATGCTATGACAGGTATTACCCACCATAACTGGAGAACTAAATTATTCATTACTTTATTTGATTTTTTCCGGAACCCTTAAGGTGCGGGCCCTCACAATACTTACAGCTTTTATTGGACCTTAGCTATATAGTGTCTATTTGACACTAACAGTTTCGGTTTGTTACAAAAATTCATGCTTTTTTTTCAAGAACATATCACAATTTAAGTTGTTGCCTATTATATAGGCGTCCTCCCGTTAACGTAATATCAGCATTATGAAAACCAGCGAAAAAACCCCAAAGCCGGTAACCAAAACCGGTGGCCGGCAAAAAGACACATCCCAAGCCGAAGAGCTAAAAACCGAAGGCCCTTTAAGTGAAAAGGACGAAGTAAAACAGGCAGAGCGAAATACGCAAAAGCAACAAAGCAAGGGGAAATAATTTGCTACTTTAGGTTGATGAAACTTATCAGCTAAACCCGTAATGAAGAACTCACAGCTAATACTATTGCTTGTTTTATGGTCCCTTTCTTTTAACGCCTTAGCGCAACAGCCGGACAAGCAACTCTATCGCGATATTATACGAATGGATAGTATTTATTTTGATGCCTATAACCGGTGCGATATGCAGAAACAGGCGACTATCTACGCGGATAGCCTGGAGTTTTACCATGACGGCAGCGGACTGGAAACATCCAGGGCGAAACTGCTGGCGGCAATAAAAGAAAATATCTGCGGTAAAGTAACCCGTGTACTAGTACCCGGAAGCATCGAGGTATATCCGTTACCCGGTTTCGGTGCGGTAGAGATAGCGCAGCACCAATTTATTAATCACGCCCAGAATGACCTTTTATCTAAACCCGATAAATTTGTGGTGGTATGGCGATATCGGAATAAGCAATGGCAAATAACGCGGGTGATTAGTCTGCATATGAACAATTGAAAAAAGGGCTCTTACTAAAATGAAACAAGCTGAACGCAGTTCCATAGGCGCACAACAACGACGGATAATTGCTAATTTAGTCCAATGAAACCTATCAGTTTAAAAAATTACGCCTACTTTATTTTATTGGGATGCTTACTGTTCAGCGCTTGCAAGCATGCGGTTACGGCTACTGATTTGTATGGTAAATGGAACTATACAAAGGTAGAGAACCCAGACCAAAGTCCGCCGGGCGGGGTACCAACCTACGAGCTGCGGGAACAGGCCCCTTATATTGAATTTACAAAAGCCGACAGCCTGCGCATGGTTTGGGGCGGGAAACTTCTTTCGCACGGAACTTTTACCGTTGATGGCACCAACATACAATACAAAGAAATTTTACCCGACGGCAGCACCCGCAGTTTCCCGTTTTATATTTCGAGCTTTAAAGATGGCAACATGGTTTTTGAGACAGTTGGGAAAGATGTTTCGAGGGTAACGGTGGTGAAAGAGTAGTTTTCAGTAGGCTTTAATTTTTTTCAAAATAAAAGGTGATACTTACGTTATTTTAGGAACATCTGTATAAAAGCGCATTATTATGGCGAATGACATTTCTCTTTCAATGGCAGAACAACGGCAGCAGCTCTTTATGCAGCTGTATAAAAAAGCCTTTCCCGGCGTGGCGAGGCATGTGGCCCGTTTAGGCGGATCGTTTGATGAGGCTAAGGATGTGTTCCAGGATGCGCTGGTAATTTATTACGAGCAGTGCATAGCCAAAAAAATTGAACCGGATAACCCCGCGGCCTACTTAATGGGGACAGCAAAAAATTTGTGGCTAAAACGCTATCACCAAAATAATAAATTCACCTCGCTAGACTTAGTTGAAGCCTTGCCGGAAGACGAGCATAAGCAACCCTCAGACCGTAAGCTGCTGCGCTTTTTACAAACTGCCGGTAAAAAATGTATGGACCTGCTTAAAAGCTTTTACTACGATGAGCAACCGCTCAACGAAATAGCCGAAGCATGCGGATACTCAGGTGTACGGTCTGCAACAGTTCAGAAATACAAATGCCTTGAAAAAGTGCGCGAAACCATAAAACAAAAAGCCCTGACGTATGATGACTTTATGGCGTGAAACGCAACAGATAGAGACCCATTTACTGGGTACAGCGGATACAGGCAATGCCCTGCTTTTTGAGGCCCGCATGCTGCTGGATGATAACCTGGCCGATAAAGTGCTGTGGCAGCAGCGGACTTATAACATAGTGCGGCAATATGGGCGGCAGCAGCTAAAAACCGAACTCGAAGAGGTGCATCAGCAGCTTTTTGAAACGCCGCGGCATCAGGGCTTCGCACAGAGAATAAGAGCGCTTTTCAGCAAAAAATAAACCCTTAAACGTATGAATATCGACAAAAAAGAATTCCGCAAATTTGCGGTGGGGCACTGCCATGTCAATACCGACCGTATTGACCAATACATAAACCAAACCGAAAAGATTGCCTTGCCACAGGCCATGACACCCTATATTACCGAAGAACGCGAGATGCGGGTGGCCCAGATGGACGTTTTTTCGCGACTGATGATGGACAGGATAATATTTTTAGGAGCGGCGGTTGATGATAACATTGCCAACATTATACAGGCGCAACTGCTCTTTCTGCAATCAACAGATGCTAAAAAAGACATTCAGCTCTACATCAACTCGCCGGGTGGATCAGTTTATGCAGGTTTTGGCATTTACGATACCATGCACTTTATAAGTCCCGACGTAGCTACTATTTGCACCGGTACGGCCCTTTCCATGGGCGCCATTTTGCTATGCGCCGGGGCGCCGGGTAAGCGGGCAGCCTTGCAGCACTCGCGGGTTATGCTGCACCAGCCGCTTAGTGGTGTGCAAGGCCCGGCATCAGACATTGAAATTACTGCCCGCGAGGTATTAAAAGTAAAAAAGGAATTGTACGAAATAGTTGCCAAACACAGCGGGCAAACCTATCAAAAGGTGCACGATGTTAGTGACCGCGATTACTGGATGGTAGCCGCCGAAGCCAAAGAATTTGGAATTATAGATGAGGTGCTGGGCTAACAGTTGGCAGTTATTAGTTGGCAGTTTGCTTTTACGGCCATTATGGTGCGTTGCTTCCACTCACAACAATCTTACCGGCAGTCGCACCTACTTGTCCGGCCATGTTTGCACCTTCAATTTTTAAACTGTAGGTAGCCGGCTTACCGGCGGCATAAAAGCTGATCTGCGCGTTGCCGTCTTTATCGGTAATAATGCTGGGCTCCCAATGAATGGCTGTGCGCAGATCATACTTTACGGCATCGCTTTTCACCAAATACCTGGGACGGTAAAATTGCTTGTAGGTATTAACCGCCATAGGGCGGTATACCTCTGCGCCGGGTATTTTTTCCAGGTACGGGCCTATGCCTGCGCGGGTGGTGATATAAACTGTACCAAAACCCATCCGCTTAAAAACCTCAACACCGGTTACATCTGCCGCTTTTATTCTGCTTAGTTCGTTTATCAAAAAATCAACGTAGCCCCTGAGGCCCGCCACGCGTGTATAAACCATGTTAATGTTTATTCCATCTATCAAAAACCTTACGGGGATCCTATTTATACCCAGTGTTATAGTAGTTATAATTATACCAGTGCCACGGACGGACGTTACCGCTGTAAACTCCCCGAAACCTTCAACATCCTTTTGCAATATCTGGTAAAGATTGCGCCCGTCTCGTTTTTGCAGGTCGGCATCGTCTAACACAAGGTCGGGGTTGCCAATTCCTAAAGCGTTCGATGCTCTGCTTATTCTCTTGCCTGATATCTGCACTTCCTTTAACAAGCGCCCATCGCTATTCGCTACATCAGCGACATCTTGCCGCGCTAAAGTGGTGTTCACGGTATTAATCAAAATGCTGTCGGCATTTACATACCATGGTAAAAAGGTTTCTTTAAGCGGCGCAAATTCAGGCGCATTAAACCTGTCAATTTTTATATCAATACCGGCGTTTTTACCACGCTTGTTTTTAGCTTGTATCATGTATGATGCCGTATCAACCGGCAACAAATCATCAAATCTGAACCGGCCATTGGCATCTGTCGTAGTCTCCAATATAGCTGATGGATTTTTTGATATAATTACTAATGGCGCGCCTACAACAGGTTTGTTGCCATAATTTACCACCGTGCCTTGCACCGCAAAAACAGGTTCGGCGGCAAAGGCGGCTTTTTGCGTTTCGTGCAATACCTCATCCCATTTATAACCTACCCAGCCCTGCGTTAATAGCAGGTTATCAAGCGCTGTTGTAACTGCGGGAGCGCCATCTTTAAAGTAGTAGCCGGGATCTTCTACCATGCCTTTCAGATCAGATGTAAACAGCAGATAGCTGGCCAGATTATTGCCTAATGAATCGGGACTCGTCAGGCTGTTATCTATAACTGATGCCGAAAAGCTGCCTTGAACAGGCTTTCCGTTTTTATCTTTTACAGATATTTTTACGGCGATACTGTCGGTTGCTTTGTAAGTGTTTTTATCAGTGGTGAATAAGATCTGCAGATCGTCATGGTGATTAACAAATACTATCCGCTCATTTACCGGCTGCTGTGCGGCATTCAGCAAGGTAAACCTTGTTATGCCCGTTGGAAATGCCGCTTTTGGAATGCGCCTTATCAGCTTGCCGCCCAATAGTTCTGCTCGTTCAACATAGCACACCACACCCCTCGACTGACCTATCAGGTAATGAACACCTGCGGGTGCTGCCGAAAACACCACAATACGTAATGAATCGCTCGTGTCTTCAACCCTTAAGCTACTGCCTGTATTTTTTACCTGCGGTAATTGTATCTTGCGCACTGTGCCGCCGGACAACGCAATTTCCGCAGTATAAGCCTGTCCCTTTTCGGGCGTTATTTCAAACGATCCCATGCCTTTATGCAGGGTGGAAAAACGTGTTATCTCTTTACCCTGACTATCCACAATTTTTCCCTTTATCTCCATCCCCCGGCCGTTTTCAGAAAGCACCTTAAAGCCAACTTTAGTTAACGCACCGGCCGTTAATGCTCCGCCTTCGGGCATAAATTGCAGGTCGGCATTTTCAGCATCGTCTAATATAATGGGGAGGGTAGCCGATACAGGAGTTACATCTTTTCCAATATCAGTAGTAGTTAAACGCAGATCCTTTGCTTTAACGCTCTGTGGAACGGTAAAATTAAAACCTACCGAACCGTCAAAGCCGGTGGTCATTTTATCATTGGCCAGTGTACGCCTGTCATCAAATACTTTTACCTGGATATCCTTTAATCGTACCGGCGTTTTATCCAGCGTGCTTAGGGCAAGCTTCGCTTCTACCTTACGCCGGTCACCTTCGCGGTGGCTGATAAAATTGGCGTTTATCAGTCGCGATTGCTCCCCGGAGGCGGTGATGATTATCTTTTTTGTAAATATATAATCCTCCTCAAAATTACGCATCCAGTTGGTGTATGCGCGCAAAACATAGTTCCCTTCGGGCACATCTATTTCGTCAAACGACAGGTTCCCCCATGAAAGGCCGAAATTCATTGGCACCATGGTGCGCTTTACACTTTTGCCATTTTCATCATCCAGTTCAACATATACCAGGCCGCTGCGTTTTGACGCGGTTAGGTAATCTGCATTCATTAAATAAACTTTAAACCAAAGGGTGTCGCCCACATTGTAGGCCGAGCGGTCAGTATGCAGATATAATTTTTCTATAGGCAGCCTCGCCCTTGCCGAGTCCATTTTGCTTTGTATTACATCAATGGTTTTGGCGGATTGAGAAAAACAATTTAACCATGTCGCCACCAGTATAAACGGCAGGATGTATCTGATCAAATTTTTCATTTAACTTTAACTGGATGAGGATATTTTATAAAATAAAGTAAAAACCACGCCTTTTACAAGCAACTTAACGAAAAAATTAGTTGTGATTAAACCAGCCTGTCTTTTACCACCAGCGTACCGGCAATAATATCATGCAGGCCCTGCTGCTTTTTATTGAAGAAAATGTACACATACCCTATGCAAAGGGTAAGCATAGAGAATATTTTAGCTAGGTTTCTGCCTGTGGAATGTGCAAGGGTTAAGCGGTTGCCTTCAAGGTCGCAAACGCGTATTTTAATCAGCTGTTTGCCGTAAGTACCCTGTTTGGCGCCGCACTCCATAATTATGTGGTAGATAAGGTTTGCCAGTGGTATAACTATCATAAACCCCGACACCGTCATTAATAAACGGATAAGCTGGCTTTTGATGAGCATTTCTGCAACAAATATAGTTATGGCACATACTGTTGAAACCAGGAGCAGATCAATTGCCGATGCGGTTAGTCGCTGGTCAAAACTACCATAGTATTGTATAAGCAAAGCCGCCTTGCTAAAACCAAATAGTTCTCTTAATTCAGCAATTTCATGCGCCTCTTTATAGTCGTCCATGGCATCCGTCTTAACAAAATCGGTTGGTTTTATTTTGCGCTCCTTCAATTCATCAATGGTGAACGGCCCTTCGGGCCTGCCATTAATAACGAGAATGTAGGAGTTTGAGGAGGATGCCATTATGGGCTAAAGTAATACTAATCTTTGATAATGTAAACCCGATATATGCTCTTGCTTTATTCCGGTGTGCGAGACGAAACAAACTAATCATTACCCAAATACCATGGCAAGTTCCTTATATTAGTACGATAAAACGCACAATCAAACAGGCGAGGAGCGAGCTGAATTATATATATTTTTAATCAAATCCTAACATATCCAATGAAACTAAAGCTGAGTACCTGGCAAACGGGGCTACTTTTTATTCCCCTTATAATCGGATTTCTTAGTATGATTTTCGCCGGCATCCAATGGACCAATTATAAATTGAGCTCGTCAGTAGTTAATCTACTCTTGACGTTAACCGAAATTCTTATTGTATCCTATCAGGCGTATCTAACAATAAATTTTCTCAATACAATTAAAGTTCCTTCACCTGTTTTCAGAACAAACACTTTAATTATACCTGTTGTATCGGCAGCTTATTTTTTTTACTTGCTTTACTGTGGCTTCGACCATATTATAATGTCAACACACGAAAAAATCAGAGGTCCGGTAAAGCTGGCTAATATGAATACATTTAGCCAGGCAGGTACGTTTTTTTTATATTACGCGATTCTTAACTTCTTCTTTATAAACAATAAAATAGTATCATACAAGCTAAAAGCGATACAGGATGCCGAGCAACGACAACGTCTGTCTGAAGAATTTCTGAGACCGTTAAAAAGCCTGGTGCGCATTTCTATATGGGTAATAGCATCGATGTTTGCAATTTCCCTTTTTGCCGACATTTTAAAATATTCGGTTTAACGGCAAAATAAACAAGAGTTACCCCTTCCCATTCAGCTTATCCTTAATAAACTGCCAGTCGGTCATCATTAAGCTCTCTGGCTGGCCCAATTTCTTCTCTGCTTTCTTAACGTATTTCTTAGCCTTGCGCAGTAAAAAATTATCCCTGGTTGGGGCAAAAGGGTTGCTGCTGGACTTAGTTTGCGTAAAAAGATGCAAAAATTTGCCGTCGGTATAAAAATCATAACCTAACTGGCCGGCTATAGCTTTTAGCGATGCCTGATTATAAAACGCCACATGCTGCCCGGTTTCAGTAGAAAAGTAGTGCCAGTCGTCAACCGATTTTACCCCTTCCGGCTGCAGTTCCGTACTGAAAAGCAGGTTGTAAGAGTAGTGAAGCATCTGCTTAATATCCTCCAGTGGGTTAGCAAGGTGCTCAAAGACCTCGAAAGCCGTTACCAGTTCAAATCGCTGGCCAGTTGGCAGGGTATTCAGATCAAAATATTCAGCAAATAAATTCTGACAGTATGGGTCGGTATGGTAAAAGTTAAAACCCTTATCGCGCATTAAGCGGGTAAATAAGCCGTAGCCGCCCGCATAGTCTAAAAACTGTCCCTTCTTGTTAAAAGACGAAACCAGCAATTTGCCGGTTCTTCCAGCAAGCTGCAGGTTGCGATACACCATGCCTACATCCAGTTTTGTTATGGCCGATGAGTAAGCATCCGCCAGCCAGTAGGGCTCCTCGGTCTGAATAAAGCCGGTATCGTCGCAACGATAATATTTTACATCATATTTATTTAGAACCCTTGCCGTAAATAATAAGGTGGTTTTTCCGCCGGTAAGCTTGCTTTGCATACGCTAAATATGCAAACTTTTTAATTATTAAATTTTACTTTTGGCTTTTCATGCCGAAAAATGACATCACTACCTATTATTTTTTTTCATAACGGTAACCCCGAGTATTTAAAATATAGCCTTAAACAAGCCAAACATTTTAACCCGGATGCCACCATTTATCTGCTGGGCGATAAGACAAATAACCGTTATCCATTTGTTACGCATATAAATGTTAAGCGTTTACAAAGTGATGCAGAAGCATTTACACGGATATATAAGCACCGGTCGCCCAACAGCGAAAACTACGAACTGAATTGCTTTTTGCGCTGGTTTTACATTAAGGCTTGTTGTAAACAGTATGGTATTGAAGGTTTTATTTATTTAGATTCTGATGTACTTGCGTTTCAGAATTTTACAGAACTAAGACCTTTTTTTGGCGATAGTACCATTGCTAACACCTGCGATTGGACGGGTATGCCGGCGGTAACTTATTTTAAAAATCACGAAGCCATTAGCAGTTTTTGCGATTTTTTGATACATGCTTATACAGATCTATCAGCCATAAAAAAATTAGAAGAATGGTATGAGACCTTGCTGGTTGACCCGGAAACGCTGGGCGGAATATCAGACATGATATTGTTTCATTTCTATTTTCAGGCGCATCCTACTGAGACCCTTAAAATAGACTTGATCAATAACGAACTTGCGGTTGATATATCAATTAACCTTTCAGACGGCTACGAGCAACAAGACGGGTTGAAGAAAATATACTGGCAGCATGGCCTACCATATTGCAAAAACCTGGCTACGGGCAATATGGTGCGTTTTGTGAGCCTACATTACCAAGGCTATGCAAAAAACACAATGCGCGAGCATTATAAAGCGGGAGGTTATACCCTGCAACGTTTTTTAGAGCCTTACCAGTTAAAGTTAAAAATTAAAAAGATAAAGCAGTTTGTAAAAAACCTATTTAAAAACTAGTTGCAATTAGTTGCCTACCAGCTTTTTAAATGGGGAATTGTTGATGCCCACTACCATACCAAATGTTATGCCGTACGCCAGCATAAAAGTTATTAACTTAAATAAAAGGTATTGAGGTACTGTAAGGTCGTAAACATTTATATTGAAATGTATAAATATTTCGGGCAGTAAAAATATAAGCACCAGGTAATGTATAAGGTAAATACCGAAGGTAGTTTGCCGCGGTTTAAGGTAATTCACGGCCCGAAAGCTTTTGATCTTAAATAACAACATAAAACAGACCAGCGAGAACAGGATATTACTAATACGCAGGGTATTTACCGGATCGACACTTTTGCCGCTAAGCACGTCGATTTCAAAAACAGAAAGGCCGAAGGTCACTATCAACAACAACAGTAAAAGCGGGTATGATAAGCGTTCCGCAAAAATTTCCATAGCATCCTTGTGTTTTCGTATTTGCGCACCAAGCCATAAAAAGAAAACAAATCCTAATATGGCCGTGGTATGCTTAGGCGATATCCATTCTAAATGAATGTTGACCGCGTAAAACAACGAAAACAAACCCAACACTAAACCCAACAACCAAGAATACAGATGTTTACGAAAAATAAGCAAGATACTTATGCTTACTAAAAAGTTAATAATAAACCAGTAATTGCTGTACAGGTAAATGATCTTTATATTGTTGAGTATATTAGAAAGATTGAAATCGCCATTATGATAAATCCGCTCCTTTATACGCAGGGTAATTATCATACCTACTACATAAACAAACGTCCAGAATAACCACGGCCCAAAAGTGGTCGAAACGCGTCGTTTTAGGTACTGTGCCGGCGTGTAGTCAGTAAACTTTTCACCTATTAAAAATCCCGCCAACAAAAAAAATGAGATCGTTCCAAACTTGGCTATCTGTGTCAGCGTTATATAAGCCCAATACTTTGGCGTGCCATAAGTAAAGGTATATCCACCAGCGCCAATACTGTGCTCCGCCACTATTGCCATCATGGCAATGGAGCGTATGGCGTCAATAAAATCGTAATTTTTCTTAGCCGGAGCCTCGTTGATCAGATTATGCATAGATAGATGTGCAACAAATATAGGAGATATTTGTGCGAGCGGCCGAAAGACTTAATTGAAACAGACCTATAAGTCTGTATTAGAGGGAATAAAAAGCTTATCCAAGTCTTTATAAACTATCTGCGTACTAAAGCCGCTGTTAAAAGCCCGAGTGCTTAGGGCGCTTTGCTCATTATAAAAGCTTTTGTTATTAAGCAGCAAAATAATGTGCTGCGCAAATTGCTTAGCATCATCGGTAACCAGGCAACCATTCATTGTTTTATTAGGCAAGCCATCTACCCCGCGGGTATTGCATACCACCGGCAGGCCATATGCCAACGCTTCAACAACCTTTACCTTTATGCCAGTGCCGGTTAGCATTGGACAAAGCGCTATTTTGGATTGAGTGTACAGACTGTCCAGGTCATCAGCAAAAACTATTTGTTCTGCTTCCTCCTTGTCGCCTAAAATTTTATTGATACCGCCTACCATACATATCCTGATGTTTCTTGGCAGCAAAGGATAAACTTCATCAAAAAACCAGCGAGCTGACCTTTCATTATGCATGTTATTGCTGGCTACGTAGATCAGATCGTATATTTTTTCGGGCTGACTGCCGAGCTGCGCTTTTGGCTCCATCATCAGCGGCACCAGCCGCACATTAGTTTCACAGAACTGCCCAAATACATATTGTTCCTCACCTGATATGGCCCACACCTCGTCAAACTTATCGAGACGTTTTATTTCATCCTGAAAAGTAATGCCCAGGTTGAAGCTTTTACGATATTTAAACTGTGCTGTGATAAAATCGTGTGTATCAATATGAGTTTTTGCACCTTTTAAGAATTCTTTATTAGCTATCAGTTCGGCATAGTATATGTAACTGATGATAATATGGTCGTATTTATTCCCTTTCAGTACGTTCTCAAAAGCGCGTTTAAGGGTAAGCGTCATAAAAGTTGGAATGTCAGATCGCAACGGAAATGTGAACCAATAATAGATAAGGTCCCACAGTTTATATCGCAAAAAGTAAAATAGCGGATTAGTCTTACCCGGTTTGCGCGGCAGCAGGTAAACATTTTGCGCCAGGTTGTTACTTTTTATAAAGTGGACAGTTTCGGATGTGCTGCCCCTGTCAATTCCCTCGTATGGTAAAGTAGCAAAATCAACCTGTATCTTCCGTTCCTTAAAATATTTAAGCAATTCTAACGCACGCGTTTTATTACCCGCGTTTTGCTTAGCCACATCATCCGGAAAGAAGTACAGTACCTTTTTCATTTCACTAATTTATAGTTTCTGTACTCGCTAATGCGCCAGCCTGTAAGGTCCTCTATTTTTTGCAGTAGTCTACGCCTAAAAGTGGCTTTTTTATGCAGTTGCTTCAGGTCTACGTCCAGTTTCCAGTTGGTGGCATCAATACGCTTTTGCATAACTGCCGGATGTGTTCCTTTAAAGTGGATCAGCCTGTCAGCATTTTTGTAATCAAACTCATACGTCTCGGGCACGTGCTGCTCTATCCATGCGTCATCATGATAAAACTTGTTAAAGCTGCGCAGTTTGTGCTTTAATCCCGAGGGTGGCTTAACCCAGCCGTAGTGATAAATATAGGCATCTATCAGCTTAACATTTAACTTCCTATTATCGTTCCACCTAAAACCCTGCGCATCGCGGTAAGAGCGGATGCCTTTATTATTACGCACTATGCGTATCTCGCGACGGTACCAGCGGCGCGAATGCCCGTAATAATCGTACGAGCCATAAAAGTGCAGGTATTTAAAGAGCAAGCCTTCAATTTTAGGATCATTAAGGTTGTCTTGCATTTCTTTGCGTATCAACTCATGATACTTTTCGTGCACGCACTCGTCACCCTGAATATAAAAGGCCCAATCGGCATCTGCGGCAATGGCATCAAACGCTTTATCAGTTTCATGTGCAAAAACAGTCCCTCCTTCGCGCAAGCTTTCATCCCAAACGGTATTTATTATTTTTATTTTAGGCGAGTTGATGCTTTTTACCAAATCGGCAGTTTCATCATCACTATTGCCCAGCGCTACAACAAACTCATCGCAGAGCGGCAAAACCGAGGTAATAGCCTCAACAATAGGGTAATCGTTTTTTACTGCATTGCGTATAAAAGTGAATCCGGCAACCTTCATTTAAATTGTATGCGTTGTACCTTAAATAAAGTACTTATTTTGTGTACATATTATTTAAACAGCAAGCACCAAATATACATTGTCTGTTATAAATAATTTGAATAATAGCATAGTGAAAGAAAACCTTCCGGTAATATCCATCGTCATTGTAACCTTTAACGCTGCTGCAACCCTACAGGCTTGCCTGGACAGTATTTATAAGCAGCGTTACCTGGCTATAGAAATTGTAGTGATAGATGGCAACAGTACCGATGGAACGGTTAACATTATACAGCAAAATTCTGCGCGGTTAGGCTATTGGGTAAGCGAGAAGGACGCAGGTATTTATGATGCCATGAATAAAGGCATAAAGCATATAACCGGCGACTGGGTTTATTTTTTGGGTGCCGATGATGTATTGTTTGATGGCTTTAGCGACCTATGTGCCGAATTGAAAGACCATAACCTGATATATTACGGCCGGGTGATGACCTTGGGCGGGCCAACAATTCCGGCAGATGCATATGCCTTTGCTAAATATGGATTATGTCACCAGGCTATGATCTATCCTAAAGAGGTATTTAATGGCCGCGAATTCAATACCCGTTATAAAATATCAGCAGATTATGCTTTTAATATGGGCTTGTTTAACAGCGGGCAATTTACGTTTGAATTTAAAGATCATTTGGTAGCTAACTTTAACCAAACAGGTGTATCAAGCACATCAACGGATAAAGTTTTTGAGAACGACCGCGCCACTTTGGTGCGTAAATACTTTGGTTCGGGAATTTGGCTGCGCTTTTTGTTTTGGCGCTTTAAGCGAAGCCTGAAAGGTACCAAGCCCTAAGCCCCTAATACTTCTTGGTACAGCTGCATATATTGTTTCGCGGCATTCTCCCACGAAAATTTTGCGGCGTGTGCCGTTACGGCTTCCGCCCTGCTGTTTTCTACATAGTCCTGCAATCCCGTTTTAAAAACGTGCTGCATATGTTCAGGGTCAAAATTGTTAAAATAATAAGCGGCGTTACCGCCAACATCCGGCAGCGATGTGGCATTCGCTAAAAAAACAGGTTTGCCAAAATGCATGGCCTCTATAACCGGCAAACCAAAACCTTCGGCAATTGACGGAAAAACAAATGCCAGGCAATTTTTAAAATACCAGGCTTTGTCTTCATCGCTTACGGGGCCGGTTATAATAACACGGTCAGCACAACCAAATTTCTCGGCGGCTTCTAGTATCCGGGCTTTATGAGGTGTTTCAATGCCGGCTATTACCAGGTGCAGGTCATTGTTTTGCAGCAAGGCGGGAATATGATGAAACCCTTTTTGCGGCGATAGCAGACCGATGGTAAACAGAAAAGGCTTAACAGGTGCGTGTGCCGGTTGATACCCATCAGGTACCACCAGTTTATCTGCACCATTATATATAACGCACATTTTAGCAGCAGCTTCGGGGATTAAGCGTATCACGTCATCAGCAACAAACTTTGAAATAGCAACTATCCTATCACAATAACTTATAAATTTTCGCAGCTTGGCAACCCGCTTATTAACGTTTCTTTCTGATTTAAAAGCAAGGTGCACGTTGTTTACATCGTGAATGGTCATTATTTTTTTTCCGCTAACGCGATAGGGCCTTAAACGGCAGGTTTGATCAGTAAAATGAACAACATCAAACTGGCGACGGTGTGGGAAAAATAATCTGTGCAGCCTAAAAAGATGAATAATATTGACGCGCTTATTAAAATAAGTAGTTATCTTAAATAAATAATAAGTTAAATTGAATCTGTTGTTGTTCTGCTTCAGCAATGCATCGCCCAAGCCCTTGCCAAATGAATAATACCCTGAGTTGGGGTTCTTCATAGAATCAAACGTCACTAAAACGGATGGCTTCTTCATTATTTGCTTATCTTGCTGATAGGTGCAATTATAAAGTATATTAATTTATGTTGCGATAATTTTATTCATTTGCAGATACATGGCAGCAGAGCAAAAGACACCGGCAACACTTAGTTCCGACGATTTTAAAACCGTCGCCAGGGCGCTTACTGTTGTTGAGAACGACCTGCCGGGATGCTATGAGCTTTTAAAAAGCCTCCATATTAACAAATCATGTACAATAGTTGGCATAACCGGGCCGCCGGGGGCAGGTAAAAGTACTGTTGTAAACGAACTGATAAACCGCCTACTCGCCAATAGTAAAAAAATAGCTGTGCTCGCTATCGATCCAACTTCGCCATTTAATTTCGGCTCATTGCTAGGCGACAGGATCCGCATGGCAAGTCATTTTAATCATCCTGATGTTTTTATCCGTTCGCTGGCTACACGTGGCTCTTTGGGCGGGCTATCGGCAAAAACGATTGAAATGACAGATGTGCTTCGTGCGGCGGGTTTTGATTATGTTCTTGTGGAAACCGTTGGTGTCGGCCAGTCGGAAGTGGAGATAGCCGGGTTGGCTGATATTACTTTAGTGGTTTTGGTACCCGAAGCAGGTGACGAAGTGCAGAACATCAAATCAGGGCTGATGGAAATTGCTAATGCCTTTATCATCAATAAAGCCGACCGGCCCGATGCCGATCTGTTTGCCAACAACCTTAAAAAAATAATCCATCAAAAGCCGGGCGAAGAAATACCTGTATTTAAGACAGTAGGTACAACCGGCGCAGGTATTGCCGAGGTGGCTGATTTCATTTTATCCTCAGAACCCGGTAACAATACCCGCAAAGCGATGCTGCTGGCAGAGAAAGCTTACCGACTAATTCAACAAAAGCGAATGGCAGGGGTTGATAAGAGAAAATTGCAAAAGAACATTAGGGAAGCTTTAAATACTGACGACTTTAATTTGTATGCCTTCGTCGACGCTATAAAAACGTAGAGCCGCAAAATTTTGCGGCTCTACCAATATCAAAAAATCCGATCCCGATAGCTATCGGGACGAACATCCGAAATCAAGAATTCATTATCTCTTCGATCTCCTCCGCCTCTACCGGAATATCAGCCATAAGGTCAATATTACCGCCTTTGGTTATAAGAATATTATTTTCCAAACGAATACCCAATCCCTCTGCAGGAATATATATGCCGGGTTCGCAGGTAAGCAGATTACCTACTTCAAAAGATTTATAGCGGCTGGCAAAATCATGCACATCCAAACCTAAATGGTGCGATGTGCCATGCATAAAGTATTTTTTATAGGCAGGCAATTTCGGGTCCTGCTTTTCTACATCGTGTTTGGTCAATAACCCTAAGCCAATCAGTTCACTTGTCATTATTTTACCAACCTCGTCATGATACTCGCTCCAAACAGCACCCTCCACAATCATTTGAGTTGCTGCGCGCATAACACGTAAAACAGCATCGTACACCTGGCGCTGGCGTGGCGTAAAGCGACCGTTAACCGGTATTGACCGACTCATATCAGCATTATAGTTGCCGTATTCAGCACCAAAATCAAATAATATCACATCACCATCATTGCAAACCTGGTTATTGTCCACATAATGCAACACTATAGCATTTTTTCCGGACGCTATAATAGGGTTGTAAGCATGCCCGGTTGCCCGCTGTCTTATAAACTCGTGTATCACCTCTGCCTCTATCTCATACTCAGCAACGCCGGGCTTTACAAATTTAAGCACCCTTATAAAAGCATCGCGGGTAATGGCGCAGGCTTTTTTGGTCAATTGTATCTCCGGTTCTGATTTTATAACACGCAGATCACGCATAATAAGTGCCGACCGCTCATAATGATGCAAAGGATATTTTCTACGGAGGTCTTCAAGCATCCTTACGTCACGGTACGGAACGGTGTGCGCGTAGCGGTCGTTCTCGTTGGTATTGATATAAATATTTTCAGCGTAATTAATAATACTATGTAAAATATTATCAAAATCGCTTAACCAATAAATATTTTGTAATCCTGATGCCTGTCTTGCCTCCTCTTTGGTGTATTTGTGTCCCTCCCAAACTGCAATGTGTTCGCTGGTTTGTCTTAAAAAAAGTACTTCTTTGTATAGTGGATTAGGACAATCCGGAAAAAGCAACAATATACTTTGCTCCTGATCTATCCCCGATAAATAAAAAAAATCAGGGTTTTGCTTAAATAAAAACGCCTGATCGCCACTACGCGGGAATTCGTCGTTAGAATAAAAAAGCGCTACAGATAGCGGTTTTATTCGTGAAACGAAACTTTTTCTATTATTTGTAAATAAATTATTATCAACTGGAAGATATTTCATACGTATAATTAGAATGTGTACTATTTATACAACATTTTTCATTTATTTGTGTTATTATTTGTAATTTTTGGAACAGTATTTGGTAATCGTTTCAAACATAATTACTATTTTTGAAAAAAATCACAATTAAAAAATTGTTTAATCTTAAAACTTATGAACTATTCTACATTAAAAAAGACAGTCGCTTTCTCGTTTGCGTCGCTGTTGGTAGCGGGTGCTGTTAACGCCCAAACCACCGCAACCGGATCGACCACCTCGACTCCCAAATTGTTTGGCGGCCCGGGGCAGTACAGTACATGGTCTCTTGGCGTTAACGTCGGTGTAACCTCCCCTATGCTTTTCACAGGCGGTTCAAGCGACTTTAACGGTAACAAAGTTAATTTGGGTTACGGCCTTTCGTTAAGAAAACAACTGAGCCATGCTTTTTCTATTGAGGCAGCTGTTAGCGGCGGTAAAGTAGCCGGCGATGCAGGTAAAGCCCCGTTTGTTGGTGATGGCGTAACAGGCAACCGTTTTGTTAGCTTTTCTACTAACTTTATCCAGTACGGCTTAAATGGTATTATCAACATCGCTAACATCAACTTCCTGAAACGCGAAAATGCTATTCTTCTTTATGGTAAAGCCGGTTGGAACCTTATCAATTACAAACCTACAATGGTTGCTTACCAGCCGCCTCCAGGTACTCCTTTAAATCAGGAATATCCTAACCGCGTTAACGAACTGGTAATTCCGGTAGGTGTTGGTGTGAAATTTAAACTAAACGAAGTGTTAGCGTTAAACTTAGGTTACACCGAAAACTTTGTTGACGGTGATAATTTTGATGCTGTTCGCAGAAGCTATCCTACTAAAGACCGTTACTCATATGGTTACGGTGGTTTAGAGTACACCTTCGGTGGAAACGAAAAACCAAGCTTAGAGTTTACCAATCCTGTAGCTTTAATGTATGATGAATTGTACGATGCAGCTTTACGTCGTGAAGTTGAAGCTTTAAAAGGACGCGTTACCAATGTTGAAAACGCTGTTAACGACCTGAAAAAAGATTCTGACGGTGACGGTGTTGCAGATCAATTTGACAAATGCCCAGGTACTCCTGCAGGTACAACTCCTGTTGATGGTTCAGGTTGCCCTATCGTGTTCCCTAAACCAGAGCCTGTTGCTGCTGCTGCCGCTACAGCTGGTGCTGCTGCTTATAGCAATATTCAGTTTGAATTTGATAGCTCAGTATTAAGAACTTCTTCTTACCCTGTGCTTGACGCAACTTCTGCTGATCTGAGAACTTCTGGTTCTGCTGTTGAAGTACAAGGTTTTGCATCATCTGAAGGTACTGCTGCTCACAACTTGAAATTATCAAGAGACCGTGCTAACTCAGTAAAAACTTACTTAGTTAACTCTGGTGTTGCAGCAAGCAAAGTAACTGTTAAAGCTTTCGGCGAAACTCAGCCAATTGCTGATAACTCAACTGAAGAAGGACGTGTATTAAACCGTCGTGTTCAATTCAGAAAATAATATCTGATTCAGTTTAAAATATTAAGAAGGCTTTCCTTATCGGAAAGCCTTCTTTTTTTGCATAAAACTTCGCCTAAAAATATTGTAAATTTGCTTTTATGTATTTTTTTAGAAAAAAAGATCCCAACAGACCCAACAACATCAACCTCAAAATAATGCATATTATTAATGCAACAGCAATAATAATGTTCCTTGGCGGCATTGTATGGAAATTACTACAGTGGTTTGTACTAAAAAAATAATCCCAGCATTACCTTTATTTATTAAACATGAAAACCGTAGTCAACACAACCGACGCCCCACCACCGATAGGACCATATAGCCAGGCCATAATAGCCGGTAACCTTATATTTGTTTCAGGTCAAATACCTTTGCACCCGTTTACAAATGAGTTGGTTACCGATAATATAACATCGGCCACACATTTGGTGATGGAAAACATCGGCGCAATTTTGTCTGCCGCCGGCGCTGATTTTGATGATATAGTAAAAACTACCATATTTTTAAAGAACATGGCCGACTTTGCCGAAGTGAACGAAGTTTATGGTACTTACTTTACTGATAAATTCCCGGCGAGAGAAACCGTGCAAGCAGCTGCGCTGCCTAAGGGAGTTAGTGTAGAAATATCTGTTATAGCGGCAAAACCCTGATAGGCGCACATCTTGAACGGCCAGGCATTACAAACTCCTGTTGAGTATTTAAAAGGCGTTGGCGCTGCCCGCGCCGAAGTACTGAAAAAAGAACTGGCCATTTATACATTTGATGATCTGCTGAAGCATTTTCCCTTCAGGCATATAGACCGTACGAGGTTTTATAAAATAAAAGACATTAATGATGACCTGCCTTATGTGCAGGTGATAGCCAGATTGCTTCGTAAGGAAGTACTGGGAGAAAAACACACCAAGCGTTTGGTGGCCATAGTGCAAGATGACACCGGGATAATGGAACTGGTTTGGTTTCAGGGGATAAAATGGATAGATAAAGCGCTAATACCCGGCAAGGCCTATGTGTTGTTTGGCAAGCCAGGTTCCTTCAATGGTAAGGTGCAAATGTCGCATCCGGAAACGGACCTTTACTCGCCCGAAGTAATAAAACGCAAAGGCAATCTTACCTTACAACCGGTTTACAGCTCTACCGAAAAGCTAAAGCAATTTTCTTTAGATAGTAAGGGGCTGCAGAAATTAGTCGCCTCTGTACTTGAGCAACATGGCAATAGCCTAAGCGAAAACCTCCCGCTATATATCTTAAATCGGTTTAAACTGATGGGCCGGGCGGATGCTTATCGCAATATCCATTTTCCCGAAGACGCCGTTAAATTAGCAGAGGCCCAACATCGCCTTAAATTTGAAGAACTTTTTGTTTTGCAGTTAAAACTATTGCGCACCAAGCTGCTGCGGGTGCAAAAATTTAAAGGAAACATATTTGATAAGGTAGGTACTTATTTTAATGAGTTCTATCAGCATAAATTACCGTTTGAGCTAACCAATGCTCAAAAGCGGGTACTGAAAGAGATTCGACAGGATACCCAGCGCGGCGTACAAATGAATCGTTTGTTACAGGGCGATGTAGGCAGTGGTAAAACCATAGTGGCATTAATGAGCATGCTCATAGCTATTGACAATGGCTTCCAGGCCTGCATTATGGCTCCTACCGAGATATTGGCTAATCAGCATTATCAAACCATTAAGGGTGTTATTGGCGATGGTTTTTTGGAGATAGCATTGCTTACCGGCTCAACATCGCAAAAGGCCAGACGCGTATTGCATGAGCGGTTGGAAAGTGGCGAGCTTAAAATACTGATAGGTACACATGCCCTTATTGAGGATAAGGTACAATACAAAAATCTGGGCTTTGTAGTGATTGATGAGCAGCACAGATTTGGTGTGGAGCAGCGAGCCAAGCTGTGGCGTAAAAATAACATACCTCCGCATATCCTGGTGATGACTGCCACCCCTATCCCCCGTACATTGGCGATGACGCTTTATGGCGATCTGGATGTATCTGTTATTGATGAGCTGCCGGCCGGCCGTAAACCTATTGAAACCTTGCATTTTTACGAAAGCCAGCGCCTGCGCATGTTTGGCTTTATGAAACGGGAAATAGCCAAGGGACGACAGATATATGTGGTATATCCGCTAATAAAAGAGAGCGAAAAACTTGACCTTAAAAATCTGGAGGATGGCATAGAGATAATGAGACGCGAGTTTCCGCTGCCACAATATCACATCAGCATAGTGCATGGCAAACTGAAGGCGGCTGAAAAAGAGGCGGAGATGCAACGGTTCGTAAAGGGCCAAACACAAATAATGGTGGCTACTACGGTTATTGAGGTGGGAGTAAACGTGCCAAATGCTTCGGTAATGATCATTGAAAATGCCGAGCGCTTTGGCCTTTCGCAATTGCACCAATTGCGTGGCAGAGTTGGTCGTGGTGCCGAGCAAAGCTATTGCCTGTTACTGAGCAAGGATAAACTAAGCCCTGATGGGCTTGTGAGGTTGAACACAATGGTTAAAACAAACAATGGATTTGAAATTTCCGAAACTGACCTCAAACTCCGCGGCCCGGGCAACATTGAAGGTACAGCCCAGAGCGGCCTGATTGACCTTAAGGTTGCCGACCTAACTACGGATCAGGAACTTTTAATACAGATAAGAAAGTTTGTTGAAGCTATTTTTGCCAAAGACCCGCAGTTAGCGGCACCGGAAAATCAGGTATTAAATCAAGCGTTTCAATCCAAACATTCAGGATTGAGTTGGGATAAGATATCTTAGGAAAAGCGGAATGACAACCCGGTTTTGGGATAGATTTGCAGGTGTTGCAAAATAAATGTGTTCCCCCTGCAACAAAAAGTTAAACAAACTGATTATTAATCGATTGCACTTTTAATATACAACTACTTATTCGTCAGGAAAATTAGCTGTAATTAGATTGTAATGCATTGATTATAAGCATGTTGAAAATGAGAAAATTGACGATTTTTTGCCATTTTTTGCAACACAATAGCAACACTTTTGCAACAGTTTTGCAACAGGCTTAGGATGACACCCTGACTTGTCACTCTTCCTCCTCACTGATCAATACTCCCTCTGCCTGTGCAAAATTACTGCGTACAAAGTGGCACCAGCCGCATTCTTTTTTTCCGCAGCCTGTATTAAAATCGTGCGCCATAATTTTTTGATACACACCGGTGATCTGCCCTGTTACCGTATCAATATCCTCCCGACTTATGACAACCTTTTCTTTACGGTAATCATCACCATCCGGTTCCACAAAATCAAAAATGGTGGTGTTAACTTCCCAGTCGTTACTGCGGTCGCTATCAATTAATATCTTATAAAAAACCGCCTGCCGCCAGTAGTCGCCACCATTTGGCTGCTCGTCATCGGGCCCTTTTAATTTTTTAAGGGCATTTTTTACCTTGCCTGTTTTGTAATCAATAATTGTTGCCTGCTTGCCCACAAACTCAATTTTATCCAGATTGCCTTTTATAGGCACGCCTTGCACCTCAATGTTTTTTATAGGGCGTTCGGTTACTGCAATTTTGTTCCAAACCTGGATGTTCTGTTCATAATAAGGTGGCAATATCTTTTCGCCATACTCATTTCGCAATTTAAACTCCTCTTTGGTAAACGAGTCGCGGTTGCGGTACATGTACCACCTAAACTCTTTCATAAACTGCTCTGTCGACGGGAAATTATCTTCATCGTCCTTAAGCCATTTAAACGCCTTATTAAGCGCCCAGTGCACTGCCTGCCCAAACGTTGCCGACGGACTTTTACCCGATGGCACCCGGATAAGACACTGAAAGTAAAAACGCAGCGGACAATCCAGGTAATTATTCAGGTGCGTTACCGATAACGTATAGTTTTGTAGCAACTGATTAATATAGTTGGTATCCAGCAACTCCACTTTAGGTTTTTCAGCCTCGCTAAATTGGGTGGCATAAAACTCCATCATAGCGATATCTGAAACTACAGGATGCTCCACCATCATATTGGTTTCAGCGATAATTTCCCCTACAAACTGTGATGCTTCCTGCTCCTTGCCTTTCTTATCACAGCCTGCATAGGATATAGACAGATGTTGCTTGGCCCTTGTAAGCGCTACATAAAACAACCGGCGAGCCTCTTCCTTTTGGGCGGTTTCATCGGCGGCGACCTGAGTCAACGTATCCGGATAGCTAAAACCACGGTTACGGCCTTTGCTATCCCAGGTTTTTTTATCGCAGCCTATCAAAAACACATGCTCAAACTCCAGGCCTTTTGATCCGTGTGCTGTCAGAAAGTTTACGCCGTTGTCTGAGTAGATAACACGATTAAGCTCCAGCCTGATACCATTTTCTTTCATCAGGTCTATAGTGTCCAACAAATGCGATAATTTAATCTCGGGCGATTTGCGGCTTTCATCCTTTAAAAAGTCGAAAAAGTTGGTTAGCATCTGCATATACGAACCCTTATCAGGCTGTTGCATAATGAACCTGAGAATGCCCATTTTTGAAATAACCTGCTGAAAAAGCTGCTGTAGCGTGGTGCTTACTGCTTCCTTTAACAGGTAGTCAATATTGTTGACCAGATATTTCATCTCATCGTGTCGCACATTATCAAACAATCCGGGCTGCGCGGGCGAGCGCAATTCGCTTATATATCTGCGTAATGACGTTTTTGGCTGATTATTGGCAGCCGTACTAAAATTTTCTTTGGATACGGCTATGCTGGCCTTGGCAATCTCAATAGCTGGAATATTAAAGAAATCATAGTGCAATATCTCAAACAACAGATTGTCACCGCTATACGGCGAGTCAAGCTCCATAGCCAGATAGCGCAATATGGTAATGATCTTCTCGCCAAACGGAACCGCTAGGATATCTATTTTGCGGCGTGTATTTACTGCTATTTTCTTTACATCAAGAAAGTGTATCAGGTCTTCCACTTGACTGTGATTGCGATAGATGACGGCTATTTCTCCCGGAGGTATGCCGCTTTCTACCAAATGTTGAATGCTCAGCGCAACGTCAACTAACTCTTTGTTAGGATTTTCATATTCGCGAATAACAGGCTGGGCCGCCTGCTCTATAAAACGCGCGTGGGCAGAACGCAGATCTTTGTCTAACGCTAGCTGCCGCGTAAGCCGCTCGGCATTATTGCCGATAAGCGCTTTTGATATATCTAATATATGCTGATTAGAGCGATAGTTGTGCTTTAGCACTACCGTTGATAACGACGAGACATAATCATTCGCGAAATCAATGATGTTTTTCATGTTGGCACCCTGGAACTTGAAAATAGACTGATCATCATCGCCTACTACAAAAACGTTAGGTGTTTCCCAATAATTCAATAAAAATTTAAGTAGATCGTTTTGTGATCCGCTTGTGTCCTGAAACTCATCAACTAGAATATAATGGTAACGCTCCTGGTAACGACGCAAGATTTCCGCATTTTCCCTAAAAGCTTTCAGCACCCATATTATCATGTCGTCATAATCATAACGGCCACGCGTGCTCATCTTAGCTGAATAACGTTGATACTCGGCAACCCCAGCCACCAGTTTTTTCATCTGGTCGTGCGCCTTATCAATATCCTTCTGTTTAGGGTCGCCCACCTTTATGCCGGCAGCAGCATTGGCACGCTTGTAAATAAAAGCGTCGCGGTTAGGCAGATCTTCCAAATATTCATTGATGGCCTTTTCCATATAAGCTTCATCCCAGTTCTCTTTTTTCATATCAGAGAAAAGTTCCTTTAAACGGGATGCGTCAAAATAAACATCTCCTGTAAAACGCTTCAGCTCATGGTCCTTCGGGAAATCATCTATCAGTTCTTTAAACAACATTGCCGACTCCAGATCAGAAAGCGGCTCAAGATTCAATTTGCCAAAATACTCCAGGTTTTCCTGAATTACTTCGTTACAAAAAGCATGGAAGGTATATATATTAATGCGGTATGCATCGGGGCCGATAAACTCAAACAAGCGTTTGCGCATGGCAACCGCACCGGCATCAGTATAAGTTAAACACAGTATCTCACTCGGTAGCGCATCAGTATCGGTTAGTATCTTACCTATGCGTGCAGCCAATATTTGCGTTTTGCCGGTACCGGGACCAGCGATAACCAATACAGGGCCATCCATTTTATTAACGGCTGCCAATTGCTCAGGATTTAATCCGGCAAGGGCTTGTTGGAATTTTATATTGTATTTGTTGGGATCGGTTTGCATAGTGGCACCAGAATAAAAGGTTCAATCTTAAATATACTAATTTACCGGCAATGTTTTATTATAATCCCATTTGCCCGGATCCTGTAGGAAAGAAAACATTTATACTAACCGGCAATTTACCCATAGGCTTACTTTGCTGCGTTATCGCCCTTACGGCGGCTTGCTGCATATCCTCGCTGTTTTGGTAGCAGGCCAGCAAGGCGTGCGCCCGCTCAATACCGGGTATGCCCGCCATGGCGTAGGGGTTAGTAAAGAAGCTGATGACAGTATTTTCGTGCGCGGTTAATGCCGCTATAAATTGTTTAACGCCGCTACTGTAATCCAATTTGCTTTGCGGCCTTGTGCGGGTATCATGCACGCCAACAAATACCTGGCTGTATTCCTGTAGACTTTTAATAATATTGTTAAGCTCATCAATTGGAGTGCTTTTATTCACTAAAAACAACGTGCTGTTGGGATACCAGCGCCGCAATTCGCTTTGAAATGCTGTAGGGTTGGTAATACCTACGCCAATAATAGCTGTGCGCATAAGGGGATTAAGCTGTAAATCGCGCGAACTGCCACGCAATTGGGTAACTGCTTCATTGCTTAGTTGTGCTATAAGATCTTTTGTTGCAGAGCGATTTAGGTCCGCTACAACATTACTGGTATTTACTTCCTGTGGTTTGTTAAGTCCGGCCCAATACTTGGCCATCAGCACTTTCTTTACTTTTGCCTCAAACTCCTGCTCGGGCAACTGATGATGGCGCATAGCCTTTAATATTTTGTGAATGGATTCTTTTGAATCCATTGATAACTCTATAATATCATTGCCCGCCATAAACGCCCTCAACTCCGCTTCGCCATGTGGAAAGTACTTTATAACGCCCTGCATTTCCATCGCATCGCAAACTACCAGCCCTTTAAAGCCTAGTGAATCTTTTAACAGGTCATTAACTATTTTGCGCGATAAAGTTGAAGGCAAATTTGGCGTATTGTCCAATGAAGGAATGCTCATATGGGCTATCATCACTCCGCTAACCCCCGCGGCGATAGCCTGCTTAAATGGGTATAGTTCCAACGAATCCAGACGCTGGCGGGAAAATGGTAACAGGGGCAGATCATAATGCGAATCGACATTAGTATCACCATGGCCGGGAAAATGCTTGGTGGTGGTTAGCAGCCCAGCATCCTGCATACCACTAAGATAAGCAATGCCTTTACGAGCTACGTTGTATTTGTTGTCGCCAAAAGACCGATAGTTAATAACCGGGTTGTCCGGGTTATTATTTACGTCCATTACGGGTGCAAAATTCATGTGCATACCCAATCGCTTAAAGTCGTATGCTATTTGTTGCCCCATTTGATAAATGAGTTTTTCATTCTGTACGGCACCCAATGTCATTTGATATGGGTAAGAAAGTGTGGAATCTAGTCTCATTCCAATTCCCCATTCCCCATCTTGTGCTATTAACAGGGGCACCTTACTTTCGCGCTGATAACGGTTGATAAGGTTAGCTTGCCTGCCGGGGCCTCCCTGAAAGAAAACCAAGCCACCAACGTGCTGATTATGAATGACTTTGGCTACAGAATCTTCGTATTTTTTACCCCTGTTTGTATGTGCACGCACGAAGAATAATTGCGCTATCCGCTGCTTTTTATTTAGCTTATTGTACACAGAATCAACCCATTGACTGGGTTGGCTTAATAATTGGATATAGGTTTTCTGTTGAGCTACAACGGGATTAACCGAAAGCAAAACAGCAAGAAAAATAGTGGAGGCTGAAATTTTTTTAAACGATCTCATAAACATTTCAAAAGTAATTTAAAAAAATGCAGACTTCTGCAACTCTTTGTCAGAAACGCGGTAAACACTAAATAATTTCTGACCAGAGCGAATTTTTTGTAACACTTATAATTAACATAACGTAATAAGTTATAATATTATGAAAAAAATTCTCCCCCTAATTATTATCGGCCTGTTTATTACAGCAAGTGCCAGCGCCCAGCAATTTTTTGGTCCTCGTGAAGATTATGACCAGTCATACAGGCCACGGTTTGGCTTGGCTGTAGGTGCTGCATTTTCTAATGCCGTAGCATCGTCAAAAAGCAATTATGATACCGGTGCTATGGCAGGTTTTAGCTTTGGTCTTACATATAATCACCCTGTGTCTGATCTTATCTCTATAGGTGCAGAAGCGCTTTATTCTCAAAGGGGATATGCGGCGACTACAACCTCCGGTGGATTTAGTCAACATTCGCAATTTTTAGATTTGCCGGTCTTTGCTAGGTTACAAACAGGTAAAAAATTCAACGTTTTTGCCGGGCCACAATTTTCTTACCTGCTTTCGTCAAATAATACCTATAATGACGGCTTCGCCGAATCGTTCCGGAGCTATTACCAATACAGCGGTATAAAAACATTCTTTGCAGGAGTTATAGGTGCAGGTATAGACATTAACGAGCATGTTAACCTAAACGCTCGTTATACTATTGACATTAAGGGTACAAATGCCAATGGTAACATTTACGTACCAGCCTATAAATATCAGGCATTACAATTTGCCCTGGGGTTCAAATTCTAAATCCTTCTAATTAACTGATCTATAATTACTGCAGCCACCCTTACCGGGTGGCTTTTTTGCATATGGGCATTTTGCTATTTAACAATTTGTTAAATAATTTTAGCAAAAGTAAAACAGCTCGACTTTTATGCGTATCTTGCCAACTTATTAAAATTAAGACAAATGCAAAAAGAAGGAACAGTGAAATTTTTCAACGACGAAAAAGGTTTTGGATTTATTTCACAAAGCGAGAACAGAAGCGATATTTTTGTTCACGCATCGGGTTTAATTGACGAGATCCGTGAGAATGATCATGTACAGTACGATGTAGAAGAAGGTAAAAAAGGCCCTAACGCAGTAAACGTTAAGGTTATTTAATCATAAAGCATTAATTACGTGAGAGCATCCCAAATTCGGGATGCTTTTTTTTTACATTTATATATTCCGAATCCGCAAAATTTAACCGTTTATTCAATCATTTTTAAATTAATATTATGAGCAAAGATAAAGGCATGAAAAATGTCAAAAAAGCGCCAACTGTTGGTGGTAAAACATCCACATCAGACTATCAGGCCGGTAAAAAATCGGTGTCAAAAGATGACTCATCTATCGGCAAAAAGAAATAATAATAATTAAGGTTACGGCAGGCTTTCGTAGCCACAATTAAAAGTCCTAAACCCGTACTTTATTTTGATATTTGCAACGGCCTATGGCTTTGCCATGCTGTAATTGCGGCACCCGTTTCGTTATACAATATCAATGCATGAAAATACTGTTTGATCATCAAGCTTTCTCTAACCAAAAATACGGCGGAATATCCAGGTGTTTTGCTAATTTGCATTACGGCCTAAATGCCACCGCCGGCGTGCAATCAAAATTAGGCCTGTTATTTACGCATAACGCTTACATATATAAAGAAAGTTTGCCCGTTGGCGGAATGCTTGAGCAAATAGTAAAAAAACAATCCCGCCGTAATAAATACAATAAATGGTATTGCCGATATCTATTAAAGCAGGGCAATTACGATGTATTTCATCCCACGTATTATAACCCCTACTTTTTAGATCTGGTTAAAAAGCCTTTTGTATTAACCGTTCATGATATGATACATGAACTTTTTCCGCATTACTTTGTGGCACAGGATCCATTAACCGCCGGTTACAAAGCACAGCTTATTAAGCGCGCCGATCATATAATCGCCATATCAGAGTGCACCAAACGCGACCTTCAGAAATTTTATGCCATACCTGACGAGAAAATAACCGTTATACTTCTCGGTTATAAAATGCATAATAGCCCGGCTCCATCTGCACAATTTAAAACGCCTGGCAAGTACCTGCTATTTGTTGGCGACAGAGGCGTTTATAAAAATTTTGATCTGTTTGTAAAAGCCGCAGCGCCACTGCTATTGAAGTACAATTTGCAGTTGATATGCACCGGCGGGGGAAGTTTTACAGCCGCGGAGCAAGATCTCTTTAAAAATCTTGGCATAACGGATAGTATTCAGCAAATATCAGCCAGCGACGGTGAACTAGCTGTTCTATATAATAACGCCGAAGCATTTGTTTTCCCGTCGATTTACGAAGGATTTGGCTTACCCGTTTTAGAAGCTTTTAATAACAACTGCCCGGTTATTTTGAGTAATACTTCATCGCTACCAGAGGTGGGTGGCGATGCTGCACAGTATTTTGATCCTATGGACCAAAATTCAATAGCTGGTGCCATCGAAGCGGTTATCAGCAATAAAACCTTACAATCTGAGTTAAGAACGAAAGGTAAACAGCGACTAAGCCTGTTTAACTTTGATAACACCTTAATGCAAACTATAAATGTTTACAAACAGGTTATGCGGTAATAGCCTGTAATTTGCATAGTTTTGCGGTATTAACTTTTAAATGAAGACTTATTTCAGACTGCTCTCCTTCGCAAAGCCAATTGAAAAATTTGCTATACCGTACATAATAGTTACTCTTTTTGCTATATTTTTCAACACGCTCAATCTTGCACTCCTGGCACCTTTGATGGAAACGTTGTTTTCTGATACTAAAACCGGTATTGCGCATGCAGCGGTTGCCATAAAGCCGACATCATGGCTTGATCCTATGGCTAGTTTTAAAAACTTTGTGCAATCTCTTATTACCCAATATGACGGGAAGTTTGCATTAAAGGTAGTTTGCAGCATGATAGTGGCATCGGTTATATTGAGTAATATTTTCAGATATGCATCACAGCGTATTATGGAAAACCTAAAGCTGCATACGCTTTTAAACCTACGAAAGGCTGTTTTTAACAACGTAATGGATCTGCATCTTGGCTTTTTCAACAATGAAAGAAAAGGTGATATCATATCAAAAGTAGCTTCTGATGTAACGGTTGTACAATATTCCGTTACCGGCACATTACAAGTGGTTTTTAAAGAACCTATGCAATTGACATTTTATATAGTTACTTTATTCTTAATAAGTCCGGAACTCACTTTTTTCTCCCTTCTGGTTGTACCTGTGTCAGGATTTATAATATCACGAATTGTTAAGCGGCTTAAAGCCCAGGCAGTTGAATCGCAGCAAAGATTTGGTACTATGATAAGCTACCTGGATGAGGCGCTTTCAGGTGTGCGCATTATTAAAGCTTTTAATGCTTCAGAATATATTAAGCAGCGTTTCAACGACGAGAATAAGTGTTATTCATCCATACTACGTTCAATGGCAAAACGGCAGCAATCGGCGTCCCCGGTTTCAGAAACGCTGGGTGTTATTATGGTTTCAGGAATAGTATTGTACGGCGGGGGAATGATCTTAGACGGCACTACCACGCTATCAGGCGGAGATTTTATATCCTATATAGCCATATTCTCGCAGGTTATGCGCCCTGCCAAGGCATTGTCTGATTCATTCAGCAATATACACTCAGGCATTGCAGCGGGTGAAAGAGTATTAGAACTTATAGATGAAAAACCACTTATTACGGATGCAACGAATGCCGTTACGCTGAACGGATTTAACGATGGTATTCAATTTGAAAATGTTTCGTTTGCCTATGGTGATAAAACGGTTTTATCTGATATAAACTTTAAGGTACAAAAAGGCAAAACAATAGCGCTCGTGGGCCCTTCAGGCGGTGGCAAATCAACCCTTATGGATATGATACCCCGGTTTATGGATCCACAGTCTGGTAATATATCGATAGACGGTAATAACCTTAAACAGGTTACGGCCCATTCGTTACGCCATTTAATGGGCATAGTAAACCAGGAATCCATTCTTTTTAACGATTCGATCTACAACAACATCGCCTTTGGGAAAACTGGTGTAAGCCCGCAGCAGGTTGAAGAGGCCGCGCGTATTGCCAACGCGCACAACTTTATAATAGAAACCGAGGAAGGCTATCAAACTAATATAGGCGACAGAGGAGCAAAACTATCCGGAGGGCAGCGGCAGCGTATTTGTATAGCCCGCGCGGTATTGAATAACCCGCCTATTATGCTGCTGGATGAAGCAACATCAGCATTGGATACAGAATCAGAAAAACTGGTGCAGGATGCGTTGAACAACCTGATGAAGAACCGCACATCGCTTATTATAGCGCACAGGTTAAGCACCATTCAAAACGCAGATATGATTGTGGTTTTAGAAAGCGGAAAGATAATTGAACAGGGCACACACCAACAACTAATGCTACATAACGGCTTATACCGTAAGCTAATAGATATGCAAACGTTTACGGAGGATTAGATATCCTTACAATTTGCCCATTTTACCCAAGGCATAAAATAGCGCTGTACAGTGTAATGCCTGCGCTATTTTATTGTCGGCAAGCAGTTGTTTTACTTCATCAATAGTATATTCTTCAATTACTAACTCCTCTTGATCATCTAACTCCTGCTCCTGCACCTTTACTCCGCCAGTGGCCAGGTAACAAAAAGTTTTGTTGTTACCGGTTGAAGGGTTGGCGTAAACTGTGCATATCAATTCAACATTATTGAATTTGTAGCCAGTTTCTTCAAGCAACTCTCGTCTCATACCCTCTTCTGGCGTTTCATTTACCTCAACTACCCCGCCCGGAATCTCTAAAGAAACAATGCCGGCAGCGTGGCGATACTGGCGAACCATCAATACCTTATTGTCTTCGGTTATGGCTACCGCATTTGCCCAATCAGGATATTCTAAAACAAAATATTCTTCAACTATGTGCCCATTGGGCATTTGGCATTTGTCGGCACGTAAGGTTGCCCAGGGGCCTTTATGTATGTATTCTGAAGTTAGAAGTTTCCAGGTGAGATCTTTATTCATAGCTAAATATTGAAATACTTGTATATAGCATTTCGTTTTGAAATATTATCAAAAGATTGGTAGCGATGTTTTTCTTCCAAAACATCAAAAATCAACATCACTTTTTTAAGCAACACTTGTGTGGCTTCGTCGTGTTTAAAAGGCTCGGCAAACATGTATAACGCCTGGCTCAAGGCATTCAACTTCTCCAAGCTGTATCTGTCTGAGTTAATAAGATCTTTAAAATCCTCCTCGCTTAGGTCAAGTAAGGTTTCCAGATCTGTGTCATACTCCTTTAACATTAGGCCATTAACCTCCTGTACAAACTCCGACTGTTTACCGGCAACTTTTAATCCTAATAGTTTAGCTATGATCAACGCAGTTTTGCGCATCTCATCTATTACCATATCACGATACATAGCCTAAATACATTTAAAGTAGAATTACCAGCTGCCGCCCGAGCCGCCGCCGCCGAAGCTGCCGCCACCAAAACCACCAAAGCCGCCGCCCCCTGAACCCCCGCCCCCAA
>NZ_CAMLHX010000007.1 GCF_946479965.1 uncultured Mucilaginibacter sp. | reverse complement strand
TGATGTGGAGATGAAAATTGACGAAGGCAGCCAGCCCTACATTCACCGTAATGCAGGTGTGCACATTGGCTCTGATGGATTAATAGGCAATAAAATTATAGTTATTGATGGCGGGACCCCGCAGGCACCTGTTATACAGGAAGGTGATGTATTACAGTCGGAAAAAATGACCTCGACTGACGATATCATGAAAACCCTTCAACAAAACAATCAGAACCTGCTATCAATAACCGGCGATTTTAAATTATTAAGCCGCAAAATATTACAAGGCAAAGGCACTGTGGGTACGCTGATGGCTGATAGCCTGATGGCGATACAGCTTCGCAATTCTATGCGCAACCTTGAAGCCGCCACAGGCAGCGCAGCACGTATGGCTGTGCAGCTGGATAAGTTCAGCAGAACCATCAATACCAAAGGCGGTTTGGCTGATAAATTATTTACAGATACCACTACGTTCAACAAGTTTACTGCAACTGCGGAGCAGTTTCAGCAAACTGCAAAAAATGCAACTGCCATTACTGATAACCTTATTAAGGCTACCAATAAGTTTAACAGCAATGATAATACGATAGGCATTTTATTAAACGACCCCACAGCAGCCGGGCAAGTGCGCAGCACGCTTAATAACCTGCAGCAAAGCTCGGTTAAGCTAAATGATAACATGCAGGCGCTTCAAAGTAACTTCTTCCTTAAAGGCTTCTTTAAAAAACGCGAAAAAGCAAAACAGGATAGTATAAAGGCGGCTGAGAAGTTGAAGCAGTAGGTTAGTCCGGAAGTCTGAGGAACTTATATCAAACAAAAATAGCGATGGGTTTTAAACCCATCGCTATTTTTGTTTCCTAAGCACTAATCTCCAACTTATACCCCTTACCCCGTATCACAACAATTTTAATATTCGGATTAAGCTCCAGTTTTTTTCTGAGTTTGGATATAAACATATCCAGGCTGCGCCCCACTATAACACCTTCGTCTTCCCATATTTCTTTTTGCAGCCGGCTTCTGTCTATGGTCTGGTTAGGCAATAATGCGAATATGCGCAGTACACGGGTTTCCGTTCCGGTTAATTCAATCGTTTGTCCATCTACAATGAGGTTACGGTGCTTAGCATCAAACAATACTGAGCCTAATGTGATCACGCCGGCATCCTGACTGTCTGTCGCCTCTCTCCGCGGCTTTGCAGATCTGAAAAACAGAAAGCCGACAAAAGCTAAAAAGGGCAGGCCACCCAAAATATATCCGGTTGTTGCTGTGTTTAAGCCCGAAGGTTTAAATTTAATGTTGATCATGTAACATGCTGTAGGTTGCTTTCTTCCCTTACATGCCACAATTTCATCTTTTTTATTTTTTGATATCGCATAGCCATAGGCTACACTGGAGTTGCCACAATTCAGAACGTTAACAATGTAATCACGTGCGAGTGGATCCTGGGCCAACACACGCCGGGTAGTATTCACCAAGGAATCCGGTTGAAAAGTAAGCTCATTCTCAAACTTCAGCTGGTATTCATTTTCGTCTATCTTTTCTACCGGCAGTACTCTTGATGTACTATCGCCTGCCTGTAAAAGCAGTTCATGCCCTATCCTGCGGAGCAAAACTTCCCGCCTGGCCATATCAAAGCCGTTATCGTCCTTCATACTGAAAGCCACGCATATCACAACAATAAAAGGAAGTAGTGTCAATCCGAACAGGTACTTACGCTTCCCTGACAGGAGATTTTGGTTAACACGCATAACGTCAATATTTTATTTACAAAGTTTACATTTTTATTTACAATCCAGGTTCTTCTAACGGAAATATCTCGAAGTAATTTCGCTGAATAAACTTAATAGGATATGAAAAATAAAAGAAAAACAATGAAATACACATGCATAAACATGTTGGTGCTGATGTTAGCTTTTTGCATTGTGTGTAAAGGGCAAAGCAAAACAGAAACCAAAAATGTATCCACTCCCCACGTACCCTACAGCAGCGTTCGTACCATCAAGCAAGATAGAAAAGGCATTATGTGGCTTGTTACACTCGAAGGAATTATCCGTTACGATGGAAAATCTTTTACCAATATCACAAGCAAGTTAAATGCGCATAGGTTTTGGGACGTTTTGGAGGATAGACGCGGAAACTTTTGGTTTGCTTCAATCGGCACGGGTGTTTATTATTACGATGGAAAATCTTTTAAAAATTACACCACGAAGGATGGGCTTCCCAGTAACTCGGTTTTTAAGATCTATGAAGACAACGCCGGTATTATTTGGTTTGGTACCGGAGAAGGACTGAGCCGTTATGACGGAAAATCCTTTATAAATTTAAAAATGAACGAGGAGTCGCTCCCCGTTCGTACTGATTCTGCAAGATCAGTTTACCCCAAATGGTATTCGACCCCTGAAATTTATTGGATGATTAACCAAACCAAAAACCTGGTTAATGCCATTGTGGAAGACCAAACAGGGAAAGTTTGGTTTGGCACATGGAGTTACGCGGGCATTTATAATGGAAAAACAATTGCCACTATAAAAGATAAAAACGGAAAACCTTTTAAAAATGTCCGATCGATGGTAAAAGATAAAAAAGGCAATATTTGGCTCGGTGGAGGTGGCGGCCTTTGGCGCTATGACGGTACAGCATTTACCAATTTCACACAGAATGCTGTTGGTTATGTATACACGGACAAGCAAGGGAACATTTGGACCACTTCACAAAGTGATAACAGCGACGCCTGGGTGCTTACGCGTTACGACAAGACATTCTTGTCCGATAAAAAACCAACGGGAACCAAAATCAAGTCGGGTGCAGTTGGGCTTTTTGGGATTTTGGAAGCGCATGATGGAAGTATTTGGTTTGGCGCTTCAGATGGCGTGTATCGTTATGACGGGAAGATCATTAAAAAAATTTGGTAAATAGATTCAGACGTTGTACAAACATGTCGGGAGAAAAGGTCAAACAAGTTGGCTATAACTTGTAAAGCAGCTAAGAAATTCCTCATTTCGCGCTAAATGATTATCTTCACCGCCCGAAAAGGAATCTGTAAAGTTTATGAAATTATTAGAAGGAAAAACCGCGCTTATAACCGGTGCATCAAAAGGAATAGGACGCAAAATTGCTGAGAAATTTGCCGAGCATGGCGCTAACGTGGCTTTCACCTACTTATCGTCGGTTGAAAAAGGCCTGGCGCTTGAGCAGGAATTACAAAGTTTTGGCACAAAGGTAAAAGGTTACCGTTCCGACGCGTCAAAATTTGATGAAGCTGATAAATTGATAAACGATATAGTCGCCGATTTTGGCACCCTGCACATTGTGGTAAACAACGCCGGCATAACTAAAGATGGTTTGCTAATGCGCATGACCGAAGAGCAGTGGGACGACGTAATTGAAGTAAACCTTAAATCAGTATTCAACGTTACCAAAGCGGCATCAAAAATAATGATGAAGAACCGTGAGGGCGTATTTATAAACATGAGCTCTGTAGTTGGGGTTGATGGCAACGCCGGACAAGCCAACTATGCGGCATCAAAAGCCGGTATAATCGGTTTCTCAAAATCAATGGCAAAAGAACTGGGTTCGCGTAATATCCGTACCAACGTAATTGCACCGGGCTTTATCCGCACCGAAATGACCGAGGTTTTAGACCCTAAAGTTGTTGAAGGATGGGCAGCATCAATCCCGCTTAAACGTGCCGGCGAAACAGAGGACGTGGCTAATGCCTGCGTTTTCCTTGCATCTGATATGGCTACCTACATCACCGGACAGGTTATTCCTGTTGATGGGGGAATGTTGTAGAAGGATTTCAAATTTCGAATTTTCAATTTCGGATTTAAGAAATGCGATTTTAGAATTGTTAAATTTCTACGATTATAGAAACGCCTCGATTTATCGGGGCGTTTTACTTTCATCCTAAAACGTACAACGTTAAACGTATCACTTACAATCTAAAACACACAACCTACAACTGATCTACAACCCAAATCCACTCTGTAACAAAAACATTTCAACCACTTAATGATATTTTTTGCATTTTGCGATAACGTAAACGTACTGCGTAAAACGTAAACCTCAAAAATGCTATTATTTTCAATTACCTGGGGCGCTGTTTCTGGTTGGTGGGCGCCGGTTTGCCTGCTGCTTGGCGTGGCGTATGCATGGTTAATGTACCGTCAGCCTGTAAACCTTGCTGAAAAATTCAGGCGTGGCCTGTTTGTTTTGCGGGCGCTGGCTGTATCTATTATAGCACTTTTGCTTCTATCGCCCTTACTGCAATCGTTAAGCTATCAGCCCCAAAAACCGCTGATACTAGTGGCGCAGGATAATTCGCAATCTGTATCGCAGTTTAAACCCGCCGGTTTTAACCCTGCCGGTTTTGTAACCGATCTGGGTAAACTAAAAGATATTTTGGGCGATGATTACGATGTTCGCGAATTTAATTTCGGCGGCGATTTAAAAAACGGCCTTACTAACACATTTAACGCCCGTAAAACCGATATGTCGGCTGCATTACGCCAGCTTAACGACCAATATGCTAACCAAAACATTGGCGCTTTGGTGTTGGCAACTGATGGTATGTACAACCAGGGTGCCGATCCGCAATACGATGCACGTAACATAAAATCTGCCATCTACACCATTGCTCTGGGCGATACCATTGCCCGTCGCGATTTGTTAATAGGTAACGTTAACTACAATAAAACCGCCTACCTGGGCAATAATTTTGAGATAGAGGTTTTAAGCGAAGCCTGGCAAAGCAGGGGCGAGGCTATGCGCCTAACCGTTAGCGAGGGAGGCAGCGTTGTACATTCTGAGAACATCCCCGTAAGTAACGATGCTTTTAAAAAGATCAGCACCTTTCAACTAAATGCCGAAAAGAAAGGCATCCACAAATACAACATCAGCATATCGCCTGTAAAAAATGAGTTGTCTACCCAAAATAACACGGAGACCATTTATGTTGAGGTATTAGATGTTAAGCAAAAGATCTTATTGCTTTATGATGGCCCGCACCCCGATGTGACGGTTATTAAGCAAGCCATTGAAAGTAACAAGAACTTTGAGCTAAAGGCCGGCCTTACGGCAGATATGGGCGCAGTAAAATGGAGCGATTATAGCTTGCTTATCCTCTATCAGCCCTCATATTCAACCTTTACCTTGCTTAGACCTGAGTTAGCCAAAACCCGTATCCCTGTTTGGTATATGCTGGGTGCGCAGGCTGATATTCGAGGCTTTAATTCGCAGCAAAAATTAGCGGCCGTTAGTAGCAGTCGCTATGATATGCAGGAGGTTTTTGCCATGACGGCTACCGATTTCTCATCGTTTACGCTTAGCGACTCAACCCTGCAAAAGATCAACAAATTCCCGCCATTAATGGCTCCTTATGCCAATTATAGCGTAACTGTGCCTAACGGCGTATTGCTAAAGCAGCGTATCGGCGCAGTGCCGACAACGTACCCGTTGTTAATGTTTGGTGATGATGCAGGGCGCAGAAGCGGCGTTTTAATGGGCGAGGGACTTTGGCGCTGGCAATTGTCCGAATACCAGACCTATGCTAATCATCACGCATTGGAGGAACTGTTTAGTCAGAGTGTACAATACCTTACCGCCAACACCGATAAGCAACGCTTTAGGGCATACCCGTCAAAGAACATTTTTGATGAGGGCGATAATGTATTGCTGAATGCTGAATTGTATGATGATGCCTTGCAGTTAACCAATACGCCTGATGTTAAAATGGCAATAAAGAGCGTTGATGGCAAAGCTTATAACTTTCTGTTTACCCGCATGGGGCAAACGTACCAGTTAGATGCCGGCAACCTGCCCATTGGCGAATACACCTATAGTGCTACTACATTACTCGGTAACCGCGCCTTCAACGCTACCGGTCAGTTTACCGTTAAGCCGCTTAACCTGGAAATAAGACAGAGTGTAGCCAATCGCCAGTTGTTAAACAGCATATCCGCACAAAGCGGCGGCAAAATGCTGTTCCCTAATCAGATAGAAGAATTGGCCGAATTGATCAAAAAGAACGAGAATATTAAAACCCTCGTTTTTGAAGATAAGCACTACAGCGACATGATCGACGTGAAATGGATCTTCGCTTTCATATTCTTACTATTAAGCGCCGAGTGGTTCTTACGCAAGCGTGAAGGAGAAGTGTAGTGTATCACTAGAGAAGTGTAGTGTATCACTATTAATTTACAAGGCCATTCTTTGTTATGTTGAAAGTTAATAGCAAAGGTAAATGATCTGAAACGTTATCATTTGGTATACGGTAGTCTTCAACCACAACTTCATTGTTCACAAAAATATGGGAGACAACCTCATCAGCTCTGAAAGAAAACTCATTGCGTGCTACCGATACCTCATACAGATCATTTAAGTTGATCAAACCAATTTCTTTTAAGGGCTGTAATGAAGTAGCCTCCTTATGAAGGTTAAAATCCCCTGACAATATAATCGGTCCGGTTAAGCCCGCCGCATATTCGGCAATACGTTTAAAGTTATAATCAGCTATCTCGTGACCTAAACGCGCTTCATCTTTTCGCACTATGCGGCCATGGTGTGTAAGTATGTGCACAAGGGTGCCATCGTCAAACCGCTGTATGGTGTGTAACAAACTGTAATATTCCGCCTCTCCGTGTTTCGATGCCGATTCTCCCGCGTCAAGATCATATAATATGATTTGTTTTTCATATTCGCAGGTTATTTCACCCTTGGTAAAAATTGCACATTGTTCTTCGCAAATAGTTCCTTTTTCTATTACACGCGATGGTCGGGACCGACCGGCAATAAATGTGTCAAAATGCCCGCGTTTAAGTAAGGTTTCAGCTGTACAATAGCTTGGAAATATATCATGCGGACTTGAAAGCATTTCCTGTGCGCAAAGGATATCTGCTTTTTCGCGAGCCATAAATTTATCAATAGGATAATATAAGCGACCATGCCAAAAATTCATCTGCAAGAGGGTGATACGTCGTTTGGGAGTTGTTGTGTTTTTCATAGAGTTGCGTTTTATTGACCAGGTTTATCAAAATTAATTGCCATTTTGGTAGAGAAATGATTAATTAAGTGCCAACACAATAAAAATAATGATATTTATTTAAAAAAAATACAACTACATCGTTTTCGTAAAAATGTAATTTTCAATCGTTTTTTCGGGTATTTTTTGCGAATTTTTCAGAAAATAATTTCTTTACCTATAGTTTTTTTAAAATGATTCAGCCGGATGCCCTTTAAAGGACAATTACACTGAGGAAAAGAGGATCCGATAACTATCAGATAGCGCCGCTGACAGCTCTTTTTAAAGCTTTTGAACTCCTGATTTGGACGTAGCGGTATGCATTTCGATAGGCGGACGAGGATGGCTTTGTTAAATATTGTTAAATAGTTGATGTGTTTACGAATGATTCGTACTTTTACGAAAGTATCGTAATTAACATGCCTTATAACAATATTAACATGAAAAAACTCCAACTACTCTTATTTGCGACAGTAGCTTTTGCAAATGTAAATGCCCAAAAATTACCATCTGTTCAGCAAAAGGGCCTGCGTGCTCCCGCGGATATTAAAATTGACGGAAAAGCTGCAGACTGGGGCGATAAATTTGAAGCCAAAAACCCTACTACCGAGTTGCTGTACACCATAGCCAATGACGATAAAAAGCTATACCTGGTTATACAAACTGACGTTGCGGACGTTTACAACCGCATAAGTAACGGAGGGATAAAACTTATTATACAGAAAAACGGGCGCAAAAGCGAAGATGGAGCTGCCGTGGTTAAATTTCCGTTTCAGGAAAGACCAGGTGAACTTATGCTTAACTCTGCCGGTTTTCAAGTTTCGTCTGATCAGATTGGTATTACGGTTAATAAAGTGGCAGAAAAAAAATCGGTATCAAAAGAGGAGGCTGATTCTACCATGCAGGCCAATAATAAAAAACTGGCCGGTGGTATAAAATGGATCTATACAAAAGGCCTGGCCGGGGTTGACAGTTTGGTTTCAATTTATAATGACAAAGGAATTGAGGCGGGTGTATCTTTTGACAACAAAAAGGCTTTTACCTGCGAAATAACTATTGATCTGCAACTGCTTGGATTAACTGCCGCTAAAGCCGAAAAGTTTTCCTATCACCTTGTGGTTAATGGCGCACCTAATAAATACGTTGGTGTGACTCCCATTGTTAGAAGTGCACCAAATGCAGCGGGAAACGCTTTAATCCCAGACCAAATACGGGCCGCTAATGAAACAATGAATGCAACATTTGCGACGCGCTACGTAACTACTGATTTTTGGGGCGAGTATACTTTAGCGAAATAACCTTTATAAAATTTCAATTACGCATTAGTTTATTCGGCAAACATTTTTATTTTTGTGCAGTAAAATAAATCAGCATCATGATATCACCACAAGAAGCAAATTCACCACGTCATTACATACTGTTAGTAGTTGCCATAGTTATAGGTTTAGTTGGTGTTTACCTTCGCTTTTTCGATTTTAAATATGCATCAGGCATTGCCAATGTAATTTTGGTGATAGGCACTGGCATAGCTTTAAAAGCTGTGTTCGCGATAATGAAGTAAGTACGTAAAAGACATTATATTAAAAAATAGCGATGGGTTTAAAACCCATCGCTATTTTTTTTGGCTGTTTTATTTAGGGCGGTATTTAGCGCCACTAAGTATCTTTTGAGCATCTGTTTGGGCCATTAGCTTTTGCAGGGTTACATCGCTATGTTCGGCCATGTATTTCCTTACAATTTGCCAACCTATCCAAATGCCTAATTTTGGCGCGGAATTATTGCGATCGCCAAGTCCGGGTGTAAAGGGCGCTTCGTTAAGGTAGGTTTGTATTTTTTGCGAATCAGTTTCATACAGCAGGTTTTCCTCTAAAAAGTAGGCCCAAATTTTTCCTTCAAACTCAGTGCACCATTTCATATTTTCTGTAGTGTAGCCAATTTTTAATGAGTCGGGCACGGTAGGTAATATCTTATCCGTAAAATAAAGCAGCTTGCCGGCATATATCATTTTACTCAAAAGGGTGTTGTCATTCTCATTTTCGGGGAACATATCTTCGCGGGCTATACCTTCAACCACACGCGGAGCAATGTAAGCGGGCGTAAACCGGCGCGAAATGTAATGCGGAAAGGTTGCCCTCAGTGCCGGATAAAAGCGCGAATCGGCACCTAAAAACATATCCAGGCCTATACCGAAATAGCCATCGCCAATAGAGGTTTGCGCTTTAAAGCCCGAAAAGTAGGCATAAACTTTCGGCAGGTTTTTCTGCGGATAGTAGTATTTTATGCGACGGAACGCGTCGGTAAGTTCGGCGTTCTGCTTTGCCATATCGCCTGGAAAAACAGCGTCTACATCATGTTTCAGATCTTTGTAAGCATCGCCGGCAAAAACCTGGCGCAGTACATTGAAATAAGCGGTATCATTGGGATTGCCAACTTCCAGTATCTGGCCAACATAATCGGCATAAAAGTTGCCGTATCTTTTTTGAAGCAAAGCGGCCTGTTGTGGCATGGGCTTTTGGCGCAGCTGATCAAAATCGCGGTCAAAACGCTCAATTTTAACATCGACCGGAATGTTGCTTACATCGATATCTTTATTACCGCCACATGACGCAAATAATATAACGATGCCAAAAATTAAATAAATTTGTTTGAACTTGCAGTAGGTTGCTGTCATTTTTATACTTTCAGCAAAATTAGCTTATTATTTGCATTTGGGTGCAATAGTCAACCGTTATACACTTATGAAAATAGCTTTAGCCCAGCTTAACTACCACGTTGGTAACTTTGAATCAAATACAGCCAAAATAATTCAATCTGTAGAAGAGGCCCGCCTTAACGGTGCCGACCTTGTTGTTTTTGCAGAACTTTGTATCAGCGGCTATCCCGCCCGCGATTTTTTAGAACTGAACGAATTTATTAATCTATGCGATGAATCAGCCCGTGCTGTTGCCGCCGCTTGCACTGATATCGCCTGTATAATTGGCTTACCCATCCCCAATAACAAACCGGAAGGCAAAGACTTAAGTAACGCTGCCTGGTTTATTGAAAATGGTGAGGTTAAAGCGGTAGTGGAAAAGGCTTTGCTGCCCAACTACGACGTTTTTGATGAGTATCGATACTTTGAACCATCAACTGAGTTTAATTGTATTGATTTTAAAGGTAAACGAATAGCGCTTACTATTTGCGAGGATCTGTGGAACGAGATTGAAAACCCGCTATATATAACGCGTCCGATGGACACGCTCATTGAGCAGAGACCGGATATAATGATCAATATCGCTGCTTCGCCGTTCTCTTATAAGCACGATGAAGAGCGCATTGCTATTTTAAAGGATAATGTGAACCGTTATAAACTGCCGCTGCTGTATGTTAACCACGTAGGCGCACAGACTGAACTAATATTTGATGGTGGATCACTAGTATTTGATAGCGATGGCGATTTGATTGACGAGATGCCTTATTTTAAAGAAGGTATAGCCTATTATACTTTGGACAATGAAGGCAGATTAACGTTTGATCATCCAACGACAAAAAAACAAGAACGCGACAGCGATATATCGCAGATTCATGATGCCATTATATTGGGTATTCAGGATTATTTTAAAAAGTCGGGCTTTAAGCAAGCTATCCTGGGGCTTTCGGGTGGTATAGACTCTGCGGTTGTGTGTGCCCTGGCAGCAAAAGCGCTGGGTCCGCAAAACGTGATGGCGGTGTTGCTGCCTTCCAAGTTTTCAAGCGATCATTCGCTTAAGGATGCGCAGGACCTGGTGGATAATTTGGGTTGCATGAGCCAAACCGTAGCTATTGAACATATTACTGATGCTTTTGAAACGGCCCTTCATCCGCAGTTTCAAAACCTGCCGTTTAACATAGCCGAAGAAAATATACAATCGCGCAGCCGCGCTGTTCTGCTGATGGCCATGTGCAATAAGTTTGGCTACATCTTGCTCAACACCTCTAACAAAAGTGAGGCAGCGGTAGGCTATGGCACCTTATATGGCGACATGTGCGGCGGTATCTCCGTTATCGGCGATGTTTACAAAACGCAGGTGTTTGAGCTGGCACGATTTATTAATAAAGATGAGGAGGTCATCCCGGTTAATTCCATTGTAAAACCACCTTCAGCAGAGTTGCGCCCCGGACAAAAGGATTCAGATTCATTACCTGAATACGATATTTTGGATAAAATAATTTTTGAATACGTGGAGCAACGGCGCTCATCTGCCGAGATTATAAAAATGGGCTATGACGAGGCCACCGTAAAGCGCGCTTTACGACTGATAAATATAGCCGAGCACAAACGTTACCAAACACCGCCTATCCTGCGCGTATCGCCAAAAGCATTTGGTATGGGCAGAAGAATGCCGATAGTAGGGAAGTATCTGCAGTAGCAGCCCCTCCCGGCCTCCCCTAAAGGGGAGGAGCTATAAAACCTCGCTCAATTTTTTCTCCAGATCAGCGCCACGCAGATCACGGGCTATAATCTTTCCCTCGGGGTCAAGCAAAAAATTAGCAGGTATGCCGGATATATTGTACAGTTTGGCCACCGCGTTATCCCAGAATTTGAGATCAGACACCTGTGTCCATACCAAACCATCGCTTTTAATTGCCGCCAGCCATCGGTTCCTGGCGTCAGGTTTATCAAGCGACACGCCTAAAACAGTAAATTTTCTGCCTTTATATTTATTGTAAACCTTAACCAGGTTGGGGTTTTCTTCGCGGCAAGGTCCGCACCATGATGCCCAAAAATCTACCAGCACGTATTTTCCTTTAAATGATGACAGGGAGACAGGCTTACCTGCCGCGTCGTTCTGTGTAAAATCAGGCGCTATAGATCCTATAGCCGTTGGCCTGGCCAGTTCAATATTGATCTTCAACGCCCGTGCTGTTTCAGTAGCTTTTAGCTGCGACGAAAGAAGACTATATAAATTGTCTAGCTCAGTAATGTCAGGCGAGTGGCCACCTAACATGCTCAGGGCTATCAGGCTCAGAAAGCTGTCCGTGTGGCTTGTTATAAAGTTTTTCAATATTGTTTTTTGTCGCGCCTGTAATGCAACAGAGCGGGCCAACAAATTATTTTTAAACTCAACCGACTTCTGTTTTTCTTTCGGCGCTGACGTGAACTCCTTGTTCAATTTTTTAGCTTCGTCTTCTACTTGGCTCAGCTGCGTTTTTAACAGTTTGCTATCATTATTAAGCGGATCGCTCAGGCTTGCATTTTTTACGGAGTCGGTACTGCTGTTAACAGTTATATCGTTGTTATATAAAAAGAAAGCCAGCACATCAACATCTTTGGCATCGCCCAGTTTTTGAATACCAATACCTTTATGGTCAATTGCAAGCTGTGCCATATTAGGCTCCATAACCTCGCCTTTTATGGTGAATGATCCATTAACTATATCGGCAGAGTCTAACGTTTGGTTAGCGCCAAATTTATATATCAAATAAGCTTTGGCAGGGGCATTCAGGTTGCCAACTTTACCATTAACCGTAAATTGTGGGTTAGCAGTTTGCGCTGTTGCAAACAGGGGTAGCGCGGCCAGCGCCAGGAACCATCTCTTCATCAAAATCAAATTGTTTTCTACATAACGTGCAATCGGCTCTGCAATTGCGCTATCAGGTTAATTTTTGGTAGGTGCGCCACCAAAGATCAGGCATTTCGCCCGATACCGCGGTTGTATAATCGTCATACCGGCATGGTACCAAATGGAAACGCTCGTTCAATGATCCCCCGGTTGGGTAGGGCACCTGCATCCACCACCTATCGGTTTTTTTGCTTTTTACAAACACCAGCTCATGGTCATCGTGCTTTAAACTGGTTTTGTAAATAAGGTACTGCGATTTCGGATTAAGCGGAAAGTCCTTTTTACGGTTATAAAAGCCATCGATAAAATACCATATCATTTGCGCCAACAGTGTGGCGGTTTGACCGTTACTGTCATACGCAGGGTTAAACTCATAAAAACCAATTGAGCTAAGCTTGTCGTTTATGCCGGCATAACGGCACATCTGGCAGGCTTCCTCGCCATAAAAACCATTGGGGCCGGCATTGGTATTACCCATCGCATCTGATGACCGTATCGAGCCCATATCAAAGCTGATCATATTGGCATTACGGATAATAGGTTCGGTAACGGCCACCTGTCCGCTTAATTCGCCTAAGCGGTGGGTATCAAAGTAGAGTTTTTCCATTACCCGCAGGCTATCCTGACTGGTATAATAGGTTTGGTAGCCCAGGTTGCTGTAATTGAACAGGAAATTAGGCTCGTGCAAAAATATTTTTTGAAGATAGGATGCCGATGTTGTTGCTATCGTTTCCGGATAGTCATCGTCATCCAGATCAAAGCGCGGATCAATTACTACCAGGTCAACTTTTTGTTCCAACGTCTCATAAGCCAGGTACTGCGCGTAGGTGAGGTCCTGCCCGCCGCCTATAATAACCGGCAGAATATCTTTTTTTATCAGCTCGTTCACCACAGTTTTAAGCGCGAAATAGGTATCAACAACCGTTTCGCCCCGCTTTATATTACCCAGGTCTACAATTTTTGTATCGTAGCCACCTTGGTTAAGCAGGTAAAGCTTCTCGCGCACGTAATCAGGCCCAAGCGCGCAGCCGGAGTTGTTTACCGCATTACGATCTTCCTGCACACCAATAATGGCTATGTCTGCGCCCTGTTCTATATCCGGAAAGCTATCAGCAAAACTCTCGATCTTACTACCTAAATGACTGGTGTAATAACCGTTTTTCGGAAGGATTTTATCAAGATCAACAGGAGAAAAAAAATCGGACAGGGACATGGCTGCTTTAATGTGCGTATGTGCAAATATGCGGATTTTTTGGATATGCATTTGTGCCGATGTGCATATCTGCGCATTTTTACATCCGCACATTTATCTGCACATTTGCACATCTACATATCTGCATATTCATAATGATACTCATTACCGGCGCGACAGGTTTTTTAGGGGCAGAAGTTGCCAAACAGTTAGCCCAAAAAGGCGAAGCAATTCGTTGCACCAAACGGAAAAGTTCCGCTATTCCTGCGTTGTTGCAATCTTTCGCAGCCATTGAATGGGTAGATGCCGATATGCTGGACATTGCCGCCCTTGAGGATGCTTTTGATGGTACCGACAAGGTTTACCATTGCGCTGCCTGGGTGTCACTTAAACAGGCGGATAAAAAGCAAATGATAAACGCCAATATCAATGGCACCGCCAACGTGGTTAATCTTTGTTTAGACAATGGCGCGCGATTGGTGCATGTAAGTTCAATCGCAGCCGTTGGATACGCTAAACCGGGAGAACTCACTACCGAAGAGCATCAGCTGGATGTTAATTTAGAAGACGATGGTTACGCGATATCAAAACTGGAAAGCGAGATGGAGGTATGGCGCGGCATTGCCGAGGGGCTGAGCGGGGTTATTGTTAATCCATCGCTAATTATTGGTCCGGATGCTGGCACCAAAGGCAGCGGACAATTATTTGAAGCCGTACGCAAAGGCTTGAAATTTTATACCGAAGGCGTAGCCGGTTTTGTTGATGTGCAGGATGTTGCTAAGTGCATGATAGCTTTAATGGAAAGCGGCATAACTGCTGAACGATACATTATAAGCGCGGAAAACCGCAACTATAGGGAATTAACCACAGAAATTGCCGGGTGCTTTAATGTAGCGCCACCCACCATGTATGCCAAACCCTGGATGATGGAAATTGGCTGGCGACTGGCCCGTTTTGTCTCACTGTTTACCGGTAAACCACCATTTTTGGATAAAATAGCCGCGCAGGCAGCAAGCCAGGTACGCAATTTTGATAACAACAAAATAAAGCAGGCAATTGGTATTGAATTTAAACCGATAAGCGAGACGGTAAAGGAGATTTGTGAGCGATTGAGCTCCCTGACCCCCTAAAGGGGGAACCATGGCGGCTAGGGGGCGAACTCCAGCTTCCCCATTCTCCGCATATTTTGCTTGATAAGAGATTGCCGATGCCTAACATAATTGCTTGGGCTAGTAGCCGACCAGCGCAGCGGACTCGGCAAAATAGAAACTATAGCTGCGCATTGCGACCGGGTAAGGTCCTTAGCATCTTTATGGAAATAAGCCTGGGAGGCGGCCTGTACGCCGTAGATACCGTCGCCCATTTCAATTACATTAAGGTAAACCTCCATAATGCGCTCTTTGCTCCAGAATATCTCTATCAGCATAGTAAAATAGGCTTCAAAACCCTTACGGATCCAGGAGCGGCCAGACCATAAAAAAACGTTTTTAGCTGTTTGCTGGGTTATGGTGCTGCCACCAATAACTTTTTTACCCTTCATGTTCTTTTTGGCGGCGCGCTCAATGGCGTTAAAATCAAAACCATGGTGGGTTAAAAAAGCCCCGTCCTCGCCGGCAATGGCGGCCCGGGGCATATTGGGCGACATCTCATCAAGATCCCGCCACTCTTTATCTATTTTCCAGTCTTTACCATCGGCTTTGCGCTCAAACCCGCGTGTTATCATCAGCCATGTAACCGGCGGATTAATAAAGCGATAAGCTATAACGCCTAAAACACTCAGTCCAATAAAAAGGATAAGGGCGAGTTTAACAAAGCGCCATATTAATTTGCCAAGGCCTTTCATGCGACTAAAATATCTTATTATTCCGAAATTCTATCACAAAGCCAAAAAATGAATTAACGTGCCGGTCTTGATGACCTTCCGCTCATGCTGCCTTCTTTGCGTGGGGTATTGCCGCTTGGTTTACGGTCGCCGCGACCAAAGCCACGACTGCGTTTTTGGCCACCACCGCCACCACCACCAGACTTGCTGCCTTTAGCAGCAGGTTGTTGGCCCAAGGCTATGCTTTTAGGGCTCATAGGGTAGGGATGCGCATCGTTAAGCGGAATTTCCTTGCCTATCAGTTTATGGATGTCCTTAATAAAAGCTATTTCTTCCTGATCGCAGAAGGAAAGCGCTATACCATTTGCACCTGCACGGCCGGTACGGCCAATACGGTGTACATAAGTTTCGGGAATGTTAGGTATTTCGTAGTTAATAACGTGGGTAAGCTCGTCAATATCAATACCGCGCGCTGCAATATCAGTAGCGATTAAAACACGTGTTGTACGCGCCTTAAAGTTAGCCAAAGCACGCTGCCTTGCATTTTGCGATTTGTTACCGTGGATAGCCTCGGCGGTAACACCAATTTTATGCAGGTCCTTTACCACTTTATCAGCACCATGTTTGGTACGGGTAAATACCAGGGCAGTTTTAATATCCCTGTCTTTTAATATATGCGCCAGTAAAGATCGTTTATCATTCTTCTCTACATAATACAACTCCTGCTGAATGGTATCCGCAGTTGATGATACCGGCGTAACCTCTATTCTTTCCGGGCGGGTTAAAATGCTGTCAGCAAGCGCCTGTATCTCTTTAGGCATGGTTGCCGAAAAGAAAAGCGTTTGCCTTTTTGCAGGCACTTTAGCTATAATTTTTTTAACATCATGCACAAAACCCATGTCCAGCATGCGGTCAGCCTCGTCCAGGATCAGTATTTTTATATGATCGAGGCGAATGTAGCCCTGGTTCATCAGGTCCAATAGCCTGCCCGGCGTAGCTGTTAAAATATCAACTCCGCGGCGTATCATATCTACCTGCGGGTTTTGCGAAACGCCACCGAATATTACCGTATGTTTAAGGCCGGTGTGCTTACCATAGGCTGCAAAACTTTCGTTAATTTGAATGGCCAGTTCGCGGGTTGGCGTTAATATTAAAGTCTTTATTGTTTTTTGCTCTTTGTGTTGCAGTTTGTCTTTATACAATGTCTGCAAAGTTGGTATAGCAAACGCGGCAGTTTTACCGGTACCTGTTTGGGCGCAACCTAACAAGTCGCGGCCTTGTAATATAATAGGGATTGCTTGTTCTTGTATAGGAGTGGGGGATGTATAACCCTCAGTTTTAAGAGCCTTTAAAATAGGCTCAATTAAATTTAAATTTTCAAATGACATGTATTGTATCTTATTATTAGATGCTAACGCGATTGCATAGCGGATCTGAAGAGTCTCTCGTCGTGGAAATGATCAAAACCGTAAAGCTAACGGGTATTATTTTTTTGCAAAGATACGGTTTTAATTCGGATGTTAGAATTGAGTGAAACCAACTGCCATTTTCATAGTTATAATTTAAATTGATAATCATGCCCGAACTACCCGACCTCCAAGTATTCGCCCGTAACCTGAACAAATTGTTCAAAGGCAAAGCTTTAGATAATATTGAAGCGCCCAACCAAAAAAAGCTCAATGTTTCTATTAAAGAATTAAAGGCTGCGCTTGAGGGACAAGAGCTGACCAATGTTAAACGCGTGGGTAAAGAACTGCATTTTGAATTTGGTAAACACGTGCTAGGTCTGCACCTTATGCTGCATGGTCAGTTCCACGCTTTTGAGAACAGCAATGAAAATAAATATACAATCGTCGAGCTGCTTTTTAAAGGCGGAAATGGCCTTGCGCTAACCGATTACCAGGGCGCCGCCACACCTACGCTTGATCCGGAAGAGAAAGATGTTCCCGATGCTTTGGATGTAGACCTGACTTACCTGAAAGAAAAATTAAGTAAGAAACGTTCGCCGGTTAAAACGGTGTTGATGGATCAAAAGGTTCTAAGAGGTATAGGTAATGCTTATGCCGATGAGATCTTATGGCATGCGCGGATCTCACCGTTCTCACCAGCTAATAAGTTACCCGATACTGCAATCAGAAAATTGCTCAGCTCTATCAAAGATGTACTGGAAGATGCAGAAAAGCAGATCATCAAATACAACCCAGATATCATTAGCGGCGAGGTGCGCGATTTTTTAAAGGTGCATCTGCCTAAACAAAAACAGACAGCCACAGGTGCTGCTATCCACCAAAAAGAGTTGGGTGGACGCGGCACTTATTATACTGACGAGCAGGAGTTGTTTGAATGATCAGGGTAATCTTAAATTCTCAAGTTGTCATTAGGCATACTATTTAACCTTAACCTGCGTTTAAGTAGAAACAACACTCAAATATTAGATGCTATTCAATAATACATCATATTGCCTACAATCAAATGCAACTGCAAAAGGCGGTGCGCATAAGGTTGCTATGCGTTTTTTTGTTTGTTGTTATTCTCCCAATTTAGAATACGCTTTTCTTCAAAGTAGTAAGGACTTTATTATTTAAGCCCCTGCCTTATATGGTTCGGGGCCGGTTTAAACGCTCGTTTTTACTGTCTAATAAAATTCTTTACAAAGTATTATGATAACGCAACAATTAACCTTGGTTCAGCGGGAGCTGGACATCTTAAAAAAATATCTTCAGGAAGCTATATTAACAGATTTTAACAAAAAGAATCTATTATCAGAATTAGCGTCGGCGCAAGTGGTAGACGAAGATGAACTCCCGGAGAATGTGATCGGGCTTAACTCGGTGGTTCATGTAGAAGAGCGAAAAAGCCGCAAAAGTTTTATATTTCAGATTGTGCCACCAGCCTACGCGGATATAAAAAAGAATAAAATAGCTGTATCTGCACCCATCGCTATAGCGTTATTAGGTTACCGTACAGGCTCAACCATAAAATGGGAAATGCCCGGTGGTGTGCAGGAATTTGAAGTTTTAAAGGTAACCCGGGTTGACCTGGAACGCGCGGTTTAACCGGCATCAGGCACTTTACACAGTATCATTAGTTAAAAATTAATTTAATCACAATGAGAAAAAGATTTCAGCTTACATTAACCATTAACAATTTTAAATTGTTGATGAAACACTATTTTTCAAAAGGACTTTCTGTTTTTAACAAACGCAAATTGTTTAGCGAGTTAAACGATGCGAGTATTGTTAAGGATGATAATTTGCCGCTCAACATTGTGCAACCCGGATCTAAGGTGCTGGTGCGCAACATTAGCAAGCGCCAAACATACAGGGTGCATATTGTACATGAAAACCAGGGCGCAGGTAACTTAAATAAAATACCGGTGACAGATCCTCTGTCAATAGCCTTATTAGGTTACGGAAAGGGCCATCGTACGGAGTGGGAAATGCCTGATGGTGTGCATCAATTTGAGATCGTGTCGGTTAGTTAATGTCCGAAAAACTGCTTAGACTATTGTAATGCCGAAATAATTACGGTAATTTAACCAACGAAACGGTATCACAATATCAAGATCAATTACCTTGAGCCCGACTCTGTGGCATGCTCGAAGCAAATGCTTTTGTGAACGCTTCACCGGTAAACAGTATGGATAAAGCACTTACTACTTTTAGAACGTTTGACGATTTAGCACTGGCAGAAGACCTGGCCAACACGCTGAAGCAAAGTAATATACCCTATGAGCTAAAAACTACCGCGCCCAAAATTGATGTTACCACCATGACCAGTGCTGCGTTAGCCTATGATGTGATGGTTTATCGAGATGATTTTGAGAGGGTTAATAAGTTATTGGAAGACAGCGCTCTTAATGACATTGAAAAAATAGAAAAGGATTATTACCTATTTGCGTTTACAGACGAAGAGTTATTGGAACTGGTAAAAAAAGCTGACGAATGGAGCGCTTTTGATGTAATGTTGGCGCAAAGGATATTAAATGACCGGGGAAGCGACGTAAGTGATAGAAAAATTAAAGAAATACACAGCAATAGAATTGAAGAGTTAAGACAGCCGGAGCCCCCGCAAACTTTTTGGATAGTTTTAGGATATATACTCGCGCTAATGGGTGGAATATTTGGGATTTTTGTTGGCCGCTTTCTTTACTCGCACAAAAAAACGTTACCAAATGGTGAAATGGTTTTTGCTTATCGGGAAAATGATCGTCGACACGGGCGAAATATATTTTATATAGCTACTGTGTGTTTTGCTATAGGGTTACTTCTTAAGTTAAGGGACTTTTTTTAGTAAATGATGGTACCGGGTAGTGACGGGAACAGTAGGGCATCAAGATAAATCAACGAAGAAGACAATGGAAAACATACAACAAGAAGGAATTGAAGAGCTGAAAAAACCGGCAGCCTCACAAAAGAACGTTATTATAGCCGGTTATGTATTTGCTTTGCTGGGGGGCCTTATTGGCGTTTTTATTGGCCAGTATCTGGCGGGCTACAGAAAGACACTACCCAACGGTGAAGTAGTTTTAGCCCATAGTGAAAGTGTCCGTAAACAGGGCAAGTACATTATGACCATTGGCACTATCATGTTGATAGTTGTTTGTTTTTTGAAGTTGACGCATAAGATTTAGACATAAAAAAAGGCCCTCCAACAGGAGAGCCTTTAACCTTTTGCCTTTCAGCTCAAAAAGCTTATTTCTTATAAGCGTATTTAAAGTTTTTGCCGATAAACTTAGCGCTCTCGCCTAATTCTTCTTCAATACGTAATAATTGATTGTATTTAGCTATCCTGTCTGACCGTGAAGCCGAACCGGTTTTGATCTGACCGCAGTTTAAGGCAACAGCTAAGTCAGCAATGGTAGCATCTTCAGTCTCGCCGGAGCGGTGACTCATTACTGAGGTGTAGCCGCTGGTTTGCGCTAATGATACCGCATTGATGGTCTCGGTTAACGAACCTATCTGGTTTACTTTAACTAAGATTGAGTTAGCCGTAGCAGTGTCAATACCTTGCTGCAAACGTTCTGTGTTGGTTACAAACAAATCATCACCAACTAACTGTACTTTATCGCCAATTTTGTCGGTTAAAATTTTCCATCCTGCCCAATCATCCTCAGCCATACCGTCCTCAATAGAGATAACAGGGTATTTGCGGGTTAATTCAGCAAGATACTCAGCCTGCTCTTCGCTGGTGCGGATAGCACCTTTTTCGCCTTCAAACTTAGTGTAGTCGTATTTGCCGTTTACATAAAATTCTGATGCGGCACAATCAAATGCAAGACAGATCTCTTCGCCTGCTTTATAGCCTGCTTTTTCTATAGCTTGTAAAATGGTTTCAACACCATCCTCTGTGCCACTAAAAGTAGGAGCAAAGCCACCTTCGTCGCCAACTGCGGTTGACAGACCGCGGTCATGTAATATTTTCTTTAATGTATGGAACACTTCAGCACCCCAACGCAAAGCTTCAGAGAATGAAGGCGCGCCAACCGGCATGATCATAAACTCCTGGAACGCTATAGGCGCATCAGAGTGTGAACCACCGTTAACAATGTTCATCATTGGGATAGGAAGCGTGTTGGCGTTTACACCACCAATGTAGCGATATAAAGGCTGGCGGCTTTCCTGCGCCGCTGCTTTAGCTGCTGCTAATGATACACCTAAAATAGCGTTAGCACCTAAATTACCTTTATTGTGTGTCCCGTCAAGGTCAATCATTATTTTGTCGATGCCGTTCTGATCAAACACATCAACACCTTGCAATTCTTTTGCTATAATATCATTTACGTTGGCAACAGCTTTTAAAACACCTTTACCCAGGTATTTTGATTTATCGCCGTCGCGAAGTTCAACTGCCTCGTGCGCACCTGTTGATGCTCCGGAAGGAACAGCAGCACGGCCCAAAAAGCCGTTTTCGGTTAACACATCAACTTCGATAGTAGGATTACCGCGAGAGTCAAGTATCTGGCGGGCGTGAACATCAATTATTAAACTCATTTCTATTTTAGGATTAATTTATACTGTACCAAAGTGTAAATTATACACTTAGATTAGTCAAAGATACAAATCTCAAATAAATATGCGCAAAAACTTTAAATATTAACATTTACTTAATATAAAGCTTAGTCGTTTGAGGTTGGTATGTGTTCTTTTGCTTTGGCGTGGTTACGAACAATACGATAGTTAATATTAATGGCCAAGTTGTTTTTAGCGCCCGGAGCAGTAAAGTTGTAATTGTACTGGTTGAGCCAGCTCAACTGCACGCTAAGCGACTTATCAAACTGATAACCAAGCCCTGCCGAAAAACGGTTACGCTCAAAATGTGGTGCTTTGTTGTTGAAGAAAACTTCATCAAATATGCCAAGGAAAAAAGTTCCGGGGATAACTTTTTTATTATTAAGCGGTATAACCATGTTAAGGCGGTAACGGAAACGGTTGCGATAAATGCCATTTACCCAGCGCTGCTCCGCGCGGTAGCGGTGCTCAAATTTCACCCTGTCTAAAAAGCTGTTAATGGTCATTTGCTCCCACATTCTAAACTCAGTGCTCGGTGTAAGCCCAAGGTCATTTTCCCCGGTAACATAGCGTCCTGTACCCAAAAGGGCGGTGTAATTGTTAGCTATATCATAGCTGATACCACCTTTGGTTTCTGAGTAAAAGAATTGGTTGAAGAACTCGTTAGACCGTGTTTGCAATTCGACATAAGCGCCCCAGCGGGTAACGCTGTCGCCGGGCATTGTTATTGTCGCTATACCAAATACGCCGGTTTTGTTGTTTTGCGCTTTCGCGGAAAAAGAGATAACTGAGAGGATGAAAAGCAGACCTGCTAACTGCGCTTTAAATTTTACCATGTTAAGTTTGTGTAAATTCTATGCGCAAATGTATTTTGTTAATATTACCTCAGCATTAAGTTTTGCTCACTCAATGTTAAGTTTGTGTTAACAATAATTGAGTTAATGTAGCTGATTAAATATGGGGATGTGGTTTGTGAGCACCACGTGTTATCCTGTAGATAATGGCAAGGGCCACACTGCCTTTAGCTGCTGTATTGGTGGAGGTATGGATATATTGATGTGACCAGCCTGTTTGTATTCTTGTTGATTTATTGAACTGATACCCTACAGTGGCTAAAAAACGGTTACGCTCAAAATGAGGTACCGTATTATTAAACGACATTTCATCATTAACATTAATGTAAAGCGTATTAGGCCCCATTTGGCGGTGCGTTACCGGAAGCAATACACTTAACCTGTAACTAAAGCGGTTACGATAAGCACTGTTAAGCCATCGCTGTTCAACCCTGAAACGGCTCTCTAAATTAAACCGGTGCCAGTTTTCGTTAATTGTTACCTGTTCCCACAGGCGAAACTCGGAATTAATGGGTGGCAAACTCAGATCACGGTAATCATCAGTAATATAGCGGCCGGTGCCTATAAGCAGCGCGGTTTTATTGGAGGTGTTGTAGCTTAAGCCACCGTGTAACTCATAATAAAAAAATTGCCCTACAAAAACGTTGCTTCGCTTTTGCAATTCTGCATAGCCACCCCAGCGGTGTATGGTATCCCCGGGTATTAATACATTAACAAGTCCTAAAAAACCGGTTTTATTGTTTTGGGCTCCGGCTGTCAGACTGAACGCTATAAGGAGAAACATTAGGGCATGCCTGCCCCTGTATAAAGCCATTTAGTTAATATTAATCAGGGCGCAAATGTATCTGTTAATATTTTATTAACACCCACCTCATTAATAAAAAAGTGGCCTTGTTACTCCCACTTAAATAATTTCACAGCCAAAGCATAAATTACCACGCCCCAAATAAGCATAATCAAAATCTGGTGTGTTACATCAAACAAACCAGCGCCTTCAAAGGCAACCTTACGCAGCGCGTCGTTTAAATAGGTGAGGGGTAAAGCCCGGCTTATGGGCTGCAGCCATGCCGGAAAAACGTTAATAGAAAAGAATGTGCCCGACAGCAGAAACTGTGGTAAAGTGATTATGTTAGCGATAGGCGGCACCGAGCTTTCATTTTTTGCGATGCCCGATACTACAAAGCCAAAACCCATAAAAACGATCACCCCCAAGGTAGAGAGGAGTAGCATATTAATTACCGTGACCGCACCATGTATCAGTGTAAAGCCAAAAGCAAAGTGGCCTATCAGTATAATAAACAAGGCTCCAATTAAAGCGAAGGAGATGCGTGCAATCGCTTCGCCTAAAACAATGCTGTAGCGTTGTACCGGTGTCGCAAAAAAGCGCTTAATAACCAATGTAATGCGGAGACTTAAAAATACAAAGGCAGTACCGAATACGCCGGTGCTTAACAAAGAAAAGCCTAACTGACCCGGTAAAATAAAGTCGATAGTTTTGTACTCGCGGCCACGTACAGTAGTTTCTTTTAGTTCTGCAACCGGCGGCGGCGCCTGTCCGCCATAGGTGTTAACCTTATAAATAATGTTATTTAAAATTGATTTTAAGATATTTCCTTTCTCTAACGACGCGCGGGTATATTGAACGTCGATAGTGAATGGCGGTGCCGACTGATTCTTTTTTATGTTGATGATAGCATCAATACTTCCTTTTTGAAGGCTTTTTTCCATCTCATCCGCCGATTGGTTATCAATTATCCTGATAACGCCGCCACTTTTTAAAGCCTGGTAAATATGGTTTGATGTGTCGCTGCCTTTTGCTATCCCCACATCAACAGACATCCCTCCACCACCAATAAAGCCAAACACCAAAATAAATATCAGCGGAAAAAGTAAACTAAACACCACCGAAGAAGGACTGCGGGTTATAGATCGGAATGCCGCCTTAGCTATAGCAAGCGTAGCGCGGATGTTGTTATATGGTTTGTTGTTGTTGGTCATTGGTCAATAGTAACTAGTAAATGCAAAAAATCCGAAATCGAACATCCGAAATCCGAAATCACCCCCGCCATTCCTTCCCCGTCAGGTTAATAAATACATCCTCCAAATTAGCGGCTTTAACCTGTTTCTTTCTTTCAAAGCCGGTTGCCACCAGGTTATCAATAAACTTGTCGGGCGTGTCAATGCCTATCACACGGCCACCGTCAATAAAAGCTACCCTATCGCAAAGTACCTCGGCCTCATCCATATAATGCGTGGTGATGACCACAGTAGTGCCGTTGTCGCGGATCTCGCGGATCAAGTCCCATAAATTGCGGCGCGCCTGCGGGTCAAGGCCCGTGGTTGGCTCGTCTAAAAAAACAATGCGTGGGTCGTTTATAAGTGTTGTGGCTATTGAAAAGCGTTGCTTTTGCCCGCCGGAAAGATCTTTATACTTGGCTTTTGCCTTGTCTGTCAGCGCAACTTTGGCTAACATCTCATTAGGCGTTTTATTTACCCCATACAAGCCGCAAAACAATGTTATTAATTCGGATAAGTTAAGGTTCGGGTAATAGCCGGCCGCCTGTAGTTGAACACCAATACGTTTTTTGATCTCGTCGGCATGGCTGTCAATGTCAAATCCGTCAACCGTAACGCTGCCCGATGTTTTTTCGCGCAGACTCTCAATTATCTCAAGCGTAGTGGTTTTGCCTGCACCATTGGGGCCAAGCAGGCCAAATATCTCGCCTTCGTAAACTTCAAAGCTGATGTCATTCACAGCTTTGAAATCGCCGTAGTTTTTTACCAGGTTTTTTACTGTGATGATGGGGTGTTTTACCATAATGTAAAGGTGGTTCAGAAAAACCGAAAACCAATATTATTTTCGGTTAATTATAATTTTTAATGCCTTATTTAACCAAATGACCTACCAGCTGAATAGCCAAAGCAACATGTGCTATAAACTTGGCCACTATTAATAAAAACGTTGCGGTTAAAAACTTTTCCATTGTTGTGCGTGATGATTTATAGACCAAATTTGGCTCAAATCAGCATTATTGCACATAGTTTTTAGGTAAACGCGGCCTTATTGTCGGTAAATGTGCGGCGCGGGCGGCGAAGCGCGGGACCGTCAATAGTTAATGACAAAGAAGCGTTTCACCTTCACCGTTTTGGGTCGTTTTATCTAAATAGGTTATTAACAATGGTTTAAGTAATAAAATGTGAAGATAGTATTATAAAATGTGAAGATAGTGGTGTTTCATTTGTTTCACACGGAAAATGCAATAGATTAATAATCAGCAAATTAGACCACATCCGTGTTTCACCCGTTTCATTTGTTTCATATATTTTGTGAAACGCGCACCGCTTTGTTGGCTTTACTCAATAAGCGTACCTATGTAGTAATTTGACATATCTATTTCCACATTGTCCTTTGTAATGCCCGGAATTTCCAGCGGCTTTAAGGTATTTGTGGGCGTAACAAATTTATAATTACCACCTTTTACACGGATTTTAACCGGCATAGTGAAATCAGGTGTCTCAGCTATCCAACGGACAAACAGGCGGCCGTTTATTGATTCGATATTAAGTATCGGTAGGCTTTTATGATGCAGATACTGGTCAAATACCGACTCAAGGTTTATTCCTGATTGTTTGGAGATATAGCCGGTTATATCATCGTAAGTAACTGTTTTGCGCGCGAAGGTTTTATTCATTCCCCTTAATATATCGCGCCATTTGGCATCGTCATTAATAATGGTGCGTATCATATTCAATATAACAGATCCTTTAGGGTACATATCTCCCGATTTATATTTATTAGCGTCATAATTAACATCGTAAGGACCCACAATTGGTAAATTATTTTTAATATCCTGACGCAGGCCATAAGTGTACTCCACGGCGGCTTGCTTGCCAAATTGGCTCTCTACAAAAAGTGATTCTGAATAAGTAGTAAAACTTTCATGTATCCACATATCAGCAATATCTTTTGATGTTATATTGTTGCCGAACCATTCGTGGCCGCTTTCATGCACAATAATATAATCCCATTTAAGGCCCCAGCCAGAGTCTGAAAGGTCACGTCCCCGATAGCCATTAATATATCCGTTGCCGTAAGCTACAGCGCTTTGGTGTTCCATGCCCAAATGCGGAGCCTCAATTAACTTGTAACCATCCTCATACCATGGGTACGGCCCAAACCAGCTTTCAAACGATTTAAGCATCGGTTTAACATTGGCATCAAAGTGTTTTTTGGCTTTATCGGCATTATATTTTAAAACCCAATAGTCCAAAGTTAATTTACCCTTTTCGCCCATGTAGAAATCACTTAGATGGGTATAATCGCCAATATTAACTACAACGCCATAATTGTTAATAGGGCTGCTTACAAACCAATCGAACCGCGTATAACCGTTTTTTAGATCAGTTGTTTTACGCAGGCGTCCGTTTGAAACATCGGTTAATCCTGTAGGCACGCTTATGCTGATGAGCATGCTATCCACCTCGTCGGCCTGATGATCTTTATTGGGCCACCAAACGCTGGCTCCTAAACCCTGGCAGGCGGTTGCAACAAACGGTTTGCCTAACGAGTCGGTTTTATAAACCACACCTCCGTCCCACGGCGCATTTTTTGCAATAGTTGGATTGCCCGAATAATACACAGTGAATTCATCTTTAGTGCCCTTTGTAATGGTTTTTGGGAAGGTTACAAAAACCGCGTTAAACTCGCGTTTAAAGGGCAGGTTTGTGCCTTTGTAAACCACTTTCTCGATCTTCAGATTATCAAACAGATCAAATTGAAGCCTGGTGAAATTCTGCGTAGCCGTAAACTTAAACTGGTTGCTGCCGCTGATAAATTTTTTGTCGATATCAAATTTAACGTCAAGGTGATAGTAGTTAATATCATAGCAGGTGCGCAAAGGAGTTAATGTACCACGTAACGTGTCGGCACGTGTAAATTTTGGCTGCGTTTTAAGCAGTTGGGCGTGGGTACAAAAGGGTACAAGCCCTAAAAAGATGAGGAGGGTACGGGTAAATTTCATAATACGCAGTTAACGGACCCAAATATAATATTATGTAAGCACTGTACCAATTTTGCTTAAGTCATTAAATATCAAGAGTAACTAAAAGTCAACCATTTCCCATTTTACCAATTTCCATTTCTTTGTTTTAGGATTGTATTGAAATGATTTGCTACCCTCTTGATGTACATTGGCGTGTATTTGGGTTCTGAGGATTTTTCGTTTAGTATTTATTTCTGCCGGGAATGATCCTACATATTCGGTTAGGTAACGATCTAATTTAAACTGTCCGTTAATGTCTTCTAAATAGAAGTTGTAAATCGGCCCCCCATTTCCGCCTGAATCATGTTTAATAGCGATGTCTTCTTTTCCGTCAAAATTCAAATCAGCAATAACCAGATCACCATAATCATAATCCGGAACCTCAGCGTTTTTATTTCTGCCGGTAATGTATGAGCGTGACGCCGTATCACTTTTAAAAACATCCTCAAATAAGTACTCAGCGTCAAAATTTACTTGTTGTTTGACTTTATTATTTTTAAAGATGAGCAAACTGACCTTACGCGCGCTTGCCCCAATATCGTCAGCAGTATCTTTAACAGAAATTACTTTAAATGTATAATGAGCAGACAAATTATTATAAACACATGTTTGCGCTGTTGCTACATAACCGGGAAATAGATACATTAATAAAAGCAGGCCTGTTAACTTGCGCATAGCCGTTTATAAGTTTTAACAAATGTAATATATTATATAATCAAAGGAATCCCGAGCCTTACTAATATCAGCGTAACATTTTGCATTACAATGGTAAAAAACCGCAATTAACCTATCGCTAATATCTCAAAAAACTTAACTTTGGGCACCAAAACAATAATTATGCAATATGATGTTATCGTGATCGGCTCGGGGCCGGGTGGCTATGTGGCCGCCATACGCTGCGCCCAGCTCGGTTTAAAAACTGCCTGTATTGAAAAATACGCTACCTACGGCGGTACCTGTTTAAATGTTGGTTGTATACCATCAAAAGCTTTGTTAGATTCTTCGGAGCATTTTTACAATGCGGGCCACACTTTTCAGAACCATGGCATTAACCTTAAAGACCTTAAGGTTGACATAGCTCAAATGATGAAGCGTAAAGCCGAGGTGGTGCAAAAAAACACCGGCGGTATCAGCTTTCTGTTCAAAAAAAATAAGATCGATGCCTACCAGGGCATGGGATCTTTTAAAGATAAAAATACAGTAATAATTACCGCTGCTGATGGCAGTGTAAAAGAGATCACCGGTAAGAATGTAATTATTGCTACCGGCTCAAAACCATCAAGCTTGCCATTTATCAAGATAGATAAAAAACGCATCATCACCTCAACCGAAGCTTTAACCCTTACCGAAGTACCTAAGCACCTGGTACTGATAGGCGGTGGTGTTATAGGATTGGAATTAGGATCCGTTTACGCACGTTTAGGTGCTAAAGTATCTGTAATTGAGTTTATGGATGGCATCATTCCAACTATGGATAAAAACCTTGGTAAAGAGTTGCAAAAGGTATTGTCGAAACAAGGCATGGAGTTTTACCTTGGTCATAAAGTAACCGGCGCTACTGTAAAAGGTAAAGAAGTTACCGTTACGTTTGATTCTCCGCAAGGCGAAAAGAAAGAACTGAAAGGCGATTATTGCCTGGTGGCTGTTGGGCGTGTAGCTTATACAGATAGCCTTGGTTTAGATAAGATCGGCATCACTGTTGAAGAACGTGGCCGCAAAATAACCGTTAACGACCATATGGAAACCAGCGTTAAAGGTGTTTATGCTATTGGCGATGTAGTGCGCGGTGCCATGCTGGCTCACAAAGCTGAAGACGAAGGTACTTATGTAGCTGAAACTATTGCCGGCCAAAAACCACACATTAACTATAACCTGATACCGGGTGTTGTTTATACCTGGCCCGAAGTTGCGGCCGTTGGTCAAACCGAGGAGCAGTTAAAAGCAGCAGGTGTTAAATATAAAGCAGGGTCGTTCCCGTTCAAAGCGAGCGGCAGGGCAGTAGCCAGTGGTGATATGGATGGTTTTGTAAAGGTGTTGGCCGACGAAGCTACGGACGAGATCTTAGGTGTACACATGATTGGTCCGCGTGCTGCAGATATGATAGCCGAAGCCGTTTGCGCTATGGAGTTCCGCGCCAGCGCAGAGGATGTTACCCGAATGAGCCATGCTCACCCAACCTACACTGAAGCCATGCGCGAAGCTTGTTTAGCGGCCACTGCTAACAGACCGATACATATTTAGATTTCGGATTTTCGATTTCGGATTGATATAATAGAAAAGCCTTTCCAGTTGGAAAGGCTTTTTGTTTGTTATCTGTGTTGAACCTATTTTTTTGAAAAAGCTGCCGCCATAGTGTTTAAGCCTGATACGGTAGGCGTAGCCTTACCATTAGTTATTACAATTCTATACTTAAATGTAACCGATTCTCCCTTTTGCAACACCAGGTTTTTAGCTGATTTACCATTGGTAAAGATCTTTTCGCCAAGCGGATTAGCGGCAAACAAACCATAGCCACGTGCATGCCAAAAAGTAGGATAGTTAGGGTTTTTAGGATGGTCTATAATTGATACGCTTATAGAGTCACTACCCATCTTACCAAATACTTTGCACCATTCGCCGCGGGTGCTCCAGGCATCATCGCCCATTTTGCCTGCACTGGTTAAATAGTTGCCATTCGGTATCTTGTCCGTGCCCGCTTTTACGGTTGTTACAATGCCTTTATCATCTGTAAATTTCTGGTCCACTTTACTCGGGATCTCCAACGCATGCGCCAGGCGAATACCGAGCATTCCGTCCTTCGCGTCGGTAAATCTAGCTTCGATATTGGCGGTAAGGGTGGTAATACGGTCAATAACGCGTTGATTAGCATCACCACTAAATTCATAACGGGTGGTTTCTTCCAATATCACCTCTTTTGCCTGATTGATCCAGTTGGCGTGGTAGGCAATAACTCCGGTTGTTCCGCTTTTGGTTTCCAATATCTTGTCAGTACGGATCCAGCCGTATTGATTTTTCTTAGCCGCTGGAATAGCATAACTGTTATTCCAGAAGTCCAACCCATTAAGATTCTCATAATTAAGCCACAGGCCAATGTGATGAGGGTGATCAATAGGATCGCCTGGCTGTGGATTTAACGGAAAGCCGCGCGTAACCGAGGTACCATTAGCCGCAATCAGTGGGTATAACACACACTTCTCCAGCGTATCCGGATATAAAAAGCTGGTAAAGGCCTTGCCATCTATCAGCACATCTATTTTTTTGTCCTTGGTAGATTTTAAAACGCTTACCTGCTGTTGAGCCATTGCCACCGTAGATAAAGCGCTTAAGGCGAATGCGAGCCCAGTTATTTTGATCTTAATCATATCAATACTTAAACACCTTCCCATTAACCATTACTTCCTGGGTCTTCTCATCAAAGGTTGCTTTAGCTCCGGTATGTGCAGCGGCGGTAGTCATTATATTGGCAATTGAATGCGCATAACCTGCCTCAACAGGCGCGTTTGGCGTTTTACGGCTACGCACACATTCCATCCAATTACGTACGTGTGCAGATGTTAACGCATCGCCGCCGGTGTTGGCACTTGCCACCACTTTTTCAGTACTTGCAAGTGTCACTTCAGGCAATAAAAATGGCTTCATGTTCATAGCTGATGCAAACCTTTGTGTCAATCCGCCTTTTGGCGATATCTTGTTGGTATCCAGGTTTAGCTCTCCGCCATTTGAATAGTAAATCTCTGTGGGGTTTTCGGTACCGTTATGCATACGCGACTGGAATGATACCTGGAAACCGGTTGTAAGGTCATCCGCCGGACCATAATCAAATGCGGCAGTAATAGTATCCCAATTTCGTCTGCCGTCTTTCCATTGGTAGATACCACCATTAGCGGTTACGCTGCGCGGATGTTTCAAACCGGTAAACCAGTGTACTGTGTCAATCTGATGGCTCATCCATTGACCAGGCAACCCTGATGAGTATGGCCAGAATAAACGGTATTCTAAATATATTCTTGGGTCAAACTTTTCAAACGGACGGTTTCCTAAAAATCTTTTCCAATCAGTATCTTCCTCCTTTAGCTGTGCCACCAGTTCCGGTCTGCGCCAGCGCCCGGGCTGATTTACATTCCAGGCAAGCTCAACCATAGTGATGGCTCCAAATTTGCCTGATCGAATAAAATCATTAGCCGCATGATAGTTAGTGCCGCTTCGCCTTTGCGATCCTATTTGTACAATACGGTCCGATGCCTTGATAACTTTCAAAGCTTCCCGGTTGTCTGCCATGGTTTCGGCAAAGGGTTTTTCGCAATATACATCACATCCGGCCCTCACCGCTTCAATGGCATGCCTTGCGTGTTGGAAATCGGCAGTACTCACAAATACGGCATCAACCAGTTTTTTGCTATACATTTCTTCATTGTTACGGCAGGCTTCAATGTCATGACCCATTTTTTGCTTCCAGGTTGCCGCGCCTTCTTCGCGGCGTTTGCTCCATATGTCTGATACAGCAACAATATCAAAGTTCAACTCTTTATAGTGATTCATAAAACAAGGCATGTGAGCGCCTTTGTGCCTGTCTGAATAGCCTACTACGCCCACGCGCACCCTATCATTAGCGCCGATTATGCGTTTGTAACTGGCTGCGCTCCAGGCGGTTTTGCTAACCAGCAGCCCGCCGGTGGCTATTGACGCTTGTTTTATGAATTTACGACGCGATTCTTCCATAACTTATTGATATTTAGTTTGATACGTTTAATTGGTTTTACGGGGTTTGCCGCTTTAGGATTGCGGCTGATGTCCCGATTTAAAAGTACGAACTTTACCCATATATGTGCAAGCAATTGCTGCTTGTTTCGTCTCACACGTTTGCGGAACAAGTGGAACAAAGCGGAACAAGAGGTTTGGTAAGCAATTGACAATTAGTAGTTTGCATTTTTAAGCGGAACAAAGTGAAACAACTTATTCGTCAGGAAAATTAGCTGTGGGGATGGGCTAATTAATTGATTATCAGTATAGCTGCAAAATAGACTGTTTTTGCTCCGGTAGCGGAACAAGATTTAGGTGGGTTTTGGAGAGTCTATAGTCCATAGTCGATGGTCCATAGACTATGGATGTTTGGTAGCCCTAATTACGTTTTACTATCGACCTTCTACTATCGACCATGGTCCATGGACTATCGACTAAACCCATCAAACTTGATCAAAACTCGCACGTTTTGGTGATGTTCTGGCATGAAAAGTTTTTTAACTATGTTTGTTTGATGCCGGCACCCGCGCATCAATTATAAATCTTAATGAAACACCTTCTTGTTGCCATTTTATTGTTGAGTTGCTCAGGGTTTAGCTATGGGCAAACGGATAGCCTTAAAGCCGAATTGCAAAAGCATCCCGACAACTTAAAACTGAAATATCAATTGGGAATGGCCAGCCTTAAAAACGGCAAGGCCGACAGCGCCGCCATATGGTTTAACGATGTGATCCGCATTGCCGGCAAAACCGGCGATACCGAAAATTACATTTTAGCCAAAATACAGGCCGGCCGCTTATTAGCCGACAAAGGCGAAAACGTAAAAGCCCTTAAACTTTACGAGGAAGCGCTAAGCAAGGCCGAAAGCATTAACAGCAAGCTGGAGATAGCCCACATCTATAAAAACATAGGCGCGCTTTACATCAGCTGGAAAAAGTTTGACAACGCCCTCAACTATTACGAAAAGGCCGAAGCCCTTGCTGCCGAAATAGGCGACAATGTTTTGGTGGCCGATTGCCAAAACAACAAAGGCACCGTTTACGAACAAACCGGCGCTTACGACCAGGCCATAAAAGCTTACAAAAATGCCCTGGCCGTTTACTCAGCAAAGAATATTAAGGCAAAGGTGGCTATGGCGCTAAGCAACATCGCCATAGTTTACAAGTATCAAAAAAACTACAAGGCATCGTTGGAGTATAACAAAAAGGCGTTGGCCATATCAGTAAACACCGGCGATAAGTGGATGATGAGCGCCACCTATAACAACATAGGCAATTTGTACGGCGAGATGGGCGACTATAAAAATGCCATCGCCTACTGTGAAAAAGCGCTGGCGATAGCCAAACAGATAGATGCTATTGAGATAGAGGAATCTATTTACGATAGCATGAGCGAGGCCGCTGCCAAAGCAGGCGATTATAAAAACGCTTACCAATACCACAAAGAATTTTCGGCCGCTAACCGTAAATTCATCAATATAGAAAGCGCTAACCAGCTGTCGGAGTTGAATGTGAAGTTTGAGACGGAGCGCAGGCAAAAACTGATACAGGAGCAACAGTTTGAAATAAGCAAGCGCAACTACTGGCTGTACGGCGCCCTTATGCTCCTGGTTTTAATCGCCATTGTGGCTTACCTGGTTATCCGCAATAACACCTATAAGCAGGATAAACGGATCCAGGCCGAGATCCGTAAGCAGCAGGAAATAGAAACCCGGTCGTTATTTGAGGGCGAGCAAAAGGAACGGATCCGTATAGCGCGCGACCTGCACGACAGCATAGGCCAACTGCTATCAGTAGTTAAAATGAATTTATCCTTCCTCGGTCATCAGTTTAAGGGCGATGATCTTTTAGAAAACACCATAACCTTGCTGGACAAAACCATTACCGAGGTGCGCCATATCTCGCACAACCTCATCCCCGAAGAACTTAACTTTGGTTTGTTTGCCGCGCTGGAGGACATGGCCGAGAAAATTAGCGAAAGCGGTACAACCAAGGTGTTAATGGATATACCCGACGAGGTGCGGGCACACCGGTTCGAAAGATCAAACGAGCTGTCTATTTACCGGATAGTGCAGGAGGCCCTGGGCAATATTGTAAAACACGCCCAGGCAACCAGGGTTCAGTTTTCGGTTTTGCAGCAGGCCGGCGGAATTACCATTTTGATAAAAGACGACGGTAAAGGGTTTGATACCGCGCAGATCAAAACATCAGGCGGTATTGGGTGGAAGAACATTGCCGCCCGTGTTAATATGTTAAACGGCCACCTGCAGGTGCGGTCAGAAAAATTGAAGGGCACGCAAATAGAAATAACTATTCCGGGGTGATGCCCCACCCATTTTGGCCCCCGGGTACTGTTCCAAAAAATATAAAGCCTTAAAAAAACGTAAAATCCAATGACGGTATTAATATGTTGTTAATGAGTGATTTAAGTTTTTACCCCGAAACAGTTTGGAACACTTTGAAACTACTTATAAGTCAGTAAAATTAGCTGTAAATCTATATTAACTAATTGATTATAAGCATCTTGAAGCACAACAAGGTTTTTATCCCTTTTTGGAACAGTTTGGAACAGCGAATTTTTCGGATTTGGAACAGGCCGGTTGCCCCTCGCGCTTAGTTGTTGGTCATAAGACACAACAACGGCCGACGCGCCGAACACCAACACGGGCATAGGATGTAAGAGTGCGGGTTCGATTCCCGCTTTGAATGGAGGCTGTTTGTTGGCAAAGCACACGCGACATGCGTGCGTCAGCACGGCGGGTATCGATCAATAATCTTTTTATTAAGATAAGTACTTATTAAGTAATAATCTGTAAATGAATGTATTTGTGTGTTTTATAGTAAATAGGGGAAATAAAAGAATAATTTTACATAATACGATTGACACCTAAACAAATGGAACCCGAATTAGATCAAGCCTCGACAAATGAGTTGGAAAACAGTTTGGAAGTGGTAAGAACACTTGAAAGTGATATTCTTGAATTTACAGAAAATTTGCCTTATTGGGAGCGCTTCTTATCGGAAAGGATATTGGCAGGTTCTGAAATTACCAGCGATGACTATGAAAAAGCGATACAATACTTTTTAGAGGATGGTGGTCTATTGGAAGTAGAGGATGAAAGGCCAGAGATCAATATTGTTTGTAAAGAAAATACTGGGGCTTACAAAACAGACCTGAACCTTACTAAAATAAGTGGCGTCGAAGGAGTTAACGCGCTTGTGCCGGGGCAGATACTTGAATTCGGTAACAATTTGACAATTATCTACGGATCGAATGGTTCTGGCAAATCAGGCTATATTCGTTTGCTCAATAATGTTTTTATTACAAAAGGAGAAAAAACCATTCTGCCCAACATTCATGATGCAACGCCGCTTGCGAAAAAGGCAGACTTTGAATTTTCGTCCGCTAGTACTAAATACCCCCTTGCATTTCCGGCAGATTGTTCAAAGTCAGAATTTAAGCAATTTTCAGTCTTTGACGAAAAAGCTGTGCATGCACACCTGAACAACAAAAACCAATTTGAATTTCGGCCAGCAGGGCTTTCATATTTTGCAGCGATTAATGATGGGTGTAGAAAAATGGAGGAACTCACTCAACAAAAAATTGATGAACATTCACAGACCTCTGATTTAACAGTGTTGTTTGACGGCGATTCTGAAATTAAAACCTTAATTGGTCAACTCTCTGACAAAACAAAACTGGAAGTGTTTAAGGATTACAAACTTTTTACGGACGAAAATAAAGAGGAGCGTAAAAAATTGGAGGAGTCAAAAGCAGCTTTGATGGCTTTAAAAAAGGATAAAGAAATTTTGGATCTTACCCAAATTAAAACACAGTTAGCCACACTTAAAACTGGACTGAATAATGCCAATCTCTTTTTTAACACTGATCAATTAAGCAAAGCAGCCGATAGAATAAAGGACTGCGTTGAAAAAGAAAACCTTGCCGCGACGAATAATATAGAACAGTTTAAAAATACTAAAGTATCCGCGGTTGGCGATTGGGCATGGCGTAACTTTGTAAATGCTGCCGACGTTTTCGCGAGATTGCAAGGTGAACCTGGTGCTTATCCATCGGAAGATGATCTGTGTCTTTTGTGTCATCAACCACTTTCAGAAGAAGCAGTGACGCTTATATCATCTTATTGGACATTTATAAAAAGCAAGGCAGAGCAGGACGCTAAAGATGCGCAAACAATATTGGCCAATGCGAAAGCTGTTTTTGAGAAACTGGATTTGAATTTAATGGCTGATACCAGTACGCTTTATAAATGGCTACTGGAGAACAAACCCGAAGAATTAAAGACAGTAAATAAAAAACTGGCAGAGCAAGTAACTTTAAGGACAAAAATTGTAGAAAATATAGAAGGAAAAAATTATGAAATTTTAACTGAATTGCAATCAGATTTGCTTGTTATAGATAATATTTCCGAGGGAATCGATAAAAAAATCGAACAGTTAAAAGAATCGGATGTAACCAAAGAAATATCGGATTTAGATAGGAAGATAGTTTTGTTAAACCATAAGGAAAAATTGAGTATTCACTACCAATCTGTGGAAAAGGCCATAACAAATTATCAGTGGGTTGCCAAAGCGCAAAAAGCGAAAGGAAAAATCAATAAACGTGATATTACGAATAAGGAGAAGGAATTATCCAACCTTTATTTTAACCAAGCTTATATTGATAAATTCAATGAAGAATGCCGAATACTAAATGGCAATTTTGGTATTACCATAAATCACACCGGCTCTGCGGGTACTTCCTATCGCCAAATGAATCTCAAGGGAAAACAACCCACAGACATTTTAAGCGAGGGTGAACAAAAAGTTATTTCGTTAGCAGATTTTTTTTCCGAAACGATTTTATCTGGTATCAATAAAGGTATGGTATTTGATGACCCTGTTACGTCATTAGATGAAGAGAGGAAAGCACAAATTGCCGAGCGGTTAACGCAGGAATCATTGACAAGGCAAGTAATAGTTTTTACACATGACCTTGTTTTTGTATCTCAATTGATAGGGTGCGTTCAGGATATTGGTAAGGAACATGTTTGCCATTGGATTGAACAGCGCGATGGTAAGCCAGGGTATGTTTCGTTGAAAAATGCACCATCTTATGAAAAGGAATATAAAAACGCAGACAAACCTCGTGGGTTGTACAATCAAGCTAATAAAAGTGATTGCCAAGCTGCAAGACGCGAACAATTGATACAACAAGGATTTACCAGTCTTAGAACCTGTTATGAAACACTGGTTGTATTTGGTATGTTCAATGGCGTGGTTCAACGATTTGTAGAAAGAATAAGCGTTGATAGCTTAGAAAAAGTAATTATAGACCCGCAGATTAAAGCGGAATTAATAGAGAGCTTTGGACTTTGTTGCAGGTACATGGAAGGACATTCGCATAGCGATAAATACGCTTATAAAAGACCTAAAATAGAAGATTTGGAGACTGAGATAAAAAGGTTCGACGACTTGCGCATTAAAATCAAGAATGCTCAAAAAGAGAAACCTTAAATACAGATCTGAAAATCTTCTAACTGTTGTTCCAGCCGACGACACCAATATTTGGCAATTTGATAGCCAATACTATCGAGTTCTAATTGTTTTGGAATTATGTTATTATTCTTTTCTTGTGCGGATAATACCGGCAGCCAGCTACCGTTTTCAAGCTTAACCGTAAGTTCATTAATTTCAACTTCCTCGGCAATTTTAAGCTTAAATTCTGTTCCGCTCCAAGTCGTAGGTTCTGTTACAATAATTTTTCTTTCAGTGCCAAGGACCCATGAAACAATCTCAAAAGTATTCATAGCTTCGTTTTTAGAAAACAAATATACTAATATAATTAGTAAACCAATACTAATATAATTAGTATTGGTTAAATGAGCTTGGCCTTTGTGGACGTGAACTGGCGTTGAACGCAAAAAAAAACGTACCTGAAATCAATAGTCTAATTTGCAAATGTGATAAAATTATATAAATTGCTTTCCCTGAGCAATATACACGATTTTTAAAAATGAACACATTTGTCTCTTCCTCGCGCTTATTGGTGTTATCACCAACAAGTACCGTGATCTCGTTTTGTTGGCGATAACACCAACAAAGGCATAAGACATTCTAAGTAATAATATAAACTAAGCCTTGCGGAGTATCATTAATAAATAGTCTTGCGGCTATTTATATAATATTGTTTATTACGATGAATAGAAAAAGATATCTATATTTAATTCTTGCTTATAAAACCTAAACATGACTAAATACGAATTTCTGCTAAACATTTTGGATACAATAGTTAACGAGGCACCTAGCCGGTATACTAAAAGGTATCCTTCTCAAATATCTGACAGCGAAACTCTTAATCATACAAGAGCATTAGCTTTTATCCATCTGTATTTAAAAGTTGCTTTTGGTTTGATAGATTTCGACGATAGAGAAAAATGTATTACGGATGGTTCTTATGATGGAGGCATTGATGGATATTATATTAACACAGACAATAAAGTAGTGTATTTTATCCAATCGAAATTTAGAACAACTAATAATAATTTTGAAAATAAGCAACTTCTTATAACCGACTTGTTGGTAATGGATATCAATAGAATTATCGATGGAGAAACAGTAGATGAAGCGGGAAATAAATACAATGGAAAAATACTTCAATTGCAAAGGGATATATCACAGATTGAGGATATAGGAAGATATTCTTATCAAGTAATTCTTTTAGGAAATCTTACAAATATTCGACAGAGCGATTTAAGAAAATTGACAGGTGGCTTAAATTGTACTGTATTTGATTTTGAAAGGAGCTATTCCGAGTTAGTTTTTCCCGTAATCAGTGGGACGTATTATAACGCCTTAGATCTTTCAATTAACATTGATTTAAGTAATAAAAACGCTGGAAGTAAGATTAGTTATACAGTTTTGACAAGCAAAGGTGAATGTGAAATAACGGTTTTATTTATCCCTACAGTTGAATTAGCACGAATAATGTCTAAATACAAAAATTCAATTTTAAAGTATAATCCGCGTAGCTATTTGGGGCATGAAGGGAAGAAAGTTCACGATTCCATAAAGGAAACAATTTTGGACAAGGACACTAATGAATTCGCGCTGTATAATAATGGTGTGACTATGTTGTCAGACGAAACGTATATAAACGAACGAATTGGGCAAAAAAACAAAGCCCAACTAATTGTAAAGAATCCTCAAATAATAAATGGTGGTCAAACATCCTACACTTTAAGTAGAATTTACGAAGAGAATATAAATGGTGATTTCGAGAATATTTTTTTAGACAAAGAGGTACTCATTAAAATAATTACACTATTAGATAACAATGATCATAGCAAAAAAATCGAACTGATAAATGATATTTCCAACGCAACAAATCTTCAAACCCCGGTAATACATGCTGATAAACTTTCTAACGACGTTCTGCAACTTGAAATTCAACAGATACTATTTGATAATTATGGCATTTTATATGAAAGAAAACGTGGTGAATTTGCTGATGGAATTTTTAATAAATATTTATCAAACAAAGATATACTGGAACGTAATCTCTTTTTTAGATTGTTTTATGCCTCGAATGGATATATCACCAAGGCGAGAGAGAAAAAGCTATTTTTAAACCAAGATATCAGTTTTGAAGAATTGACAAAAGGTGACCAATTAGATAATAGTTATTTTGGTTATTGCTGCTTTGTTAGACTAAATAAGGCCAAAGCTCCTAATCAGCGAGTTGATGTAGCAACCTATGCTAAAGTAAGAGCAATGACTATTCTATATAAACCAGCTGATGTCGCTGCGTTTGATATCGTTGCTGAAACGGAATTTGGCAAATTTGACCGATTGTGGCCTGAATTTCTTAATAATTATAAAAACAAGGCCGTCAACACTAAATTAAAAAAGAACGAAAAAACAAATGAATTAATTCAATTTCAAAGTCCCAGCTACAGTGCATGGTACAACGATATTGAACAATTTAAAAAGGACACAATCGATTTTTTTCAACCAATATCTAAGACAATTGTATAGTCACAGCATAGTAGTCCGTAGTGTCCCACTACGGCCTACAATGCTGATAGTCTCTTGACTATCGTGTAATCGCTTTACAATGTTTCGCAGATTACAGGCATAATCGTCCGAAGTCGGAGACATTGGGACAGCGGTTTGGTAAAGTATCCCGCCGCCCCGCGTTAGCGATAGCAACGGATACCGGCCATAGCGCCTAAGGCCTGCAGCCGTATGAGTGGATAGCGCGGCCCGCTTCTACCGGCGGGAAACGCCATTACTATCGCCCACCTCCAAGCCCCGAAATTCTGTCACCCTCCACTGAAAAATTTTCACCCTAAAATGAAATTTTTTCAGCTAAAATAGCCTCATCCGCGTTTGGCACAGGGCTTGAAACAGGGTGGATACTTTAATTAATTATAAGTTTCAAATAGTTAACAAAAATTAAGGAGGAAAGACCTATGACATTGGTTAAATTTAATGCCGACAAAAGGAACAACGGTGCATTAATGCCAGGCTTTAGTGACGTGTTCGACTCTATTTTTAACGACACCTTTTTTAACGACCGTATGACAGCGCGGGTACCTGCCGCCAACATAAGCGAAACTGAGGACCACTACCATGTGGAACTGGCCGCTCCGGGCTTAAAAAAGGAGGATTTTAAACTAAACCTTGACCGTAACGTACTTAACATTGCCGTTGAAGGACGCAATGAGCAACAAGACGTTCAGAAAAATTACAGCAAACGCGAGTACAGCTACACCCAGTGGGTGCGCTCTTTCACCCTGCCCGAAAGCGCCAACGCCGAGCAGATTGATGCCACCTACACCGACGGCGTGTTAAAAATTGACATTGCCAAACGCGAGGAAGCCAAAGCGGTACGCCGCCAGATAGAAATTAAATAAAGCGTTTATTTCTTCCTGAAAGCAACAACGGCCCCAAATGGGGCCGTTGTTGCTTTTGTATGTTGTCTGTTTAATAATTTTGCAATGCGCTGCAAGCGCGAAACCATATTAAGCACTAGTTGCAAACGAGCGCAAGGTTAAGAAGCGGCGGCCCGTGCGATTCCTTCCTTGGGGAAGGGGGAGGAAGGGGTTAATATCCGCGTGACCCCTCCCCGCCATTACACGCAGGCCTGCGCACCCCTCCCAAGGGAGGGAGTTATAATTCGCTTACGCAAACAAACTCTTAAACTCGCGGTAGTAGTTTTTTATGTGCTGCTCCAGCTGGTCCATAACGCTTTTTTTGAGTTGCCCGCTGCGGGGTACGCATTTTTGGTCGGGGGTGAGGTCTACTTCGCCCAGCACTTCGCCGTGTTCAATCACACGGAAATGGCCGTCGTTATGCGGCAAAACGGTGAGGTTAAGTTCCTGGCCCGGCAGGTTGATCAATACATGAAACTGACGCTGTGGCAAAAAGCCTAATTGCTGTAACATAATACCCTCCGTTTTTAATTGGTAGCCTATAATAAAAACATTATTCCGCAGCAAATATTGCGGTGCAATTGTTAATTGTACGTTAAAAAAGCCAGTATAAATTTAAAAGGTTTAAGTAAAGAAGAAGCTAAGCCTGTATTAAATTTACAGGTATTGCGTTAGCACCTGCTGCAGCTGCGCAGCCTGCACAACGCCGCTTTGTCGCCACTTGGTTTCGCCGTTTTTAAATACCATTAGCGTGGGTACGCTTTGTATGCGGTAGGCGCTGGCAACCTTCGGGTTTTTATCAATGTCGATTTTTATAACGGTTACTTTATCGCCCATGCTGCTTTTAAGCTGCTGCAAAATTGGCGGCATCATTTTACACGGCCCGCACCACTCCGCTGAAAAATCAACCAGTACGGGTTTTTCTGATGCTATTATGTCGTTAAAGTTTGCCATAGTAGTATAACTTTTGAGGATGGGAAAAGTTTTAGCGCCCTCTAAATCTCCCCCTAAAGGGGGAGACTTTTAATATCGAATGCAATTACAATTTCAGATCCAACCTTTTCGCCTTTGCCTGCGCCTGCAGTGCCAGTTCTGTAGCTAACAGGCAATGCGCCTGTGGCATGGCGGTTTCGGTGCGGTTAACTACGTCGTTTACAAACTGCTCGCCGAAGGGCAATACCTGGGTGGAGCAGTCAATGTATTGTATGCCCTTTTTATCCGCCAAAAACAAATGGCTCCCACCCGGGCGACCGGCGATGTCAATATATTTGCGCACCTCGATATATCCTTCGGTACCTAAAATGGTAAGGCGGCCATCGCCAAAAACATTGACGCCATCGGGTGTAAACCAATCCAGCCGTACGTAGCCCATACCACCGTTGCCGTGTACCATAGCGTCGCCAAAATCCTCAAACTTGGGGTATTGGGGGTTATGCACATTAGCCACCTGCGAGGCCGTCACTTCGGCCTTGGTTGAGCCGGTATAAAACAAATACTGATCAAACTGATGCGAGCCGATATCTGTGATTATGCCCCCATAATATTTAGTATCAAAAAACCACTCAGGGCGACTTTTAGGAGTCATTTTATGCGGCGCAATGTTGATGGTTTGTATCACCTTGCCGATGGCTCCGGCCTGTACCAGTTCGCCGGCTTTAACGCTGCCGCGGTTCTCCAGCCTTTCGCTGTACATTATGGAATAGATGCGTTTGGTTTGCTTTTGCACTTTGCGCACTTCGGCCAGTTGGGCAAGGGTGGTTACACCGGGCTTATCAACCAGGTAGTCTTTACCATGCTGCATAACCTTTACACCCAAAGGGGCCCGCTCAACGGGTATACCCGAGCTTAAAATAAGCTGGATAGATGGGTCCTCTAATATTTCGGTATCGGTTGCTGCTTTTTTTGCGGCGGGATACCTGCGCATAAAACCGGCAAGTAATTCGGGCTCTTTGGCGTAAACCGCGACTAACTGGCCTCCGCCGCGCGTTACGGCATCAACCATGGCATTTATGTGGCTGTGGTTAATACCTATTACCGAGAAGCGTATTTTGGCGTCGGCTGCTTTTACTGTAGGTGGAGGAGGGGGTGCGGCAAAGGCCATTGCGGGTGGGAGCAGGATACTGCCTCCGGCAACCATAGCCGTTTTTTTTAAAAACTGTCTGCGGGTATTCTCATTAATATTCATAAAGTAGGGTTAATTGGATATTTAAAGTTAAATATATCCAATTGAAACCTCCTAAATAAACTACGCAAACGTTAACGCTGTACTATTGTTCGCTGCGTATCATTATATACCTGGCTGTTTTACATTTTGCACAAAATAACTTTGCGATAGGTAAAAAGAATAGAAATGTTCTTACAAACCAGCTTCTGCGTTGTTTAAAATGAAATGGAGCCCCGCATTTTGGACAGGTGTAATCTGCGGATTTGAAAGATTTGCTCAAGACAATGGTGTTATTTTCGGCTTATAAACGGACAAGTTAGTTATATTTTAGATAAAACATTATTAATGATTGTAAAAAATACTTTACCTGAAGTTAAATTACTTTCATTTATTGCGTCATTTGCGCTAACACTTTTGCAAACAATATTCTATAACGATTTGTTTTAGCCGCCAGCTTTTTATGAAATGCAGCTTGCGCTTGTGTTTCGCTCAGTTGGCTAAGCTCTTCTAATATTTGTATCCCGGTGACGATGTTATAGCCACTTACACTGCCGCCATGCAATTGGCGCGAATAATAATTGAGCTGATCTGTTACATAGTTATCTATACCCTCAGCCATTTTTGTGCCGATGGCTTTTTGGTTTAATTGATAGGCCAGCTTGGTTAGGGTGAGCCTGTTGTTTGCCGCCCGCATATCAGCAAATATTTCGGGCATTTCTCTATTATATTTATTGATAACGTTAACCGCCTGATCATGGTTGCCTTGTTTTATCAGATCCTGGGCCAATAAGGTAAATGCAGCGGTTGTTACCGAGTAAAACATGGTGCGGCTTTCCTCATCCAAATACCTCGCATGCTTATAATTACCAAACCTGAATTTGTTTATCAGGTTATCATACATTACCGGTACATTTATCTTTAATGTTTGATCTGCCAGTGACGTGTCGGGTTTTAGCGGCAGTAGCCGGTAAGTAAAGCCTTCGCGATACAAGTAGTCCTGCAAGCCCATCAGGTTACTGCTGCCAATGGTAACGGTAAAGCATACCGGGCGCTTCCAGTTGTTGTGAGCCAGGATATCCAATATGGCCAGGTCATCCTTCATCACATAGTCCGAATTGTATTGCCAGGTAAGGCTGTCGGCTATCCTGTTATATTGGTTAGCCGCAATTACGTTGTTTTTTTTAACGGCGTTTTTATCAACGGTCAGCTTTAAATTTTTTGTAGGGAGGATGTTAAAGCCTACGCCGCTTTGCGCCTTGTATAGGGTTTCATCAGAGGTGATGTAGTTAAAAATGTCCTTTAACTCGGCGTTGTTCATATCGCCACCATCGCGGTAAAAAATCATATCCCGCACGCCGGTTTTGTATTTGCTGAATGGCATGGTAATAGGCAATGCCGCCGATTGATTAATTGGCCGCTGCATTTGCCGGATAGACCAATCTGCCGATAGCAGGCTAATGTTCACCACGCGCACATCGGGCCTTATATTTTCTACTTCCTGCGCATACCAAAGCGGATAGGTGTCATTATCGCCATAAGTAAACAAAATAGCATTAGGCGGGCAGGAGATAAGGTAATTATAAGCCATATCACGGGCCACGGTTTTGGTAGAGCGATCATGTCCGCGCCACTCCGTAAATGCCATTAAAACGGGGGCAGCTAATAATCCCATAGAAATGGCTGCTATAACTGTTCTTTTCGCTGTCAGTAGCTTTTTAAGCTGCGCTGCCAAGGCCAGTACACCCAACCCAACCCATATGGCAAAAGCATAAAACGAACAGACGTAGGAGTAATCTCTTTCGCGGGGTTGTATCGCCGGCTGGTTTACGTACAGCACAATAGCCATCCCGGTGAAGAACCATAGCAATACAATTACAACAGCATCGCGCTTGCGGTGTTTAAAATGATACCACATGCCCAGCAAACCTATTATAAGCGGCAGGCCATATAGCGGCATGTAATTGCTGTCGTGCGTAACAGATTTTGGCAGTTGTTTAAATCCATCCAAAATTCCTGTTGTCCAGTCGCCATCAACATAGCCTTTGAAGCCGCCCATGTGCTGCTGACCATCCATTTGGTTAACGCGACCGGCAAAATTCCACATAAAGTAGCGCACGTACATCTGGTACGTTTGCCAGCTTAAAAAGAAGCCAATGTTATCTATAAAGTTGGGTGCCCTGTCTGCCGGAATTTGCTGCCACTGACGATAAAAAGACGGGTCGCCGCCCTCGCGACTGAAAATACGAGGGAAGAATGTATTATGGTCGTAGCCATAAGCCGGCCTTTTACCCGATTCTTCGTAGCGTTTATCACCTTTAATGTACATGGTGCCGTTATCTTTCCGCTCAATTATATTGGCATCAAAATAAGGTCCGTAAAACAAAGGCATTTGGCCATACTGGTCGCGGTTAAGATAGCTGTTAAGGGTGAAAGCGTTATCTGGGTTGGAGTTATTCAGGTTGGTGCCTGCTGCTGCTCTGATGGGTATATAAGCGAACGACCCATATCCAAAATAGATAAATGCCGTGCACAGCAACACCAGGTTTAGCGTTGGTTTTTGTTTTTTTATGCTGTAGATGATGCCTGCAGTCAGTAAAACTATCAGCAATATAAAAAATAAAATAGCCCCGGTATTAAAGCCAAAACCAAGCGAATTGACGAAATACAGATCAACATAGGCTGCCGCTTTTATGGTGTATTGCCTTATGCCAAATTGCACTATAGCCAAAATAACCACGCTCGAAAAAAAAGCGATAACACCTTTTTTAAATGTCATCACCGGGTTGCGCCTGTTAAAATAAACGAGAGTGATAGCCGGGATGGTGAGCAAATTAAGCAGGTGTATCCCTATAGACAGGCCGATTATATAAGCTATAAATATCAGCCATTTATCGGCACCAGGTTCATCGGCATGTGCATCCCATTTTAATATCGCCCAAAAAACAACAGCTGTACATAGTGCAGAAAGGGCGAACACAATGGTCTCGACTGCCGAGAACCAGAAGGTATCAGAAAAAGCAAAGCAAAGCGCACCGACCAAGCCGCTTCCCATTATTAACAGGGTTTGCTGTTGGTCAGTCCATTGACTTTTACTATTTGCCAGTAGTTTTTTAGCTAATGCTGTTATGCTCCAAAACAGGAACATAACCGTTGCAGCACTTGCTATAGCCGAGCCTAAGTTGGTAAAGTAGGCCACTTTAGTACGGTCGCCGAAGGAAAGTAACGAAAATACCTTGCCCAGCATGGCAAACAAGGGGTAGCCGGGTTGGTGCGATACCTGTAAACGATAGGCGCAGGAGATGAATTCGCCGCAATCCCAAAAACTTACGGTTGGTTCTAAAGTAAGTATATACGTTATGGCTGCTATAGCAAAACAGAGCCAGCCTAAAATGTTATTGAGTTTGTTATATTGTATGGGCATCCAGCCGGCAAATATACAAATAGCGATGGGTTTCAAACCCATCGCTATTTGAAGCCATGATTTGCAAGAGTGTAATTACACCTTTTTCGGCGGCAAATCAAACGCTACCGCGTTATGTTCAAAGTGCCCTTTGTGCGATCCATCGCAAAACGGTTTGTTGGCTGATAAGCCGCAGCGGCATATAGAAACCACAGTTCTGCCTTGCAAGCCATAGGCATTACCCTGCATATCTACTATCTCAAAATCGCCGTCTAATTTTACCGATCCGTTATTGTTTATTGTAATTTTTGTTGCCATGTTTTATAATATCTTATGGCAAAGATAATTTTATGCAACCACCCTTTGTTCTGTTTATGCTATTCAGAATGTATCTAAAGGTTAACCGCGAATTATACTTTCAGCGCTCCCCTAAATCCCCTTGCCGCATAATAGGAATCTGCTCCGTTATGATATGTAAAAACAGTATTATACCTTCTGTCGCAAAAAATAGCGCCACCCAGTTTCCTGATATCGTCAGGCGTTTTTACCCAGCTTGATGTTTTCAGATCAAAGCTGCCTAGTTTTTGCAGATCACGGTATTGCTCTTCGTTCAATATTTCAACGCCCATTTCAGCAGCCATATCAAGGGCCGTATTCTCAGGCTTATGCTCTTTTCGGGCTTCCCATGCCGCACGGTCATAACAAATGCTGCGGCGGCTCTTTGGGCTTTCGGCAGAGCAGTCGTAGAAAATATACTCGCCGGTTTTATCATCAAAGCCTACCACATCAGGTTCGCCACCGGTAAATTCCATTTCATTTAACGTCCAAAGTTTTTCAGGGTTTGCTTCCAGTTTTGCTTGTACAGCTGCCCAGGCAATACCTTTATGCCGCTGCATATGGTTCTCGAAGCGGGTTTTTAGTATGCCCAGCAATTCTTCATTTTGCTGTGGCGATAGTTTGTTTTGGTTGTTCATTTGGCTTTCGTTTTAATCGTCCAGACCTTTTCCGTTCATAATCTGTGGTATACTTTTTTCAATCCTTGCCTCGCGGGTTTTTGATTGTTTGGCTGATGAAAAATGTAATAGATAGCCTTTTTGCCTGCCGGGCGTCAATACTTCAAACGCTTTTTTTAATGCAGGCACGGCATCTAATTTAGCCTGAAACTCTTCGGCAACGGGGAAATCTTCCGTCTTTTTCAATGTTACCTTTAAGCCTGCTTTTTCAACTTCAATAGCTTCAAAAATATAAGCTTTCAACGCGGCTTCGCGCTCAATTACCTCCTGTATATTGGTAAATCTTGCCTGCCGGGCTCCTTGAACATTTTCAGTTTGTTGGATAAGGATGCCATCGGTATCTTTTAATAAAGCTCCTTTAAAGAACAGGAAGGCACAGTATTCTTTAAAAACGTGTATTAAAACAATATTGCTGTTGTTAAATGTATAACAGGGACAGCCCCATTTTAATTCCTCAGTAAGTCCGCAGGAAAGTGCTATACCTCTCATTTTCCTGATCTCCTGCTGCCACTTTTCCTCTTTATCAAAATAAAAATCAACCCTGGTATTCATGTCTTGCTAATTATAAATTACATCGAAACAACACGCCTTTCTGCCGGCCTCAAATACCACGATAATACCGTTAAAACCAATAATAAAAGCGGCCCAAAGAGCGATATAGCTTCGTCTCCAATTGCCAGATGTGAATATACCGCACCCGACATGGCGAAGAAGAAACCCGCGTAGGCCCATTCCTTCACTAAACCAAATTTAGGAATTAACACCGCTATCACGCCCAAAATTTTCCATATACCCAATAACGTTAGCAGATAAAACGGATAACCCAAATTGGTCATCATGTCTGCTTCGTCCTTTACATTAAGCAATTGTACTATCGCTGTCGACAGCATGCCTAGCGCCAACCACAGTGTTGTTATCCAATAGATGATCTTGTTTCTCTTAGTCATAATGTGTTATTTTAATTGATCTGCTATCTCCTGTAAACGGTTATGCGCCATATTTATACCTTGCTTAAATGGCATTTGCAGCACAGCGTCGCGTTGCTCAACAGAGCGGTACACGGTGTGTATGGTAAGTTTGCTGGTATCGTCTGTCAGTTTTTCAAATTCCAGAAACTCCAGTTGTACATCAAAGGGCATGTTCTCGAACTCAAAAGTCCGGGTTATTTTTTTGTCGGCAACGAACTCATGTATCGCGCCGTTAAAGCCATATTTATTGCCTTTTGGGTCGGTGGTTTCAAACCGGTAGCTGCCATGCTTTTTATTTTCCAGTTTGAGCACTTTGGTTCCCATCCATTGCTCTACAATTTCGGCTTCGGTGTAAGCTTTAAACAGTAAGGCCACGGGTAGATCAAATTCCCGGGTGATAGTAAGGTCGTGCCTGCCATCTTCGGCAGCAACTTTTGTTTTCAGTTCCATAAGGTTTGTTATTTTTTCTGCGGATAGTTTTTCATGATGGCTTCCAGTTTATTGAATCTGTCATCCCACATTTGCCGGAAAGGCTCAATAAATTCTGCTACTTCTTTCATTTTTTTAGCGTTGATATGATAGTGAACCTCGCGACCGGTTTGTGTTTGGGCCAGTAATTCGCATTCGGTAAGGATCTGTAGGTGTTTGGATACCGTGGGCCGGGCCGTATCAAAATTAGCTGCAATAGCGCCCGCAGTAAGCGATTGTGATGCAAGCAACAGTAGTATGGCCCGGCGGGTAGGGTCGGCAATGGCCTGGAATACATCTCGTCTTAAATTCATTATGTAGCTATTTGACTACAAATATATATGTAGTTATTTAACTACGCAAATTTATTTGAGAATTTTTGACTCACCCGACTTCGCTGCGCTCGCCACCCTCTCTTCACCTTCGGTGTAAAGAGGGAAGAAAAAAAATATAAATAAAAAAAATCCCTCTTTGCGCTTGCGCAGAGAGGGTGACAAGCGCAGCGAAGTCGGGTGAGTTAACTAGTCCGCAGGCTTTTTCTATAGCGATGGGTTTCAAACCCATCGCTATGTGGGTGATTATTCTAAATTCCTCCCGCATCCTTATTATACTTACTCCGATAAACCAGCGGCGAAACACCGGTAAACTTTCTGAATACTTCACGGAACGCTTTCAGGTCAGAATAACCCACTTCGTACATAATTTCGTTAATTGATTTGCGGGTAGTCTCAAATGATTTTTTGGCCGATTCTACCTTAACGCGCTGCATATATTCAATTGGCGTGTTGCCGGTAGCCTTTATAAACCTGCGGTCGAAATTCCGCCTGCCTACAGAGAATTTAGCAGATAGGGTCTCTATGGAGATCTTCTCTGTTAACTGCCCTTCAATATAAGCCTGCGCCTCCTTTACCATCTCATCGCTATGCTGTTTCTGTCCTTTAAATATTATAAATGGCGACTGGCTTTGCCTGTCCATCTCCACCTGGAAAACTTTGGAACAGAATATCGCTGTCTTACGGTCGTAATATTTCTCAACCAGGTAAAGTACCAGGTTTAAAAAGGAGTAAGCGCCACCGTTGGTGTAAATACCATTTTCATCGGTTATTAACTCATCAGGCTGCAGGTTTACATCGGGGTATAATGCCCTGAACTTATTGGCGTAGTTCCAATGCGTAGAGCAGTTTTTACCATCCAATAAACCCGTTGAGGCCAGCATAAAAGCGCCGCTGCACATGGTTGCTACTTCGCTGCCGTTTTTATATTGTTTGGTTATCCAGTCCACAATGTCAGCATTTCCCTTCCGGGCTTTTTCAAAATTGCTGCTCAGCGATGGTATAATTATCAGGTTGGTCTCTTTAATATCTGATATGTGCGCATGGGTATTCACAGAAAAAAGGCCATGCGCCAGATCTGTTTGAGCAGATATACCTGCTATTTCAATTTTAAACGTCCCTTTGTTCCCGCTTTCCTTAAAGTATTCATTAGCGCGGGAAAAAATTTCATATGCGCCGGCAATACATGCTATTGTGCCCAGTGTGGTTTGACTGTAAGGTGCAATTATGGTGATATGCTTCATGCAAGTAAAGGTAAGTTGTTTGTTTGTCCAAATCAACCCATCATAATGTCTATTTCACCCTATCCTAAGTGATTATTTAGCACTTAAGTTTGTGTTATAATTAATACACATTCAGTGTTCTAATAAATGTCATACCTAATATTAACTAACATGCAAGCAACAGATTTTACAACTACGATAACAGTAGATCAAACACCGCAGGAAGTTTTTGAGGCCATTATTACACCACAAAATTGGTGGTCGGGAGAATTTGAAGGAAACACCCAAGAGGTTAACGATGAATTTACGTACCGGTACGAGGATATGCACTATTCTAAGCAGCGGGTAATTGAATCTATCTCCGGGAAAAAAATAGTATGGCTGGTTACCGAGAGCCAACTTAATTTTATTGAGGATAAAGAGGAGTGGACCGGCACCAAAATTATTTTCGACATCAGCGAAAAAGAGGGCAAGACAGAATTAAAGTTTACGCATGAGGGTATAAAGCCCGAAGTAGAATGCTACGATGCCTGCTCTACAGCCTGGGGCCAGCTTATTCAGCAAAGCTTGTTTACCTATATCAGCACCGGCGAAGTTGAAAAACCCGTTTTATAATTAATTACTATGGATCACTATCAGATATTTTATAACCTTCATCACCAACCGCGGCCTTTGGTAGTCGGCAATGCGTGGAATGCCAAAAGTGCGCAGATCATTGAAAAAGCAGGATTTGAGGCCATTGCCACCTCAAGCGGTGCCATTGCCGACTCACTAGGTTACAAGGACGGCGAACAGATCCCGTTTGAAGAGGTGTTATATATTGTAAAGCGGATAAAGTCGGTTATAAACATTCCATTGTCTGTAGATATGGAACGCGGTTACACAAATGATCCGCAGGAATTGACCGGCAACATCCAAAAGATCATTGATATCGGCGCGGTTGGTATCAATCTGGAAGATAACCAGGGGGAGGAACTCTACTTAGAAAAATTATACGCAGTTAGTAGCTATCTTAAAAGCACCGATCAGCAGTTGTTTATTAATGCCCGCACTGATGTTTACCTACAAAAGCTGCCTGAGCCTAAGGAAACGGTAATTGCACGGGCAAAGTTGTATAAAGATGCGGGAGCAGATGGCCTGTTTGTAACTGGAATAAGCGATACAAGCTTGATAAAAGAAATTGTCTCAGCTGTTGAGCTCCCGGTAAATGTGGTGGGTGTCTCCGCTATTTCGGATGTGCAGCTACTAGCCGATTGCGGCGTTAAACGGATAAGCATGGCAGGTATATTGTATAATGCCGGGTACAGAAAGACCAATGAATTAGTAACCGCTATTAAGGAGGAAAATTCATTAGCTAAATTGTATTAGCTAATGAATTGCCGCTATCTATCAGAGGCGATTTGGCAACTAAATCTATTTTTTGACATTAATAAGATTATGATTTTTATTACTTAATTTTCGTTATCAAACCAACGAAAAATGTCAGCAATAAAGAGCTTTTTTTCAAGAAAAAAAGGCATCGTAATCACCACCGCATCACTTGTTTTAATTGCAGTTGCAACCTATGCCATAACTCAACTCACTACGGATAATAATAAAATAGACCGCTCATTCAGCAAGTATATAGAATCATATACCGCTGGTATTATTTCGCGGGAGAGCAGCGTGCGGATCCTGCTGGTTTCGCGGGTGGAGGGTAGCCATGCGCAGAATGAGGCCTTGCCTGATGATATATTCAGTTTTTCGCCGTCAGTAAAAGGTAAAGCCTATTGGGTTGATGCGCTGACAGTTGAATTTAAACCTGAAAAGCCGCTTGATCCGGATAAAAAATATAATGCCACTTTTAAGCTGGGCAAGGTTACTGAGGTAGATGATAAGCATAAAGAGTTTGAGTTCTGCTTTCAAACCATAGCGCCAGATTTTACGGTGACCTTTAATGGCTTACAGACCTCGCCGCGCACTTCATTAGACAAGATGAAACTGGAAGGCGAAGTACAAACCGCTGATGCCGAAAAAAATGAAGCTATTGAAAAACTGATAGCGGTTGATTATCCTTCTGATGTTCAGATAAGCTGGCAGCATAATAGCTACAGCCGTACCCATAATTTCACCATTGATAAGCTTAAGCGCGCCACCGACAAAATCACCCCGCTACTGGTCAACTGGGATGGCGATGCCCTCAACGTTGATAAAAAAGGCGCTAAAAAGTTTGAAGTACCCGCTGTTGGCGATTTCCGGGTGCTGGATATAAAAGCTGTGCAGGATCAGGAGCAGTATGTTTTGGTACAGTTCTCTGATGCCATTATGGTGGGGCAGGAGCTTAATGGTTTGATAGGCATCGGCAATACTACCGAACCATCATACACCATTGAGGGCAGCATGGTAAAGGTGTATGCTGCCGAACGACTGGAAGGTAATTACAGCATTTTTGTTAATCCGGGTATTCAGAATATATCGCGCCAAAAAATAACAAAAACATATAGCGCCAATGTGTTTTTTGAGAATAAACTGCCTGCGGTTACCATCCCCGGCAAGGGCGTTATTTTGCCAAGCGCCGGCAGATTGATGATGCCTTTTGAAGCGGTGAATCTTAACGCGGTTGATGTAAGCATCATAAAAATTTACGAAGATAACATCCCGCAATATTTCCAGACCAATGATATAGACGGCGGGAACGAACTGCGTAGAGTTGGGCGCCCTGTAGTTGAAAAAGCTATCAGGCTCGATGCCAATAAAGGGGTCAATCTGCATAAGAAAAACCGCTTTATGTTGGATCTGGATAAGCTGATCCGCACCGAGCCGGGCGCTATTTACCGCGTTGTTATTGGTTTTCGTAAAGAATACTCGCTATATAATTGCAATGCAGGCGGGCCTGTAAAAGGAGAAGAGGAGGGCGATGAATATGGCTATGATGGTGATGGTGATTACGGCGGTGGTTCTATTAGCGATGACGATGATGATTTTTGGGGCCGTTACGATAATTACTATCCCGAAGGTTATAGCTGGGCGGATAAGGATAATCCATGTACCACATCCTATTTTACCAAAAGGCGCTGGGCCACCCGCAATATCATCGCATCAAATATTGGCCTGATAGCTAAACGTGGCACAGATAACAGTATGGTTGTTATTGCCACAGATATTTTAACTGCAAAACCGCTATCAGGCATTGAGTTGAATTTACAGGATTACCAGAAACAGGTAATAATGAAAGCCACAACCGATGGTTACGGTATGGCTAAGTTTGACATGAAGCGCAAGCCTTACCTGTTAGTTGCCAAACGCGGCGAAGAGCGTGGCTATTTAAAAGTTGACGACGGTAATGCCTTGCCGCTTACGCGTTTTGATATAGGCGGCGACGAAGTGCAGAAAGGTTTAAAAGGGTTTATTTATGCCGAGCGCGGCGTGTGGCGACCCGGCGATAGTATCTATGTATCGTTTATCCTAGAGGATAAGGCCAAAAAGCTGCCGCCCGAAATGCCGGTCGAGTTTAATTTTTATAACCCGATGGGGCAGTTGTACAGCCGTATAACCCGCACAAAATCTGTTGATGGCTTTTATAGTTTCCATACCGCTACGCAAACCACTGATGTTACCGGTAACTGGACGGCCAAGATAAAAGTTGGCGGTGCTACCTTTACCAAAAGCATAAAGGTAGAGACCATTATGCCTAACCGCTTAAAGATCAACCTTGATTTTAAGGGGCAAACCGAGCTTACCAAAGGCGAAAATACTGAGGGTAGCCTGAACGCCAAATGGCTGTTTGGCGGCATAGCGCAGAATTTAAAGGCTACGGTTGATGCCTACCTGTCATCGCAAAAAACAAGTTTTAAAAACTTTGATGATTATGATTTTGATGACCCTACCAAAACCTTCGATACACAGGTAAAGAATGTATTTGAAGGCAAGCTGGATGCGGAAGGTAACGCTAATATTAATGCGGATGTGGAGGCGGAAAGCGAAGCACCCGGCCAACTGCGGGCCAACTTCATGACCAAAGTTTTTGAGCCGGGAGGCAACTTCAGCATAAACCAGGTGAGCTTGCCTTACAACGTTTATCCGGGCTATGTGGGCATAAGGGCACCACAAGGTAATGCCCTTTCGGGGATGTTGGTTACGGGTAAGGATCACTTTTTTGATGTGGTGGCTGTTGATACCAAGGGCAATTTGGTTACCGGCACCCGCACCGTGCAGGTTGAATTGTATAAAGTAAAGTGGCATTGGTGGTGGGACAATACCGGTAACCAGGGCAGCAATTTTACACAGGACAAGTATAATAAGTTAATAAAAACTGAAACGATAACCCTGGTTAACGGTCGCGGCAAGTGGAAAATGCGTGTTAACCAACCAGATTGGGGCCGTTTTGTAGTAAAGATCAGCGACGAACAAACCGGGCATACAACGGGCAAGGAACTTTATATAGACTGGCCAAACTGGGCGCAACGCTTGCAGCAGGATAACCCGAGCGAGGCGGCTATGCTATCCTTCACGTCCGACAAAAAAAGCTATAAAGTAGGCGATGATGCCACGCTTACCATACCTACGCCCGCCAACGGCCGGGCGCTTATCAGTTTTGAGAACGGAACCAAAGTTTTAAAAACGGATTGGATAGACACTAAGAAAGGGCAGACCCAATACAAATTTGAGATAGATGAAAACATGGCACCTAACGTTTTTGTGAACGTTACGCTGCTGCAGCCGCATTCGCAAACAGTGAATGATTTGCCGATACGCATGTATGGCGCTATTCCGCTGCTGGTTGAAAATCCGGAGACGATATTGAAGCCGGTTATTGCCATGCCTGATAAGGTCCGCCCTGAAACGCGGTCTGCCGTTACGGTATCAGAAGCTTCTGGTAAGGAAATGACCTACACGCTGGCTATTGTTGACGAGGGGCTGTTGGATATTACCAATTACAAAACACCCGATCCGCATGCATCCTTCTACGCACGCGAGGCTTTGGGCGTTAAAAGCTGGGATCTGTTTGATTATATAATAGGTGCTTATGGCGGCGAGCTGGAACGAATCCTCAGTATTGGTGGCGATGCAGGCGGACGGAATCTCAATAAAAACATCACTGTAAACCGCTTTAAGCCCGTAGTTAAATTTATGGGACCTTTCCATTTGGGTAAAGGTGAAAAAAGAACCACAGCGTTCACCTTACCGCAATACATAGGCTCGGTTAAGGTAATGGTTATTGCCGGGCACGAGGGAAGCTATGGTTTTGCGGATAAGGAAGTGGCCGTTAAAAAGCCTTTAATGGTGCTGGCTACATTGCCGCGTGTATTGGGTCCAACAGAAAAAATATTGTTACCGGTTACTGTTTTCGCTACAGAGAGTAATATCAAGACTGTGAGTATTGATATCCAATCCAACGCGTTCAGTAATCTGGCGGGCAATAATCATCAAACCATAACCTTTACCAAACCCGGCGACCAGATGGCGACCTTTGCCCTGGATGTTAAAAATTTCATCGGCATAGGCAAAGTGAAGGTCATTGCAAGGAGCGGAAAGGAAACCGCAGCTTATGATGTGGAGCTATCTGTTAGAAACCCTAACCCAGGCATAACCCGTGTATTAGAAGAGGAACTTTCGCCCGGCGAAACATGGAGCTCGCCTTATGCTGCAGTGGGAATGAACGGCACCAACAAAACCACACTCGAAGCATCAAATATTCCACCGCTTAATTTAGCCAAAAGGTTAACCTACCTGATAGATTATCCGCATGGCTGTGTGGAGCAAACTACTTCATCGGTGTTCCCGCAATTGTATCTGGCACAGCTTACCGATCTTTCATCGTCACTAAAAGCATTTAGCGACAGGAACATTAAAGCTGGTATTCGTAAGCTTGGCGGCTTCCAACTGCCGGCAGGTGGCCTAAGCTACTGGCCCGATGGCGGCGAAGCCGACGAATGGGGAACCAATTACGCGGGCCATTTTATGTTAGCGGCACAAGCCGCGGGTTACGCGCTGCCGGTTGGCTTTATAGAACACTGGAAAACCTATCAGCGACAAAAAGCCCTTACCTGGGCACCCGATAGCCGGAGTTTTTACGGTGCTGATCTGACACAAGCTTATCGTTTGTATTTGCTTGCAATGGCACGCTCGCCTGAATTGGGTGCCATGAACAGGTTGAAAGAATTCCCGTACTTAAGTGTTGAAGCCAAATGGCGGTTGGCGGCGGCTTATAAGCTTGCCGGTCAGCCCGAAGTTGGTTTGCGTATGGTGGCAGGTCTGCCGCTCATTATAAAACCTTATATGGCTATGTGGGGCACTTATGGCTCTGATCTGCGCGACGAGGCGATGATATTGGAAACATTGACGCTGTTAGGCAAAAAGAAAGAAGCCGCAAGTCAGTTACGTACCGTTGCCGCACACCTGTCGCGGGATAGCTGGTATAGTACGCAGACAACCGCTTACAGTTTGATGGCGATAGCGCAGTATTGCGGTAAAAACGCATCGGGGAGTAAACTGGCGTTCAATTACCAGGCAGCAACATCGCGCGGCAGCGTAAACTCTAACTCTTATATATGGCAACTGCCGGTTACCAATCATGCCGGAAATGTCAGCATAAAAAATAACGGAGGTGCCAAGCTCTACGCAAGGCTGATACAATACGGGCAGCCGGTAACAGGCGAGGCCGTTACGCCGATAAACAACCCTGATGTGCTGACCATGCGCATAAATTACTTTAATTTAAAAGGGCAGGCAGTTGATGTTTCTACCTTAAAGCAGGGAACCGATTTTGTAGCGCAGGTGATCGTTAAAAACCCGGGCAGGAGAGGGCGCTATGATAACATGGCGCTAACGCAGATCTTCCCTTCCGGATGGGAAATATTGAACACACGGCTGATGGAAAATGATGATGTGTATAAATCTTCCCCGTCTGATTACCGCGATATCCGCGACGACAGGGTGAATACCTACTTCAGCTTAGATGAAGGTAAGGAAGCTACCTTTTATGTAATGCTGAATGCATCGTACGCTGGCAGGTATTATTTGCCTGCTACCTATTGCGCGGCTATGTACAACAATAATATTAACGCCCTGGCCAAAGGGCAATGGGTTGAGGTGGTGAAGTAGAACTTATATAACTTGTCATCTCGAACGACAGTGAGAGATCTATTCACAAGCCGATCCCGTGGCTCAAACAGTGTATGGATTTCTCGCTATCGCTCGAAATGACAGCTCGATTTTGAACTGTGAACGTCATTTTTAAAAAACCAAAACGTGTTGCGTTTATTGTAGTCGGGCTTATTCTGCTTTTGCTATTCTGGTTCTGCATACCTAAAAAACTATTCAATACGCCCACCTCATTTGTCATTGATGATAACAATGGGCAACTACTTGGTGCTGCTATAGCATCTGACGGGCAGTGGCGATTTCCTTACAATGAACAAGTGCCCGATAAATTCAAGGCCTGTATTATGGCTTTTGAGGATAAGCGTTTTGAACACCATTGGGGCTTTGATCCGCTGGCCTTTGGCAGAGCCATAAAGCAGAACATAACTGCGCGGCATGTGGTCAGCGGTGGTAGTACGCTAACCATGCAGGTTATCCGCCTGTCTACCCGGCAAAACCGAACCTTTTGGCAAAAGTCGTTAGAGATATTTAAGGCTATGCGGTTAGAGCTAACCCACTCCAAAGCCGAAATCCTTGCGCTTTACAGCAGCAACGCGCCATTCGGTAGTAACGTTGTTGGTTTGGATGCCGCATCATGGCGATATTTCGGGCGCGGGCCGGAGAAATTATCCTGGGGCGAAATGGCCGCGCTGGCGGTGCTTCCTAACTCACCATCGCTGGTGCATCCCGGAAAGAACCGCCTCATCCTGTTAAGAAAAAGAAATAAGCTGATAGATAAACTCGCGCAGCAAAAAACAATCGATGCTACCACGGCTATGCTGGCCAAACTTGAACCCGTGCCCGAAAAGCCTGTACCGCTACCTCGACTAGCTCCGCATTTGCTACAACGCTTTCGTGGCGACAATATAGCGGTAGGACAAAACGGTGGCAGGGTTAAAACCTCCATCAACGGCGTGCTGCAACAAAACGTTACCGACATTGTGGAACGCCACCATCAACTACTAAAGGGCAACAATATCCGCAATGCGGCAGCTATAGTATTGGATGTTGAGACGGGCCAAACGCTGGCTTATGTGGGCAACATAAACCATCCCGAAAACGCAGATATGGAAAGCGATGTGGATGTAATTGCCGCACCGCGCAGTCCGGGCAGTACCTTGAAACCGATACTTTACGCCGCTATGCTGCACGACGGTTTGATATTGCCGAATAGCTTGATACCTGATATTCCGACGCAGATAGCGGGTTATCACCCGCAAAATTTTGACCTGGGTTATGATGGTGCCGTTCCGGCATCAAAGGCTTTGTCGCGGTCGCTGAATATACCTGCAGTTAAAATGCTGGTGCAGTACAAATACGAGAGGTTGCACAGCCTGCTGCGCAAAGTAGGCATGACCACCCTTAACCAGCCAGCTGATCATTATGGTTTGTCGCTGATATTAGGCGGATCAGAAAATAACCTTTGGGAGCTTTCAGGAGCTTATGCCGATATGGCCAGGGTGTTAAATCATTATAATAAAAATAAAGGGCAGTATGATGCCAATGATTATCACTCGCCGGTTTATACCGCTGCGCAGCAGCCGGATAAACAACTTGAAAAAGGTGGTTTACTGAATGCGGCTTCCATATATTACACCTTTCAGGCTATGGAAGAAGTTATGCGCCCCGGCGATGAAATGCTGTGGCAGCAGTTTAGCTCTACCCAACGTATAGCCTGGAAAACCGGCACCAGCTTTGGCTTTCGCGATGGCTGGGCCATAGGTGTAACGCCGCGCTATGTGGTTGGCGTTTGGGTGGGCAACACCAATGGCGAGGGCAGGCCGGGATTGATCGGCGTAAATACTGCAGCGCCTATCTTATTCGAAATTTTCAGGCAACTGCCTGTGTCGCGTCAATGGTTTAATATGCCTGCAGGAGAAATGACCCGCATAGCCATTTGCCGAGAAAGCGGTTATAGGGCAGGCGAATACTGCCAACCTGTTGATACGTTGTTGGTCCCCAAAAGCGGATTAAAGGCAGGAGTATGTACCTTTCATCAATTGGTGCATCTGGACGCCACTCGTAAATGGCAGGTTAACTCGGGGTGCGAAGCGCCCGGTAATATGGTGCATGTGCCCTGGTTTGTGCTGCCGCCATCTATGGAGTATTATTATAAAAGCCGGAGTTATAACTACCGTGCCCTGCCGCCGTTTAGGCAAGATTGCGGTACCACTGCACAACGCACAATGGAGATGATATACCCCAAAGATGGCGCTAAGGTTTACGTGCCGCTGGAGGCCGATGGCGGACGCGGGCGGGTGATCTGTAATGCCGCGCACAGGCAGCCCGGCATTAAACTGTTTTGGAACCTTGACGACCAGTACGTTGGCCAAACTACAGGTTACCACCAAATGGCGCTTAACCCTGCGCCGGGTAAACATATTTTAACCTTGGTTGATGCCGATGGCAACCGCCTGCAAACACGCTTTGAGGTGCTGGAGAAAGGGAAATAGGCGCTTTTTTTATAAAAATAAACTATATTAGAGTATGAAACTTATCACACTTTTCACAATTTTACTTTTAAATGTAGCCCAAATCTACGGTCAAACTAAGACTAATACCCTTCAATCAGCAGTTGGCAGCACCTATTCAAAGATTGAAGAACTCAAAGCATTTAAAGGTTACAAAGAAATGTCAGCGGCATTATTAACCCCGATCGAATCAAATTATGCTATTGTACTGGTTGAAAATAGAGCAAACAAAGTGTTAGTTTTAGACACTTGCTTAAAAGATGGAGAAAAGATTAAATATAAAATCTTAGATGTGGTTGTCTTAGGAAGAATACCGGCCAACCTATGTGTTATAACGGTTGATTGCAGGGTTAATCGGGAATTTGACAGCAATATAATCGCTATCGTCAACCCAAAAAAGGACGACGAAGAATTTTTTAAGAAAGTTGTTAAGGCATTTAGGATTAATAGGGCCACTCGAAAAATACAGTCCGTAGGTATAAAAGGAATAGATTGTATAAATGACGGCTACGGCCTATAACACTCATTGGTTTTTTCTCGTGTTATTTGCCTTTTGTGAAGGGTAAACATTTTCAGTACGGGTAATAATAAAGAGGTGAGCCAGTGGTTCTAACTGTTGCTATTGTGTTGCAAAAAGATGGAGATCAGTATTTGTTATTTTGCTGATAATGAGTAGGTTAATTGTTTTCCGATGAAATTTAACAACTTGAGTGAAATAGTTAATAAATTGATATACAGATAATTGTAATTTTATTTTAGGGGAACACATATTTTTTGCAACACCTGCATATTTCAACAAAAAAGCCTCCTGACTTATCATCAGAAAGCTTCATTTGTTGTGATCCCATCAGGATTGCTGGATATAGAGATAATAACCTTATTATCAATAACTTATGTCAACGGTATTCGGATAGTATACCGAAAAGTATACCGAATATTTTGTATCAATTTGTTGTTGTTTAAGAACGTTAATACTCAAATATACCGAATTATTCGTGTATAAACAATATCATTTGATTAAGTAAATCGGTAAATTCATTTTATAGGATTATAGTTTTTAGGCAGTCAAAGTGACTTAAGGATATAATAATTTGACTGCTTATATTAAAATGGATTTTCATCATAATTTTGATGAATGCGGCCGGACTCACCTGAAAGCCTTTGAGTTGGACCTGAAAATATGTACAGCACTATATGGACTATGCAAACTCGCTCAAATTAGTCAAACTTACTAGTGAAGGTAATGACCGGTACCGAAAAGCAAGAATGAAGACAAGACACAGCATTATCGCTTATGTACCGATGCTGTATTAAAATATATCAAAGGCAGTTGTTATTTCACGTCCCGAAAACGCTGGATTAATTCTGATACCAGTTCAAAAAGCTCTTCTTCGTCTGGAGCTTCGCCAAATATCATGTTATCAAGCATAACCCGATAATCAGATTTAAATGCTTCCAACAAGTTAGCTGGTGGATAAAAATCAATATAATCAGGATACAGCAAATCGTAGTTTACACCCCTCAATTTATTATAATAACGACGGTGCTTAATGATGGTTTCATACAGCCCCTTGTCAGCTAATGCCTCCTGTCCCACACCAATTCGCATCATAACAACCAAATCGTGAAAATGCCGGGACATGCGTTCGGTTTTGATAACCTCCGCTCCTCCGCGGTTAAACATTTCATGGAGCAAAAAAGCCTTTTCTATAAATGTTTTTTTTGGTTCAACAGCCTGTACAGAGAAAGGTTCTTCTGCGTAAGCCGCATTTGGAAAATATTCGTCCAGTAACGAACTCACCGGCATTGTTTTGTAAGGTTCTAATTTGGAGCGCACACCCGCTTCTATTTTTACTTCGTCAGGCAGATAAGGATTCGGGGCATATAAAGACCGGTAAGCTATGTATAGCTCTTGTGGATCTTTATCGCGCATATCAGGGGATATTTCGCCAGCCCGGGTCGTTACGGCACCTTCAGGGAGACCTATGGCCCTGAACTGTTCGTGTAAAGCGTCCATTAAAGTATTAGACGTGAATGCACAGCCATTCCGTTTTAAACGATTCAAATAACCTGAACCAGGTTTATCTTGGTACTCCATATTGAACAAGGCAGGTGATAACGAAATGTCAATGTCTTCTGAAAATCGGTTAATCAGCTTCCAGCATTTACTCAGGGACGTTCCACCTTTAAACACAAGCTCATTCGCAAATGGGGTTTGGAACAATGCCTTTAATGTCAGCGTAACCCACCAATCTTTCTCTAACGCCTTGGCGATGATGCCACTGTTGTTTTCCGCCTGCGCCAAACTGGTGCGACGTTGCTCATCGGTTAAATTAAGCCATCCGATCATCATTTATTAATTTAAGTAAAAAGTCATGAACTGATGCAGATGCAAGCTTCATATCCTGTTTTAATGTTGCCGGGTTTTCCTTCCGGATTAATTCTGCTATTCTTTTTTTTAGTGGCTCATCCAGTTGCTTTACACCTAATTCTTCAAGCCCAAGAATAATTAAACTGCTTAATTCCCCTTTCAACGCCATTTTTTTAGGAGTCGTCGCTTTGAAGCGGATAACATTACGTCCGATAGTGATGGTTCTGCTGCTGCCATCTGTCAAATAAACCAGTTTTGTCGGAACCTGAGTAGTAAGGCCTAGTTTGTGTATGGCCTGCGCACCAGCAGGTTTGATCTTTATCTTTTCCTTTTCAGCTAAAGCATGAGCGATTTCTTCTGTTGATGGAAGTACTTCTCCGAATAAGGGATCTTTCTTAGGTAGAATGTATAATCCATGGCCAAGCCTCCTGATTATTCCATCGGCAGCAAGCCTTGACAATGTTTTTCTTATAGCTTCATCGCTTCCTTTTCCACGAAAATCGGTAGGCACAATCAGATCACCACGTTTATAACGTTTAATATAATCTTCGATTGCGGTATGTGTTGTCATGCTAAACTTTCGTTAGACGAATAATAAAAAAATATTTCGTCACAATTTTTTAAATAATTGTGACAATATTTTACTTGGATTTGTCACGTATTTTAAAAAATATGTGACAAATGTAAAATATAATTTATTATTTAAGTAGCTATACATCATATAAATAATTAATTATTTATATGATATCGATTTTTAAATGTTATGGGTAAATAAATTAATGCCAATCCTAAATGTGATTGGGTTGATTATTGATTGGAAATTCATTTATTTTCAAGTTAAAAAAACAATTTATTACCGGCATTGTTAAAATGTATACATTTTAACAATGCCGGTACATTTTGGTGATCAAATCTTCTTTTGTAAAAATCTACGGACGCTAAAAAAATATATTATTATTAAGTCAAACAAGGTTGCCCTTTTACGGTTAGATATATATATCTAACCGTAAAAGGGCAACCTAAACACCTCAATAATTAATCAATGGCGAATACGTCGCGGATATCCCAGGCAGCCGATACTATCAAAAGAAGTTTGGTTAGGACCTTACCGCATGTCTATACAGTCGAGAGCTTAGAGGCGATATTTCAAAAAAATAAGAAAAAATGGAATTTGCCGCAGGCTATGAACGTTCCAAAATTCATCGATGCTTTATTAGCAGAGGTTATTATCGATGAGTGCTACCTGGATTTTGGCAATGAATATTATCAAGGTTATTATTTGTGCAGTAGTTCAGCCTACTATATCATCTCCCAGCTTGTCCCTAAAACCTATTTGTCGCATTTATCAGCACTACATGTCTGGGGTCTAACCGATAAGGATGTCCGCATATATATAAATAGGGAACAAGCTCAGGCTTTATCAAAAGCGCCGAAGGGAAAGCTTGAACAGACAGCAATAGCAAAAGTCTTTAGCCAACCCCAGCGTCAACCGGAAAATACTGCAGATTTCAACGGTATAGATGTCGTTCATCTAAAAGGCAAATACACCGGCCAGCTCGGTGTACGGTCATTTAGAATACAGAATAATGAAGAAGTATTAATAACTGACCTAGAGCGCACGCTTATTGATTGTATCGTTCGTCCAGCCTATGCACTACCACCGCAGCAAATGATAGGGGTGTTCAAAAAAGCTAAGAAACGTGTTTCCGTCGCTACGATGTCAGATTACCTGGATGAACTGGACTATTTGTATCCTTATCATCAATGTATTGGATTTTATATGGAAAGAGCCGGGAACTATTCCATTGGTGAAATCAAGCTATTTTCGTCACGAGCGAAAAGCTATGATTTCTATTTAGACTATGAGCTTATTTCTCCCGCTTATGATTCGCGATGGAAACTGTATTATCCTGCTTCCCTAAAAATTTAAACGCAATTTTTGTAAATTTTTATATTAACGCGTTTTGCGTAAAGAGCTGGCTAATTCAAATGCACTTGCTGCAATCACCACACTACCAGCACTGATGATAAGGGATAATTCATATATAGGACAAGTTATTATCAAAACAAGCTGAGTTGCACCATTTTGATTTGTGCCTTTTCGATGTCCCGTAATGTCGCCAGAATAATCGGCTGTTTATCGTTCAGGGTATCAGTACTGCCGATCTTAGCAACCATTTTTGATTTTAAATCATTCAGGGCTACAGTTAGTGCATCCATCCTGTTTTTAAATTTTTTGCCATATACCGAAAGGCTGTAACCTCCACCGGCAACACCGTAGCTGTAAGATATGGCATAAGTCCAGATGTCGTTAAGACCCTTGCCTAATTTAATACTGCTGTAATTGCCGTAGCGGCTGGTGTCACCAAAGGCCAGTTCTTCGGCATCTAAAAACAATGGCCTGCTAAACCAACCGTATTTGTCAAAACTTATTTGCGTAAACCCGAACTCAAGCCCTTTACGATAGGCGTAAACATTCATGGTAATTGTGCGAAATGTATCACCGAAAGTACGGAACCAATCGAGTTGCGTTTGATTCCCGGCATCAATAGCCGTGATCATTTCCTGAAAGATAACTCTTTCATAGACCATCATGTGGTTGTCTTTCATGTGGGCGGTGATTTGATTTTTTGATTGAAGATTTAATACCAGGCTTTCCATAACAGTACATTTGAGTTTTTTAATGCAAGGTTTTAAAAGCACAGTGAGCAGTTGTCAAGGGCCCGGCACGGTGCAGGGTTTATATACCCTTGACAGCAGCGAAGGGGGCTTTACCTTTGCGTTTAAAAAAATCAGATGGTTGGAAAGGCTGTTCAATCGGCAAATTAGCCTTCCGTTTATAAGGAGTAATAGTATATAAAGTTTATTTCCCTTTTTTTTTAATCATAAAGATATTAATCGTAATATTGCAATATAAAATAATGGGACTTACCAAGACGGAAATATTTACCGAAGAGCAGAACAGGCTTGCAACGCTTTTAAAAGCTATAGCCCATCCTGCGCGTATCGCCATTTTACAGGAGATCATTAAATCGAATGCCTGTATCTGTGGCGATCTGGTAGATGAATTAGGGTTGGCACAGGCGACAATCTCCCAACATTTAAAGGAACTGAAAAACGCAGGATTGATCCAAGGCACAATTGAAGGGGTAAGCATTTGCTATTGCATCAACCCGACTGTTTGGAATACCTTTAAAGGTCAACTGGACGGTTTCTTTTCTACTTATAAGGAGCCTACCTGCTGCTAAAAAAAATTTGAATTAATACATCGCAATATTGCAATAATATAATGGAGTACGATCATGAACACGACAGAGACAATGAACTGGCAAAACTTTAAAGAAACGCTTTTGCAACATCCCGATCTTGACCTGCAATTCCAGTATGCTGAGGGCAAACTGGTAGATGCAGCCTACCATATAACCGAAATCAAACAGGCACCTATTACCTCCGTTGATTGCGGTGGTGTGATGAATGCCTGGACAGAGATTATCGTACAATTATGGGTGCCGGAAAACGATCAACAAGACCGCTCCATGAAAGTGAGCAAGGCGCTGTCTATCGTTAACATCGTCGAAAAAATGCTGCCGCTGAATCCAAACGGTATTGTAAAGATCGAGTTTGGCAATTCACAGTTTGATACCCGCCAAATGTTCCCCAGCGAAATCACGGTACAGGGTGAAGGGTTATTGGTTGATCTGCGCCCTGATGCGGTACAGTGCAAAGCGATTAGCCGTGGCGGCAGTTGCGGTACGAATGATAAAGGCGAAGAGTGTTGTGCACCTGCGGCAGCGGAAAAGCCCAAAGTACAATTAGTAAATCTGGCTGCACCTGTTGAGGCATGTTGTACGCCAGGTGGAGGCTGCTGCTAAACAATGCTTATGATTATTGACCAAGCTCAACCTTATAGAGAGAAAGTGATCGAGCTACTTGCTGCTGAAAAGCTGCCGGTAGCCGATTTGCCGCAAACACTGGCTAACTTCATCGTGGCCATTCAGGATGGTAGCGTGGTTGGTGTCGGTGGTGTGGAAATTTACGACAATTATGGCTTGTTGCGCTCTTTGGCTGTTCATCCTGAACATAGAAGTATCGGAATTGCAGGCAAGCTATTGGCAAGATTGGACAGCATCAGCAAAAAGAATGGCCTTTCAGCTTTGTATTTGCTGACGGAAACTGCCCCTGCTTACTTCGAGCAAAAGAAGTTTATCAAAATAACGAGAGAAGATGTACCGACTGAAGTTCAGCGATCAACCGAGTTCAGCCACGTTTGCCCGGTATCAGCGATTGTGATGAAAAAAGAATTATGAGCAAAAAAAATATATTAGTGCTTTGCACCGGCAATAGTTGCCGCAGCCAGATCGCCGAAGGATATCTGCGTTTTTACGCAGGTGACAAAGCAAACATTTACAGCGCAGGGATAGAAACGCATGGCGTTAATCCAAAAGCCGTAGCGGTCATGGCGGAAGATCATATTGATATTTCCAAGCACACTTCTAACCATGTGGATGAGTATAACGCTATCCCATTTGACATGGTGATAACGGTATGTGACAACGCCAATGAAGCCTGTCCCTTCTTTCCAGGTAAGGTTCAACGTTTCCATGAAAACTTTCCCGATCCCGCTAAGGCTACCGGAACGCCTGAAGAAATATTGGAAGAATTCCGGCGGGTACGCGATATGATAAAAGCCTATTCTGCGGGTTTTATAAACCGTCATTTAAATAGCTAATCATGGCATTGTTCAGCCAGGAGGATTACAATCACCATGACGTTGTTATCGCTGATTTTTTTAGAATACTTGCTCTACCTGTAAGGGTAAGTATTCTGAAAGTTATGCTTAATAGCAATGACTGGGTATCGGATAGCGAGTTTTACCTGTTGCCGTTAATGCCTAAATCCATCGACAAACATTTGTTGGCGATGAAATCAGAAAAACTGATCATACGAGAGAAACGATGCGGGGAGAGTTTCTACAAGTTAAACCTTGAAAATCTTGCGGCAATAACCATTAATTTTGAGCATTTCAACAAGCAACTTATTCATACGATAAACACACAAATACCAGAAATAAATCATGTCAGCAAATAATTGTGCCCCAGTGGCAGAACGAAAAAAACTCGGTTTTTTAGACCGCTATCTTACACTATGGATATTCCTGGCCATGGCCATCGGCGTAGGGGTTGGTTATTTTATCCCTTCATCATCCAGCTTTATCAATTCCTTTTCATCAGGCACAACCAATATCCCTTTGGCTATCGGCCTTATACTGATGATGTACCCGCCGCTTGCCAAAGTGAAATACGAAAACATGGGTGAAGTGTTTAAGGACACCAAAGTATTGAGCGCCTCGCTCATTCTCAACTGGATCATCGGGCCGATACTTATGTTCGTACTGGCTATAACCTTGTTACGAGATCATCCGGCCTATATGGTGGGGCTGATCCTGATCGGTCTTGCACGCTGTATTGCAATGGTGGTGGTATGGAACGAACTGGCGGAGGGCAACCGCGAATACGCCGCTGGTTTGATTGCTATGAATAGTATCTTTCAGGTGTTGTTATACAGCGTATACGCTTATGTGTTTATCACCCTGTTACCGCCGCTGTTTGGATTGGAGGGCCTGGCTGTTAACATTACCATCGGCGAGATTGCCAAAAGTGTAGGCATCTATCTGGGTATTCCATTTGCCGCAGGCATTATCAGCCGTTATGCGCTAATCAAGATCAAAGGCGAGGAATGGTTTCAAACGAAATATGTGCCCTTCATATCGCCGATAACCTTGATTGCTTTACTGTTTACCATTGTGGTAATGTTCAGCCTGAAAGGGAATCTGATCGTACAGATTCCGTTCGATGTGATCCGCATTGCCATACCGCTGGTGATTTATTTTACAATCATGTTCGTACTGAGCTTCTTTATCGGCAAGTCGTTTGGTGCGGATTACAGCCGTAGCACTTCTATTGCCTTTACCGCGACCGGCAACAATTTTGAATTGGCTATTGCGGTTGCTATTGGTGTGTTTGGTATCAATTCCGGCGAAGCCTTTGCAGGCGTTATCGGCCCGCTGGTGGAAGTGCCCGCGCTAATTGCTCTGGTTAATCTTGCCTTTTACTTCCGTAAGAAGTACTTCGCCAAGAATACTTTAAAAACGGTTTAGGAAAAATGAATAAGGCTAGCGTTATTGTTATCGGAGGTGGACAAAGCGCACTCGCTTGCGGATATTATCTGAAAAGGACAGGATTGGATTATATGTTACTGGACAATCAGTCTACTTGTGGCGGCTCATGGCGGCATACCTGGGATTCATTGACCCTCTTTTCCCCGGCAAAGAATAGCTCGCTTCCCGGATGGCCAATGCCGGAATCGGAAAGCCAATTTCCTTCCCGTCAGGAAGTGCTGGAATACCTGTGTGCATATGAAAAAAAATACGAGTTACCGATAAAGCGGCCGGTCAATGTCGCATCTGTTCATCAAACAGAGGTGGGATTTGATCTAATGACCGACAAGGGCACTTATCAAGCGAAGGCGATCGTTGCTGCTACGGGCAATTGGCAATCGCCCTATGTTCCCGCGTTACCGGGCAGTTCCATTTACAAAGGCTTGCAGTTGCATTCGGCTCAATACCGCAATCCACAGCTGTTGAAAGGGAAAAAAGTACTTGTTGTCGGCGGTGGTAATTCGGGAGCGCAACTCTATGCAGAAATATCAGAAGTAACTGAGACAGTTTGGTCGACGCTGTCGCCCCCTGTCTTTCTTCCTGACGATGTGGATGGCAGTGTACTCTTTAACGTAGCATCTGCCAAATATAAAGCTCAGAAAGAAGGTAAACCTTTTAATTCAGCGGATTACAATGTCGGTAATATTGTAATGGTTCCACCTGTGAAAGCGGCAAGAGACCGGGGAATACTTTACAGCAAAGGACATTTTCGGGCTTTGAATGCTTCAGGGGTGATTTGGGATGATGGGACGGAAGAGGCGTTTGACGCTATCGTTTGGTGCACCGGCTTTAAGCTTGCAACAGATTTTTTAACCCCATTGGGTATTATTGGACAGGACCACAAAGCAAGTACCATCGGTACTCGGGCGAACGACGTTCCGGGACTATGGATGGTTGGCTATGGTAACTGGACAGGATATGCGTCCGCAACCCTCATCGGTGTAGGGCGATCAGCACGTGACACTGTAGCAGAAATCCAACAATATATAGAACAACAAACCTCCATTTAATTAAAATACAAAAATGAAAATCGCTCTTTTTTCAGACATACATGCCAACCTGCCTGCACTGGAATCTTTCTTTGCCGATGTGGAAACACGTCAACCTGATGCCATTTACTGCCTTGGTGACCTGGTCGGCTATAATATCTGGCCGAACGAGGTCATTGATGAAATCCGTAAACGAAATATTCCCTGCATAACCGGCAATTACGATTTCGGTATTGGCCGCCATAGTGATGATTGCGGTTGCGCCTATAAAACCGATGAAGAAAAGGCGATGGGCAAAATCTCCATTGCCTATACCAATGAGATCGTAAAAGACGAACAACGCGCTTATTTACGCACGCTGCCTGCGCATATCAAACTGGAGTTTCAACTAAATAACGACAAGTTAAATGTGCTGCTGGTGCATGGCAGCCCCCGCAAGGTAAATGAATATTTGTTTGAAGATCGTGACGAAAAAAGCCTGCTGCGCATCATGGAAGGCGCCGATGCAGACGTTCTTTGTTTCGGCCATACGCACCAGCCCTATCACCGCATTTTGCCGACCGAAGTCATGGAAGATACGCATTACCGCCATGCCATCAATATCGGCTCGGTAGGAAAGCCAAAGGATAAAGACCCAAGAGGTGGCTATGTATTGCTACACATCAATGAAAACAGCTCAATTAAGGAAAAAGACAGCATACAGGCTGAATTTATCCGCTTTGACTATGATGTTGAGAAAGCAGCGCAGGCCGTTGAAAACAGTCCGCTGCCTAATGAGTATGCAGACATGTTAAGGAACGCCTGAATTTTGGGACATTTACGATATGAGCATCATTAAATCATTCGCATTATTCGTACTGGCCGGGCTATTTGAAATAGGCGGCGGTTATTTAGTTTGGCAATGGCTGAAAGCCGACAAGCCGTGGTGGTATGGCCTTTTGGGTGGAATAATACTTGCGCTATATGGCGTTGTCGCGACATGGCAGACTGCAAACTTCGGCCGAGTGTATGCTACCTACGGAGGAGTTTTTATTACTTTGGCTCTAATCTGGGCCTGGAAGGTAGATGGCTTTAAGCCCGACAAATACGATCTGATAGGTGCTGCAATGGCTGTAATTGGTGCCTGCATCATCATCTATATGCCCAGAAGATAATTTATAGAATATGAGAATTGCGCTTTTTTCCGACATACACGCAAACCTGCCTGCGTTTGAAGCTTTTCTTGCCGACCTGGACAGCCGTAAACCCGATGCGGTTTATTGCCTGGGCGATCTGATCGGCTATCATATCTGGCCCAATGAGATTATCGATGAAATCCGCAGACGCGGCATTGCAACGCTTGCAGGCAACCATGATTTAAAAGCGAAATATCTTGTTACGCTTCAACATCATTTGACCGAAAGCGGCAAGAACCATGCATATCACATCGTAAAGCAGGCTAACAGAGATTACCTCAGTACATTACCTGCGCACATACGGTTAGAATTCAAATTGAATGATAGCGAGCCTTTAAATGTAGTACTGGCGCATGGCAGCACCCAGAGTGTGGACGAATACGTGCTGGAAGATACGGACGAAACTTATTTGCTGGATATGATGAAGAAAGCGAAAGCCGATATTTTATGCGTGGGGCATTCGCATAAACCTTACCACCGCATTATTGATGCTAAAAAGAAACACAAACACGTGATCAATATCGGATCAGTGGGTAAACCAAAAGACGGTAATCCTAATGGTTGCTATGTGATGTTAAGGCTAACGGATAACAGCTCACTAATCGATAAAGACAGTATCCAGGCAGAATTCATCCGTGTGGCCTATGACGTCGAACGGTCTGCAAAAGCCATCGAAGAAAGCCTGTTGCCTGATGAATTTGCCGACAGATTACGAAATGCCTATTAAAACCTATAATCATGAATTTTCCTGAAAATTTATTGTATTCCAAAGAACATGCCTGGCTACAGGTAGACGGCCAGACCGGCACCATCGGCATTACCGAATTTGCGCAAAGGGAATTAGGTGAGATCGTTTTTGTTGAATTGCCAAATGTCGGCCAGTATTTCAAAGCAGATGAGATATTCGGCTCGGTTGAAGCAGTCAAAACGACCAGCGACCTGTTCATGCCAGTTACGGGTAAGGTGACAGCGGTCAACCAGCAATTGGTTCAGCAGCCGGAATTGGTCAACAACGATCCTTTTGGCCAGGCCTGGATGATCCGTGTTGAACTCATTGAGGAGACCGAAGTGAAAAAATTATTGATTGCAGCGACTTACCGGGAATTGACCGGCATTTAGTCCTTTACATTTTCATCCCGGCCTTGCTTTCATTACCATTTTTAAAAATCGCCTCGCTGTTTAATAAATAAGCGCCGTTGGTTACCACAATGTCACCCGAACTTAATCCTGAGTGGACAGGGACATAAAATCGGTTTCCAGAACCTGTGGTGATAATCCGGGATGAAAAACTGCCATCCGTATTTTTAACCCAGACCTTGCTACCCTTACCATCTGTCAAGACCGCCAATGCCGGTACAGCTAAAGAACGTGTTGCACTGCCACCAATGGAAATATAGGCCAGCATTCCAGGTCGTATCAACCCCTGGGCATTGGCGATACTTACTCTTATCAGGTCTACTTTGGAGGCTTCCGATAATTCAGGATTGATAAATTCTACCTTACCATTGATTACTTGTCCATTCAGGTCAGGAAAGGCAAGAGTTACCCGGTCATTCTCTTTATAATGGACGGCATCGCTGGCATATAATTGCGCTTCTACCCACAAGGTATTCAATGCCTGTGTTTTCAAGATCGTCATCCCCTCGGTCACATAATCACCCTCATGAACCGAAATTTCGCTAACGGTTCCACCAATCTTGCTTAGTACGGTTGTCGTGGCTGATACCTTCCCCGAGGCTGCCAGATTTTTGATCTGCGCGGATGATAGACCCCATAGCAATAGTTTGTTTTCTGCGGCACTGATCAGTTGCCCGTAATCTACATCCGGGTTATGTAATAGCTTTTGCTGCTGTTTGGCCAGCAGATATTCTTTTTCAGCCTCCTGTAGATCTTCGCTGTAAATTGAATAAACAGCTTGCCCAACACCAATTCTTTCACCCACTGTCCTAACAAACAACTGCTGTATCCGTCCCCCAATCCTTGCACTGAACTCGGTTGCAGTACTTTCGTTGGTGGTTACCGTACCTGTCAGCGTCTTTTCGCTACCGGTATTTTCATCGCGTACCGTATCTGTTTGGATTCCGGCAAGCTGTAATTGGGTAGCGGTTAGCGTGATTTTATCGGTGGTGCCTGTACCCGTCAGTTCGACTTTGATCAGTTTCATACCACAAATGGGGCAGTTGCCGGGATGTTCCTCATGTACCTGCGGGTGCATGGAACAGGTATAGTACGCGTTACTTTGCTGCACGGCTAACTGTTGCGGTTTTTGCTTGCAGGCCGTAAAAAGCAACCCGGATATTAAGGCTAATAATAGGTTCTTATTCATTTCCTTTTGTTTTAATAAAACTTTCGCTGTCTGTCAGGTATTGAGCATTTGAAGCCAGGCTATCGGTAACGGCTAAACCTTTAGTAATTTGTATTTGAGCGCCAATTATTGTGCCCGTATTAACCTGATGCGCCTGGTAAGATGGGCCCTTTTTAAGCCAAATAATTTGTCTGCTGCCCAGATCAACCAATGCAGATCGCGGTATCCATAGGCCCTTTGTTTGCCCGGTCCGTATCCCGGCTTTGACCAGGCTGTTTACTTTCAACTCGTGATCCATATTATCCAAATAAACCCGGATACTCGTTGTCTTATCGCCGTTCTGTAAAACCGGTTCTATAAAGTTCACCTTTCCAGCAAGTGTTTTACCCGGCAGATCGGGCAGGGTAATTTTTACCGGCTGGTTTAATTTTAATGCAGCCATATCGGTGCGGTCAACTTTGATGATCGCCCATAGCATATGCGGATTAACCACATTAAACAAGGTTTGCCCTTTTTGAACATACATACCCTCTTTAATGGTCAATGGCAGATTATTAGCAATATCGGAGGGCGTTGTTGCTGATGCACCACCCATTTGTCCATGCGGCATATCATGTACATGCCCCTCATAAGCACTATAAACGGGTAGGCTGTAAAACGGCTTGCCGGTCTTAATAACCTGGTTGACCTGTTCGTTGGTCATTCCCTGTAACAGTAATTTTTGTTTTGCCGCATTGAGCAATCCAATTTCCTGCGGGGAGTTTTTTAGGACAAAAATTAAGTCCTGCTGTGCAGTAATCAGTTCCGGGCTGTAAATATCAAAAATGCGTTGCCCCTGATAAATTTTCTGAAAAGCATATTTGATGTAGAGCTTTTCTATGCGCCCTGAAAAACGGGATGCGATATTGTTAAAGGTCCGCGTATCAAAATCCAGATACCCATCAGCCGAAATAATGGTTGGGGCTTCTTTTTGTTCAGGTACAATTGCTTTGACCGAAGAAACGACCGAGCCATTAACCGGTTCTAAAACGGTGTTCAAACTGATACCGGCACCTTCACTGGCCTGACCTGATTTTTTAACCAGCGTCATGCCGCAAATAGGGCAGCTCCCCGGATGATCCTGTAAAATCTGCGGATGCATCGGGCAGGTATATTTTACCTCGCTTTTTGCCTGCACTATAGCTGGCGCAGGTTTAGGATTAGAGCAGGCGCTAAAGACCGCAATAAAGACCAACAGGATAATTTTAATTGCTTTCATATTCCCTTTCATAAGCTACCTGTAAGGTTAATAATTCCTGCAAGCGGTCTAAAGCACCCATCCTTGCCATTTGCAGGTCTCTAATGCTGCTCAATACGGCTGGCAGGTCGCCGGTATTCTGGTCATAAGCTTGCAGTGCTGTTTTGTAACCGTTCTGCAAAGCAGGGATGATATTTTGATGGTAGTTTTTCAACTGCCTTTTCTTACTGCTCATGTCCGTTCGCAATCCGGCCAGCTGCCCCTGTGCCTGGTTCATTATATCCAGCTTCTTTTGCTGCAGTTCCTTCACTTCGTAACGAATACCTTTCAGGTTAGCCTTATATTCTTTGGACGCCCAGGGAACAATAGGGATGGTTACCGAACCCATTAAGATATATTGATTGGCATTACCGCCATAACTGAACATATGCCCGGCCTGCAAACCAAAATCCGGCTTGCGCTTGCTGTATTCCATTTGCGCATTCAAAGTTTGCAAGTCAATATTGCGGCTAATGCCTTTAATATCGCTGCGGTTGCCGGCAAGACTGGCCGTGTCGGTTAACGCAGTGTCGTAATCTTTCAAAACAAGACTGGTATCCACCGAAAATGGCGTTTGTTTGTCCCGGTTCATCAGCGTATTGAGCAGGATATTCTTTTGACTGATCTCATTATTGATCTGGTCCCGGGCATTATCCAGCTCAAACAGTTCTGCTTTGGCTTTATAAATATTAGGTAGCTTTTCCTTGCCGTAGGTCAGCCGGATATTGGCATCCTTGAGCATATACTCCAGTAAATCCTGCGTATGCTGTAGCAAAGCCATTTTCTTTTCCAATACTACCCGTTCGTAATAATATTGCTTTGCCTGGGCGATGAGCTGATTTTTAAGGTAGTTCTTATCTTCCTTAGTTATATTGGATAAGCCTTTCATGTAATCTTCCCTGGCCTTTAGCTTGGCCGGATTGGTAAACATTTGCTCTGCCTGTATCATAAAGGCACCCCCTTTCGGGCTCAGCTGATAGGGTACCTGGTACTGGCCCGCGCTTACCTTGGGTGCGTCCAAACTTTTTGCACCGGTTGCGTAAGCATCCTGTGCGCTGGCTTTAGCATCATAAGCCATTATTGCAGGGTTAACGCGAACGCTGGCTAAAACACTGTCTAAAGAGAAGCGCTGTGCTTTCGCAAAGCCTGCGATGCACATTAATGCCGTAACTATAATTTGATATTTTTTCATTATTCCTTTACCTCCAATACTTCCAGTTTGCCATGTTTTTTAAGCTCATACTCCTTTACCATCAAGAAGATGAGCGGGGTGACCAATAAAATATGCGTGGAGGAAGTTAAAACCCCGCCGATCATCGGCAGCACGATAGGTAGCATCACATCGCTGCCCGTCCCGGTTGCCCATAGTACTGGTACTAAACCAAACAGGGCCACGCAGACCGTCATCAGTTTAGGGCGTAAGCGTTTCACCGCGCCATTCATCACGTAAACCCGCAGATCTTCAGGGGTGATGGTTTCCTTTGAATTACCTTTTAGTGATACTAATTGCTGCATGGCATCATTCAGGTAAATGACCATCACAATACCCGTTTCCACGGCGATACCAAACAGCGCGATAAAGCCGACCGCAACAGCTACTGATAAATGCACTCCGAAGAAATATACCATATAGGCACCGCCAATGAGGGCAAAAGGAATAGAGATCAGGCTAAAAAATGCTTCACGGATAGAATGAAAAGCGAAATACAGGCAGGCGAAAATGATAACCAGTACAATGGGTAAGATCATCTTTAAAGTACGCTCCGCACGGATCAGGTTTTCATACTGGCCGCTCCACTCGATATAATAGCCTTTAGGCAGTGTTTTAACCATTGTGTTTAATTTGTCCTGCGCTTCCTTTACCGTACTGCCCAGATCGCGGTCACGCACGTTAAACAATACAGTGCCTCTTAATAAAGCGTTTTCCGATTGGATCATGGCGGGGCCATCGCTGATCCTGATATCCGCAACGGATGACAGCGGTAGGGGGCCGTTATTGCTTGTTTGTACTAAAGTGCCTTTGATCGCATCTAAATTGTTCCGGTAGTCCTGCGCCAGACGCGCGTTAATGCTAAAGCGCTGCCTGCCCTCCACGGTCGTTGTTAAATTCATACCGCCCAAAGCACTTTCGACTACCTCGTTCACATCGTCCACGCTTAAACCGTAACGGCCAATGGCATTTTTGTTCACCAGTATGTCCAGGTACTTGCCACCCGTGATCGGGTCAACATAAAGATCTTTTACGCCATTTACGCCTTGCAGGGACATTTTCATTTGGGTAGCCAAAGCATTGATCGTATCCAGGTTCTGGCCGTAAACTTTTAGTCCCACATCGGTACGGATACCTGTGGACAGCATATTGATCCGGTTAATGATGGGCTGTGTCCAGCCATTCACCACACCGGGGATTTGCAGCTTGGCATTCAGCTCATTGATAATATCTTCCTTTTTAATGCCCTTGCGCCATTCGTCTTTCGGTTTTAACAGGATAATGGTTTCGGTCATGCTGATGGGTGAATTATCCGTAGCTGTATTCGCCCTGCCTGCTTTTCCTAAAACACTTTTTACTTCGGGTACGCTTTTGATGATCTTATCCTGTACCTGCAATAATTGCTTGGCCTGTGCATTGGAAACATCCGGCTGGGTTACTGGCATAAAAAGGATTGTTCCCTCATCCAATGGCGGCATAAACTCACTGCCTAAGCTTAATAACATGGGTATGCTGATGAGCAGCGCAATGATATTGATACCAATGGTGGTTTTACGCCAGGTTACGCACCAATTCAATATCGGCCGGTATAGCCGCTCTAATCCACGGTTAAGCGGGTTATGGTCGTCTGTCCGCAGCTTTCCTTTCAAAAAGAAAGAAATGAGAACGGGCGCTAATGTTACTGCCAGTATCGCATCAATGGCCAGTATAAATGTTTTTGTCCAGGCTAATGGTCCAAACAGTTTGCCCTCTTGCCCCTCCAGTAAAAATACCGGCAGGAATGACGCGACAATGATCAGCGTTGAAAAGAACACGCCGCGGCCAACCTGCTTGCAGGAAGCTTCTATGATTTTAATTCGTTCTGCCAGAATCATGACTTTTCTTTTTGTTGTGCGATGGATAAATTCCTATGCGAGTTTTCGACCATGACAATCCCATTATCGACAATTACCCCGATGGCTAAAGCGATACCCGTTAGTGACATGATATTGGAACTGATGCCAAAAGCATTTAATAAAATAAATGCGGCGGCTATCGTAATGGGGATTTGTATAATGATACTTAAAGCGCTTCGCCAGCTAAACAGGAACAGGATAACAATGATGGAAACGACTATCATCTCCTCGATCAGTGTGTGTTTGACTGAACTAACCGCGTTTTCAATGAGTTCGCTGCGGTCATAAGCGATCTTAAAGCTGACACCCGCAGGCAAGCCTTTTTGAATATCGGCCATTTTATCCTTAACCGCGTGAATCACCTGATCCGCATTTTCGCCGTAGCGCATCACCACGATGCCGCCGACCGCTTCGCCGTCACCGTTCCGGTCGAAGATGCCCAGCCGTTCATCGCCTCCCATTTGCACGGTGGCAATATCTTTGATCTTCACCGGTATCGTATTGATCACACCAACTGGGATATTTTCCACATCCGCTAAGCTTTTGATATACCCCAGGCCGCGAACGATATAACCTGTGCCATTCATTTCAAACTTGCGCCCGCCCACGTCATTGTTGTTACTTTTCACCGCTTTCAGCACCTGCGATAGCGGGATATTATAATAATTGAGTTTGTGCGGGTCAATGGCGACCTGGTATTGTTTTTCAAAGCCGCCGAAAGAGGCGACTTCGCTTACACCTGGGACGGTTTGTAATCCCAACTTTACATACCAGTCCTGTAGCGCTCTTTGTTCGCCCAGATCCATGCCTCTGGCGTCTAAGGTGTACCATAATATATGGCCCACACCTGTGCCGTCCGGCCCCAATGTTGGCGTGATACCCTCGGGTAATAAACGCTGCGCATAATTGAGCCTTTCCAGTACCCGGCTCCGTGCCCAGTATACATCGGCCTCATCATCAAAAACGATATACACAAAGCTCATCCCGAACATGGAGGTCGCGCGGATGGCTTTGACTTTGGGGATACCTTGCAGGTTACTTACCAACGGGTAGGTTACCTGGTCTTCCATAATTTGCGGGCTTCGCCCTTGCCATTCGGTAAATACGATCACCTGGTTATCCGACAGGTCGGGTATGGCATCGATTGGGTTTTCCCTGACCGCATAAGCGCCCCAGGCAAACAGGGCGATAGCCGCCAGTAAAACGATATACCTGTTTTTTAAGGACAGGGAAATGAGTTGATTAATCATCTTAATTGCTTTAACCAGCCCCGCAACAGGCGGGGCCGGCAGGTTTTACATCTTCATGGGTGCAGCTTTCTTCTTTGTTGGCTTTTTTTCAACCAGCGTCATGCCGCATTTAGGGCATTTGCCTGGTTTGTCACTGATCACTTCCGGGTGCATGGTACAGGTGTATTGTACTTTAGGGGCCGGTTTTACCTTTTTGGTTTTGGTGGTGTCTGATACCGCTGTGATGGTATGCGCTGCAAAAACGGTCGATACAGAAAACAGGATGGCAATAGCCATCAGCATTACTTTTTTCATGTGTTTAAAAATTAAAAAATGAATGAAATAGCATAGGCAAAACCTATACACAGTTATGAATTAAGATGGATTACAAGGGAATATAGCCAGGTACAGACGTACGGGCTAAGAAAAGTACAGGTCAGATCCTGTAGGCGCAGTTCAAAGTATAGATGGGTATCGCGAGGTTCCCCGGTGGGGCGTGGCTTTGATAGCCGATCGTTGTTATTTGTTCATTTACTGGGATAGCAGCGGAGCAGGTGCTTAATGATGGCAGGATCGCCGGGGAAAGATCAGTTAAAGAGAAAGCCGATGCGTTAACATGCGTATCCTTTACTTTAAAGGTTTTTACCTCATTTTTGCAGCAATTCTCTTTGTCTGTATGGGCCGCAGTAGCATAGGTTAGCTTAATTGAAGCCAGCTTACCGCAGCAATAAAAACGGTTGATGCCTATACCCACACAGGATAACAGGTAAATAGCCGTTAATAAGATAAGCGCGGTACGTTTCATTGATACGAATATACTTATTAATTTATTTTAATTCTTTATTCCTGTTGGTGGTATTAAGATTTTACTTTTAACAGACTCGCGTTTATAGCAACCACAACCGTACTTACCGTCATCAACACCGCACCGGCTGCGGGGCTTAATAAAATGCCCTGGTTAAATAATACTCCCGCCGCCAATGGCAGCGCGATTACATTGTATCCTGTCGCCCAAGCCAGGTTTTGGATCATTTTGCGGTAAGTCGCTTTGCCAAATAAGATCAGGCTAACAATGTCTTTGGGATTACTGTTCACTAATACTATTCCCGCAGTTTCTGCGGCTATATCGCTTCCAGAGCCTACTGCTATACCAATATCTGCCTGGGCCAGCGCAGGAGCGTCATTTACGCCATCTCCGGTCATCGCCACAAACTCACCTTTGGATTGTAATTCTTTAATTTTCTCCAATTTTTGATGCGGCAATACTTCGGCAATAAAACTATCCATACCTAAAGTTTTACTCACACTCGCGGCAACTTTTTGATTATCTCCGGTAAGCAGAATAGACTTAATGTTTTCGTCCATTAGGGTTTTTATAGCTTCCGCTGATTCGGGACGTATCTCATCTGATAATGCAATGTATCCGGCTAATTTATTTTCCATTAGTACAAAAACAACAGTTTCTGTATCATTTGCAGTAAAGCCATCCGGTAGATTCAATTTATTTTCCGTTAAATAACCGGGACTAACTACTAATAGCTTTTTGCCCTCTACGGTTGCTTCAACGCCCTTGCCTGTTATAGCTTTAAAGTTTTCGGCAGGTGGAATCGCCAGTTTTAAGTCTTTTACCTTTTGGAGGATACCTGTTGCGATAGGATGTTCCGACTTTTGTTCTAAAGCGGATGCCAGACGGATCAGTTCATTCTCCTTAATATCTTTATTCAGCGATACGACTTTTGATACTTCGAATTTACCAACCGTTAATGTACCCGTTTTATCAAAAACAATGGTGGTAATTTTCCTTGCGTTCTCGAACGCGGTTCTGTTTTTAATGAGCAAGCCATGTTTGGCTGATAAAGCAGTTGACTTAGCCACCACCAGCGGTACCGCCAAACCTAAAGCATGGGGGCAGCAAATAACGATAACGGTTACCATCCGTTCCATAGCGAATGCTAAAGTTTGCCCGGTTAAATACCAATACAGAAATGTGCCGATGCCGGTTACTAATGCAATCACCGTTAACCATTTGGCTGCTGTATCTGCTAAAAGCTGTGTTTGAGATTTTGATTTTTGTGCATCATCGACCAGTTTAACCACCTGCGACAGATAGGAGTCTTTTGCCGCGTGGGATACGGTTACCTTAAACGAACCATTCCCATTGATGGACCCGGCGATCACTTTATCGCCTTTTACTTTTTGTACCGGCTTAGATTCCCCGGTCAGCATGGATTCGTTCAAATAACTTTCGCCTTCCAGTATTATACCATCGGCGGCGACTTTTTCGCCGGGCTTAACCAGGATGATATCATGCTCTTTTAAAGTATCCGTCTTTACGTCATGTATCATGTCCTTCATGACCATGTGCGCATCGGCAGGCATTAGCTTGACCAATAATTCCAATTCATTTGATGCGCCCATCACAGACCGCATTTCTATCCAATGCCCCAAAAGCATAATCAGAATAAGCGTAGCCAACTCCCAAAAGAAGTCCATTCCTTTTAAGCCAAAAACTATGGCAACGCTATAGCTATAAGCAACTGTTATTGCAAAGCCGATCAGGAACATCATTCCCGGATTTTTAGCTTTCACCTCCTCAACTAAACCCGTTAAAAATGGCCAGCCACCGTATATAAATACAACGGATGACAAGGCAAACAAAATGTAGGAAGAGCCCGCAAAAGCCCAATTGACGTCCATAAAATGCTGTATCATGGGCGATAATAGCATAATAGGAACAGTTAGCGCCAGCACCACGTAAAACCGCTTTTTAAAATCAGCGATCATCATGGCGTGGTGGTCGTGTTCCGACATTCCCATGTGTTGGTCATGGCCGTTACGCATCTTCCCATGATCCATTTTTGAATGTTCCATATTCTCCATTTTTAAGGGTTGATGCTCCATTTCGTATTTATCTGTGAAGTTTGTAAAGAATTAATGCAATTAACCAGGGTAGTGTAAAAATTAACAAAAGCCATTTAAAGTCAGAACCGATTATAAAATTGATCGCGGTCATTAAGACTATGGAACTGCCCCCCGCCAAAATAACGACGGTAAATGCTTCCTGCGTACGTATACGGAAAGAAGTAAACGATATAAAAACTGTAAGTAATCCTGTAGTAAAAATGTAACCCCCCATTACCCAAAAAACCTTTTGTAACCAATTCGCTAAACCTGGTATATTCTCTTTTACACTTTTCAATGTTGTCTCCATATAGCGCAAGTCTTCGGGTAATAAAGGCGACCGAAAAAAAACAAAGTATAACCCCATCATCATCAGAAATAAACCGCCTAAGGAAAGTACACTTGCTGAATATGGCTTAATACTCATAATTATTGGATCAATTGGCAGAGTTTGAGATTAATAATTACTTATATGAAGCAGCTTTTTTAAATTTATCACCCACGTTCATGCCTTCAGAGTTTCTTTCTAATGTCCGCTTTGTATCGTTCAGCATATTGCTTAAACACCAATTACAGTACCAACCTGCAAAAAAGAAAGAAAGAACTTTATAAAACCATTGTGGTGGTGGCAAATAACTGATTGATAGCTTAACAATAGCTCCGTTTTCGTCAGGTGTTATTTCAAACCACATCCGGTACCACGACATGATAATAATTTTTGCTTCGCCCACTGTTTCCCATTTTTTATATTGGGGCGGTTGCCATTTTGTAACCGTTTCACTAAAATCAAGATTCATTCCCATCATTTTTCCATACCAGCGATACGTTGCACCAAGCCCTGTTGCGTTAGATGAAATTTGCTGCAGTGTCAATTTACTGCCCATCATCATCATGGACTTTTCGCTCATGTGCATTCCTGCTTTGGAAAAATCATCCATTTGAGCAAATACTTTTCCTGGTGTGGAATTAATAAGAATGCTTCTTGATTTTGTTTTCATTTTACAATTGCAAATAGTCTTGCCTATTTCTTTTGCGAACCATCTTCAAGAACTTTCCTCATCTCCTGGTATTCTTCTGCTGTTATCTCACCCAACGAAAACCGTTTCTGCAAAATGTCAAGAGGCGAATCCTTTTTCTTTCGCTGGCCCGGGATGTCATAAGGTGTTGCGAATATCCAGAAAAGTAGTATCATCCAAACGAACCACCATATAAGGTGCATTCCCACGAAGTTGCCATTATAGTACATCATGATCTTTAATTTTTAATGCCAATTAAATAATTATGATTTCTTCAGTGGTTTTTTCTCTGCCTGCATTAACCAATAGCAATGTGCGGCGCAAGCATGCTGTTTGTAATTTTTGTGGGTCGTACCCATGTTATGTCCCTGAGGGTCTAAGATCTCGCATTCTTCTGCACTTTTATCTTTAACTGTTAGTATATTTTCACCTTTAATATTATAATAATCGCCGTTCTTTTTGGCTTTTCCGAGTTTTTTTCCGTCCGCAGTGATTACATTTCCATCTTTATCAATGAAATATAATTTTTGTCCCTGGTTGTTCCGGACGATATCCTCTTTATCAATATAGCCAAGTTTGGTGCCGCTGTGATTGTGAATGCCACCTTTTGCATCGATGACAATTTTATGGGCTGGGTCTTGTTTTGTCTGTGCCTGTGCGCTAACCATAAAGGCGGTCATCATGGTGATGATGAACAATACTAATGCATACGTTTTTTTCATGATTTCTAATTTTAAGTTTGAGCTAAATGTGATTTTACTTGATACAAATTAATCTCATTTTGAAGCTCATTGCCATGATAACCGGTAGCTTAAAAAATGATTGTGATCACTTTTCTTACGTTAGAACTCAAACGGAATTTTATATTAGATCCCACGGATAGTTAGTACGTCAATGTAACCCCGGCACCGTATCCCATGTCGCTATCGTAATGGGTAGAAAATGAAAAATACTTGGTCACGATATATCTTAAACCCGCCATATACTCCCTGTCCGTGTTGCCCATAACATTTAAGCGTACTCTGCTGCTAATCGGAATGTCTTCCCGCATCAGTTGAAAACGTAGTTTGCCCCTGCTGTCCAACCTGCCTTCTGCGGTCACCAGCATCGGCAACGTATACTGAACACCGATCACGGCAGCCTTTCGGTTTGACTGGTTGCTGAGCTGGCCAAACATGTTTTTTTCTGTTTCATTTTCCATCCTATTATGATGGTAATCAAAACCAATAAATGGGAACAGCCATTGCATTTTCCCAACAAAGCGTCCAAAATATGTTTCGCTTTCGTTACCATGGTGTGGTTCCAGCCCTAAACGCCATTCGGTCGATAGTCGGTATCGTGTATTAGCGACCATAAATTCACCATCACTTCCGTTGCTTTCCAGTCCAATGTTTCCCATTACATGAAACATCCGGTCATCACTGAATAACTTTCGCTGCGCAAATTTGGGATCTGGCAATTGCGGGTTAGGCGGAGAATTGATATAGCTGAATACTTTACCCATTCCGCTCATCATGTGGTACAGAATATGGCAATGGAAAAACCAATCGCCGCTCTCTGTTGCCGCAAACTCTATGGTGTCCGTTTCCATCGGCATGATATCCAACACGTTCTTTAAGGGCGCATATTTACCCTGTCCATTCAATACCCGGAAGTCATGCCCATGCAGGTGCATAGGGTGACGCATCATGGAATTATTATATAATACGATACGGACGTTTTCACCTTTCCTGATCAGAATTTTATCACTTTCAGAAACCGTTTTATTATCTATCGTCCACACATATCGGTTCATATTCCCTGTAAGCTCAAAACGCATCTCTTTAAGCGGTCCGGTCGGCAGCGTAGTTATCTCTGTGGCCTTTAGCATCCCATAGTTAAGCGTTACAATGTCCGCATCATCACTACTCATATTCATGCCAGCCATACTGTTATTGTTTGCGCTTTGCGTATTATGCCCCTCGTGGCCTTGCGTAGCAGGTTTATTTTCAGGTATGACAGCCTCGTTTTTCTGACGGCCATAATCCGTACCAGTAATCTCAGGATACATAACGGCATTCATATCCATTTGCTGGTTGCTCATTTGCATGCCCATCGGTTCCATATCGCCGTTCATTTTCATCATGCCGTTCATCATCTTCATTCCCTCAAAGTATTTAAGCTTGCCCAAGGGTTTCGCTGGCATCTTCATACCCTGACCCAACCAAAGAGATGTCGATTTTGTACGGTCTTCGGCTGTGGCGAGAAATTCATAGCTCATGTTTTCAGGAATGGTTACGATCAAATCATAGGTTTCAGCAGGGGCTATGATGAGCCGGTCTACCTCGACAGGCTGTACATCATTTCCGTCATTTCCGACAACCGATATTTTTCCACCTGACCAGGTAAGCCAAAAGTAGGTCGAGGCACCACCGTTTACCATACGAAGCTTTACCTTGTCGCCAGCTTTAAAGCGCTTTACTTCGTTGGTCTGCTTGCCGTTGGTTAGAAAACGTTCGTAGAAAACATCACTTACATCCATTGCGTTCATTCGCTTCCACTCATTGGCTACCTTTGTTTTGAAATAACCCTTGTTGATAGCTTCGGTATAACTTTGTGTAGTACCCTTTTTGATAGAAAACCAATCGGAGGCATTGTGTAATCTCCGGTCTACCTCTTTCGGGTTCATGTCCGTCCAGTCACTTAAAACCACAGGTATGGTGGGAATTTCAGGCTCATTGACTTTATTGAAGATCAATGCACCGTACATCCCACATTGTTCCTGTACGCTCGTATGGCTGTGGTACCAATACGTGCCATTCTGTATCACTTTAAATTTGTAGAGATAGGTCGCGTGTCCTTTGATCGGCATTTGTGTCAGGTAAGGTACTCCATCCATTCCGTTTGGAAGAAATACCCCATGCCAGTGGATTGATGTTTCTTCATCCATCAGGTTATGCACGTATACTTCGGCGGTATCCCCTTCCGTAAAGATTAGTGTAGGTGCAGGTATGCTGCCGTTAATGGCAATTGCCCGTTTGGGTTTACCTGAATAATTGACGGTCGTGTCCTTTACATATAGATCGTAACGCACATTTTTAGGCTTGGGGGTTGGCCCGGGCTTCTCTGCCGGGTGGCCGCCTTTTATGGCGCTTTCATCCTGTGCCACTTTATTCTCCACTGGCAAATCCTTACCGTTCTGTGTGGGTGCCAATACGTTTCCTATCGGCTTAGGTGGAGTTGTAGGTTTTATAGGTGCTTTTTTGGTCGGCCCACCTGATGAAGAGCCAGTTTTTAAAGTACCCGGTTTCTGTGACTTTTGACCGGACGGGGCAACGGATTTTGCCTTTTCCCTTATTAACGCCATACCACACTTCGGGCAGGTTCCCGGCTTACTGCTATGGATTTCCGGGTGCATGCTGCACGTGTAACTCACTTGCTGTAATATTTCTCCGCCGTGCTTATTACCCATTTCATGCGCCGCATATGCGGTGCTTATTAAGTTAATTGTCAGGAGATATAAAATTAATCTTTTCATTTTCTATTTAATTTGGGTGAGGCTATCTCTCATATTCTGCATCCATGTGATTACCATAGTCTTTTCTGTGGCAGAAAGTCTCGCGTTAGGATGAATAAGCGTATACGAACCTAACGGCATCGTTCTGTCTTCTACACTATTAGCGATAGCCTTTAATTTGCTTTGCTGTTTCCGCGGGGAATAATTACCAAATTCATTAAAATTCAACTCTTCCTTCCCCTCTTTAATATGTCCGGCCAACCACCACCCGAAAGGTTGTATTTCAGCATACCAGGGATAACGCGTCGTATTACTATGGCAATCATAGCACGAGCGTTTTAAAATACTTTTTAATCGTTCCGGCAGAGGTAGGATCTGGTTTATATCTGTCTCAGTAGTTTGCCGGGTTACATTATGCTCAGGCCTAATAAATTGAATGCCTATTATAATTGCAGCGCCAATGATTATTACTGTATTGCGGGCACGCATAATTAATTTAATTCTTCTTTGACAACCCCGCAGGTCGGCATAGATTTTCCCAGGTAAGGGTTTTGAATCTCTTTTTTATCGCTTAGCCAATCAGCACCTTTTCCATCATTATACATGGGGCAGTGGTCGAAGTAGAGCTTGTAACCCGCATTACCACCCGCCTTCACCAAATCATAAATATCCTGGCTTAATGTCTCAAAGTGCTCCCTTTGATGCTTGATATTTCCTGCATTTGCACCGATATGTTCTGCGTGTTCATTTGCATCACCGGCAATATCAGCATAGGATTTCTTTTGCGCCGGTGTCAATACAGACTGATTAAGTTTTGCAAAACCATCAGACAGTGCTTTTCCGGCAGTTGCCGCAGCATTGCTATTATCTTCGCTCAGTGCGTTTTTCAATTGGAGATAAATTCCAACGATTTCCTTTACAGAAACGGAAGTTTTTGGATCACCGCCGGTTTTTGATTGTGGCGTGGCAGCGGTTGTAGCTGTTGCAGCAGTGGAATCCCTGTCACCATTACCGGGAGTTGATTTATTAGTTTGGTTACAGGCAACCATTGAAAATGACAGCAAGCCAATAGTAGAAAGAATGATTAGATTTTTCATATATAAATAGTGTTGGGGTTAATATACATGAACGACTTACACCGCGTACAGTATATAACTTATTAATTAGCAATTTGTTAGTTATTTATTCAAGGTTTCAGCAACATTGCCGCAGGTCAGCATCTGGCTGCCATAGTAGGGGTTTTTGATCGCTGCGTCAGCGGATAGCCAATAACTCTTTTTCATCGGGCAGTAAGCATAATAAACCGGCTTATCAGTTAATTTAACCGCCTTGGCCAGTTTAAAAAAGTTAACTGAAAAATTGGCGAAATGCTCCCTTTGATGGGCAATATCCTTGCTTTCGGAAATATGCCGGGCATCAAAAGCCAGTTTATCCTGTACAGCCATAAAGGCGGTCATGTCGGCCGCGGGAATCGATTTCATATCGACAGCGGTAATTGCCTTTGAAAACTCTCCGGCATGGACAGCAGCAACGGCGCTATTTGATTTGATCAAAGCGTCTTTAATATCGTAGTAAGAAGTTAGTAAAGCTGTAAGCGCAGTTGATTTCGTATCCTGCGCAAAAAGTATTTGTGTTGATGCAGTTGCAATGAAAGCAACCAACAAAATTATTTTTTTCATGATTTGAATGAATTAATGTAATAGAAAATGGAAGCATGGCAAAGCCATATAGTTCGAATGATCTATCAATTAATCAAATCTGAAAACTTTGCAGCGCGATGCGGATAGGGTATGTGGGAGGCCGTCGTCGGCCGTCAATTAATATGAATCGATTGGCTTGAGTAACAGTAACTGGTTCTAAAAAGGAATGGTGATAAGAACCAATATAAGTAAGAGGAGCAAGTAAAATAATTTGAGCAGATTGCGGGGTGACTTTAGGTAAAGCATTAAAACTATTAACTGCAGACTGGCAGCAAGGATCGTTTTGGGAAATATAAGTCCTACTCGAAAATGGTTCCTCGTGAACAGCTGTTGGAGATACTTGTTGGTGTTCATGGTGATGTTCCTTCGCTTCTTCACCATGATGAGCATGTTCTGTAGCTTCTCTACCTTCATGGTGGTGTTCTGTACCTTCCTCCTGCTCGTGGATGGACATACGTAAAGCGCAAGCAAACCCCGTAGCGATGTTTAGCATGAATACAACTAACAATAAAAGTGCTTTACTTTTCATCTTCACTTACAAAGTTAAACATCAGACAGCCAAATGGTTTATATAATTCCGTTATAAATTTATATTTTTCAGCTATTTATCTATCCGGTTGAGTATGCTTTCCATTTGAGCAATTTCCTTCTCTTGGGCTGCAATGATTCCATTTGCGAGCTTTCTTACTTCCGGGTCTTTAATATTTGCATTTTTACTGGTCATGATAGCAATAGAATGGTGCGGGATCATCCCTTTCATATATTGCACATCACCAACAAAGGTCTGGGTTCGTACGCCAACGAGTGAAAGAACAAAAGCCGCGGTACTGGATAAAATGATAATCATGTTCAATTTGCGATTTTTATACATCATCCGCATCATCGCCAACATCAATAAGGCCATGGCGGCAACCATCATTAATGTCATGTAAAAGCGGGTCATACTTAAATAAATATGATCAACCTGATCTACATTTAAAAACATCACGCCGTACATAATAATAAACGACATGACCAGCATCAATACAAATGTTTTGTAATTTCCCTTTTCCATGGTAAAAGCTTTATGAAATAACTCGATATGCGATGCCCTTGTTTCGAGTTTTCTTAAATTTTATCTATTGCTTTCCTATTCATCTTTTCAGAAGCTTTGAATTGGCTGGGGGTTATACCGGTGACGGCTTTAAACTGAGCGGATAAATGCGCACTACTGCTATAACCCATTTTCCAGGTGATCTCGTTTAAATTCAATTGGCCGTAATCCAGCAACTCTTTTACCTTTTCGATCTTTTGCTGAATGATAAACTTTTCGATGGTCGTGTCTTCCGCATCAGAAAACATCCGGCTAAGGAAGGCATAATCTTTATTCATACCTTTCGATAGGTATTGGGAAAAGTTCAAATGGGTATCCGCCAAATCACTATAATGTACCTTTTCAATAACCAGGCTTTTAATACGTTCTACCATTTGGTCTTTTTCATTGTCCAACAATTCAAAGCCGAGTAGTTTAAGCTGTGATGAGATAAGGCTCAGTTGCACTCCATCCGGTTCGGGCTGAACGGTAGCGCTACCTAAGTTAACCTCGCTAACGTCCAGCCCGATATTTTCCAGCTGTTGCCTGACCACCATAACACACCGGTCACAAACCATATTTTTGATATGCAGTATCATTTTTATTTAAGCAAAAATACGGTTAAATTATTTCAGCGTTATAGCCTTTGGCTTTTAAAGCACTGATGACCTCATTTTCGGTCAACCCTTCGTCCGATGTTACCGTAAGTATCTTATCGGGGTTGGCGGTGTCCACATCCCATTTGGTAACACCTTGCAACGTATCTAAAGTTGGGGTAACAGCTGCAATACAGCCGCCGCATTTGATATTTGTTTTGAATTTTAAAGTTTCCATTTGATTTATTTTTAATTTAAAGATTAAGTTTTGAAAATTTCAGCCTGAGGCTGTTGCCAACCACGGACACTGAACTTAAAGCCATTGCCGCGCCAGCGATCATCGGGTTGAGTAAAAAACCATTGAAAGGGTATAATATACCGGCGGCTATAGGTATGCCGATCAAGTTGTATATAAATGCCCAGAATAGGTTTTGCTTTATCGTGCGCACAGTCAGTTTGGAAAGCCTTAACGCTTTGGGTACTTGCTGCAGGTCTGATGAAACGAGAGTGATTTTAGCTACGTCCATTGCAATATCGGAACCTTTTCCCATGGCGATGCTCACATCAGCCTGAGCTAAGGCCTGGCTGTCATTGATGCCGTCACCAATCATGGCTACGATTTTACCTTCCGCCTGTAGTTTTTTAACAAAGTTCGCTTTATCTGATGGCATGGTATCGGCCTGAAAATGGTCAATACCCGCTTCCTTTGCAATCGCCGCTGCTGTCTGGGTGTTATCCCCGGTCAACATATATACCGCGATCCCCTGTTTCTTTAACTGGCTAACGGCTGCCGCCGAGCCTCTTTTGATTGGGTCAGCTATGGCTGCTATGGCCAATACCTGCGTTTGATCGGCAAAGTATATCACCGTGTTTGCCTGATTTAAATAGGTGTCTATATGCATTTTCAAATCTTCAGGTACGGGTATATTTCTTTCCCCGATCAATTTATGACTTCCGGCTAAGTAAAGCTGGCCATCAAAGCCCGCTTCAACGCCCCGCCCGGTTAAACTATTAAATGAATTTACCTTTACAGAACCGTTATTGCCGGGTTTAAGGTGAGCTACGATTGCCTCCGCCAAAGGATGTTCTGATTGTTGTTCTAACGCTAAAAATAATCCCTGTAATTGGTTTTGATCAATTGGAAGGGACTTTGCCCAAAGCAGATCAGTAACTACCGGCTTTCCCTGGGTTATAGTACCTGTCTTGTCCAGTACCACGACGGTCACTTTATGGCCTAATTCCAATCCTTCGGCATCTTTAATTAAAATACCGTTTTCGGCACCTTTGCCGATACCCACCATAATAGCGGTTGGGGTAGCTAATCCCAAAGAACAGGGACAGGCAATCACCAATACCGTAACCATCGCCAGCAGGCCTTGTGTTAAGGCATGTTGCCCGCCAAATACCAGCCAGGCACCTAAGCTTAATAAAGCGATCAGCATGACGATGGGCACAAAGATTCCAGCAATCTTGTCTACTAATTTTTGTACCGGGGCTTTTGAGCCTTGCGCGTCCTGCACCAATTGAATGATCTGGGCAAGCAGGGTTTCGCCACCAACCTTTTCCGCTGTAAACCGGAAACTTCCTTTTTGGTTTAAGGTACCGGTAAAAACGGAATCGCCTACTTTCTTTTCTACAGCGACAGGCTCGCCTGTAATCATGCTTTCATCTACATATGAGTTTCCTTCATGGACTATGCCGTCAACCGGAATCTTTTCACCTGGTCTAACCAACAGACGGTCGCCGATCTGGACGTCTGCAATGGCAGTCACTTTCTCCCCTTGCGGGGTGATTAACAACACTGTTTTTGGTTGCAGGCCAATCAGTTTTTTGATTGCGGATGAGGTATTTGATTTTGCATTTTCTTCCAATAATTTCCCCAGCATGATAAAAACGATCACTACGGAAGCGGCTTCAAAGTAAACGTGCGGATGCAGTCCCTGGCGATGCCAGAATTCCGGAAAGAAAGTATTGAATGCGCTGAATAAAAAAGCAATGCCGGTGCTCATGGCCACAAGTGTATCCATATTAGCACGGCCATGCCTGGCCTGTTTCCAGGCGTTGATAAAAAAGTTTTTGCCCGCCATAAAGAGGACTGGTGCAGTTAATGCCATCATGATATAATTGGCATACGGCATGTTCATAAAAACCATCCCGATCAGCACTACAGGAACCGTCAATAAAATGGCCCAGGTGATATTTCTCTTCAGTTGCCGGTAATGGCTTTGTTGTGCTTCGGCTTGCTTTTCTCTCCCGTTAACGGTATCGATGATCAGGTCATAGCCGATTGATTGAACGGATTGTTGTAAACCGGACGTTTGAATAATTCCGGGATCAAAGGCTACTTTAACGGATTGCGTGGCATAGTTGACCTCGGCCTTTTCAACGCCATTTTGTGCGCCGATCATCGATTCCACGCTGGATGCACAGGCGGCGCAGGTCATGCCGATAACTGGAAAAGTAATTGTTTGTATTTGTAGTGCTGCCATGTCTGTTGCTTAACAGCACAAAATTACACCCGGTTTGGGCTTTGAATTTTACAGGATTCGGCGAAAAATTTACAGAATACCGTAGTGTTGGGGTTCTTGATTTTTGAAACAAATTGCCCTTTAGTTTTTAGCTGCTTATTATTCCAGGCAAGTTGCCGGGACCCTATCCAATCCTTTTACAAACATAGAAGTTAGGTAAGAGATGTATTAGCTTTAACCATGCCGCCAAAGTCGTCCGTATCCCTGCATGGCTGCACGGCCAATAAGGTCATATAGACGGTGAATAGGAATGCATATATACCTTACTTAATACAAATAAATGGTTACAGGTGGATTTGACAATATTCAAATTCATTCAATGTTAATTTTTCATGAAGGGGAATCGAAAACTATGTGGTCTATCATGACGATTTCACAGGTTCAACGCTTTGGTGCAGGAAGATGGGTTTTAGTAGAAATGGATGGATGGGGAGTGGAGTGGGTTCTGCGCATCAGAGCGCTTAAAATGGGATTGCAGATACTATGAGCCCACGAGGATCAATGGGATTGGCGTGTTATTTTGCAGGTGCTGAACCTCGTCAGGACAAGGTGATTTTGATAGTACGAAGGGAGAGTAGCAAGTTGATGGGGAGGGGGGATAAAGGGATAAAGCCGCTTTTGGGAAATTGAAAAGCCCTCAACACTCGCTGCCGGGGGCTTTTCACCTAAACCTTATCACAATGCCGGCAAAGGGTGCCGGCTAATATGCTGTAAAAGTATAAAAATTTTAAAAAAGGATAGATATAAATAGTTAAAATAAAGGCGATTACAGCCATATTGGCATCGCCAGCAGCTATCGCCCGGCTTTGCGCAGCTTATGGCGCATGTAATCCTGAAAGTTTCGTTCCATGTCACGGCGCTCTGCATCTTTCTTCATGCGGCGGTTAAGGCCCCAGAGGAACAGCGCCCATATGCCAAAACCTATCGCGTAAAGCAACCAGGGGCTTGGGGAGTATAGTGCTCCCATAAAGGCACCGGTGGAGATGAAACAGGTAAAAATCAGATAGACAAACGTTTTCATAGATTCGGTCAATGCTGAAATATCAGGCAGCCGCAAGAAAAGGAATCGCCTGATGTTTCTCAATTAAAAATACTAAATTAATTAGTTTTTAGCAAGTGTTTTTAAAAAAAAATTAATTGATTTCAAAGATCTTGTTGTTGAGCCGCGCCGCCTGCACATAGGTTCTCAATGTCTCTACCAGGTCGGAAGCCGGGATACCCCGAAGCCAAACGATCGGGTTTTCGGAGTCGGTACTTTTCAGCGTCAGGTTCATCAGCCCACAGAGCTGTAATAAGAAGGGCCGTGTTAAAATGTAATCCTTGACCCTGTATAATTCCACGTAATCGGTCCGTTTGAAAAATATACCGGTGGATATGCAAATGGTTTCCGGTGAGATCACGTAACGGATGTTGCGGATAAAGCAAAAGCGGTAAAAACCCATCCCGGCAAAAAGCAGGCTGAGCCAGATCAGGCCGGGCCAAAATCGCCAGGCCAGCAGGAGCAGGGCAATGCTGCCCAGCAAAAACAAGGTAACCTGTATAAAAGCAAAGACGGCGGCAGGCCGGATCGTGATCTCCTGCGGCTCTTCAAAATGTTGTATTTTCATAAGTTTATTAAATCAAAAGCCCGGCTTCCGCCTTGAGCTCCTCAAAAAATGAATGGTGAGAGCGCGGCTTGGGAGCGGATACACCAAAACGCACACCCGCGGCGCGTTCAAAGGCTGAAAGCGAAAGGGCGTCCTGCCTGAAACAAAAATTTGCGGTTCTGAAATTGACAATGAGCTTCTCTTCGGCATCCGCGTACACCGATAAAGGCCAGCCACGAAGCGCAGCCGCCACTTTAAGGTCCGCTAACCTGCCCAGCAAATCATTGCTAAAGATCAACTGACATTTTTTCGCGGAAAAGTTTCCCCTGATCCAGTCTAGCTGCACCTCACTGATGCCGGTACCCAAGGCTACAAATAGTAAGTTTTGGGTAGAAGTAAAAGCATCGTATTTTTTATTCAGCCAGGAAACAGCGTCCAAAGCTGAAGCGGACAGGATAACCCTGCGCACCTGCGGGAAACACAGGTTTCCAGCCAACCAGCAATCATCTGTTAAGGGTAAGCGGTGAAAAGCGAAACCAAAATGCTCCTCTACATCTCCATGAGGAAATATCAAATTACCCAAATCATCTGCACAGTAAAACAGCCGGAAATACTCCTGTACTTCCGGCCTTACGCCTAAGCGGCTTAAATAAGGATGCATCAGCGGCTAAGTGTTTCGGTATACTCCTCATCCGCATCATTATCCGGTTCGATCTTTTTGATAAATGCCTTCGCCTGGTCAGCAGGCAGGGAAGCTAAAGTCTGATGAAAGCTATTGCCCGGCTCTCTTTGCGGACGGTTAAACAAGGCGTTTAATCCTTTATACAACATATAAGAAACCCCGCCATCAATCAGCACCGAAGCAATCAGCGCCAAACGGTCCGAGCGGACAGCCTGTTTATCCTTAGCTGAATACTGGATCGTCGTGCCATCATCTACCGTCACTTCTTTTCCCTTACGGTACCGCTCCTTTTGTTCCGGTGTCAAAGGCTTTCCGTTGATCTCTTCGGGAACGGTAACCTGGTCCGTGTTGACAACAATAAACTCGTTGGTATCCTTGTCAAACTCAACCAGTACATCCCGTTTATCTCCCTCGCCATCCGGAATCGTTTTCAAAACATTAACCGCTTCACCATTTTCCAGTTGTCCCGCTTCCGTATCCGTTAAAAACGACGGCGGATCCGGTTGTTTATAGATCGGGTGCGCCAATAATTCCAAAGCGCCGGATTCCCGGCGACGCAGGGAAAGCTTAGCATCCAGTGCCGGGATGTGTAAACCATCCCGGTCAAGATTTTCCAGGCGCAGCATATCTGTTCTTCGTCCCGCAAGCAACGCATTTAAATCGTCTTCATCCAGATGCAGTTGAGCGCCGTCTGCCAGCCCCAGTTTTTGCAGTTCCTCCATCGGAAGTTCCTGCCTTTCAAAAATTTGCCTGATCATAAAAATTAGCTTATCGTTCCATTTGAATGCTGTCGCTTATGTACTCCTCCACCGCATTGATCTCCTCACGGCTTACTTTCTCATTCACCGTATGATCTACACCGGAAACCCTCTCCTGGGAGTTGTTGCGCGCCTCCAGTAATTCCGTAAATAAGGCATCTTTGGAACTCATTTTAAACTTCCGTTCGCTGCCTAAATCCTGCATCTGGTAAACCTTGTTTTTCAACTCCGCCACCACTTTAAATTCTGTGCCGTTGTGCGGGATGACCTCGCCTTTATTCAGCTTGGTGCGGTCAAATGAAGTATCCATGTCGGCGGCTACCGGCTCATCTTTGACGATGCCGGAATCCAACTCATTTTCAGCGGCGACTTCCTGTTTTTCTTCGATCTTTTGCTCAAATCCCAGTACATGATCGACGATCTTTTGCGCATCTGAAGCCGCCTTAAACAATTCCGCAGGCTCGTCTTTCAGAACGGCTGCCCAGCTATTGATGTATCCCACATGATCATTGAGTTCATAAGGCAAGTTAAGTTCCTTGCTTAACAGCACGGAAGCCAGATTGGTCCGCAGTTCTTCCCGGATCACCGCCGTGTGATCCGCGCCTTCTTCCATGGGCCGGTTAAGCCGGTCGGGCGCAGCGGTCCAATGGGCCAGTTGGTGCAAAGCCTCTGCATAATATTGCTGCGGATCTTTGAACTGTTCCTTTTCCGGCAACACGATCACATCCGAACGCGAATCATAAAACATATCATCGCCGCCGTGTTCAATCACCGCCTTGCTGTTATCCAGGATCACCTGCGCCCGTTCAACAGGGGAGAGTTCCATCGGCTCCTTTTCCCATTTGGGCAGCTTGCGCATTTGCTCACCGTTAAAGAGCCAGGCATCCACCTGCTTAGGTTCCTCCAGCTTAACACGTTCAGTGCGTTGTTTCCCGTTCTCTTTCAGTACCGGTTCGCCACGCTCATCCACGACCTTCTGGTATTCATAGCTGGACATGAAATTGATGAGGGTGCCGGTTGCGCCCTTTACCACCGCCGTGTGATTGCGGTTAGCCTGGTTAGAAGTTGCCCAGCGCGGATCGTCCCGTTTCTGCATCAGCAGTACCAGGGCGGATGTCCCCGCGTAGCGGTGCCCGCTTTCAATATTGAACGGCAAAGCCGAGTTCATACTGTTGTTTGGCCGTTGAAAAATAGACGTTCCGGCCTTCAGGTCCGCGATCATTTTACCTGCGATCTGTTCGGACAGGGGTTTAAAAGGTGTACTCATTGGTTTTTCTCCTTATTTATTTTTGTTAAGATTATTCATTAAGTCAGATAGGAATAAAAGTGGATTTACCGGAACCTGCCGGTAAGCAACGCTGAAGTGTAAATGCTCGCCGGTCACGCGTCCGGTAAGGCCGGAAACAGCAATTGACGTACCCGCAAAAACGGAATCCCGCGGCAAGACAAACACCTGCGACAGATGTCCATACAGAAATGTGAAGTCACTGCTTGCCACCCGGATATGCACTCCCAAAAACTCATCATAACCGACGAAATCCACATGGCCCGGCATCACCGCGAAAACGGTATCTGCCCTGGCGCGCAGGTCAATACCGGAATGGAAACGGATCTTTCCTGTTAGCGGATGTACGCGATACCCATAACGGGAGGTCAGCGACAAATGGCGAAGCGGTAGGCAGCAGCAGCATAAGATCAGCAGCCTTGTCATCTGAAAAGCGCTTGATTGTGCCGTTGGGTCAGCTGGTTTTCCAATTGGTTCTCCAGGGTATCCATGCTGAAATCGCGTGCTACTTTATCATCACTTACCAGCTGCATCGCCTTTCTGACCAAGGGTGTAATGCCGTGTTGCTGCATCAGATTGACCTGGAACAGCTTCTTGAAAACGTCAGGCCCGGCGTCTTTGCCCTTCGTCATGATAGTGGTGTACAAGTCGTTTTCCGGTTTAAAAACCAGCAGTGCATCGGTGCTGTATAAGGCCTGTTCACCTTTGCCAAAGCTGACATAAACGTCATCATGGTCGAGCTCAGCACCGGTTATCATGCCCACTTTCCCCTGCTTATTTGCGGGGTCATTGCTGAGTTCCGGGTGCACTAATACCAGCATCCCGGTGAGTTCATCGGTCGGTTTCATATAAAAAGATTGATTGGATATTTAAAATTGAATTATTTGATTTGGCCTCTCATGCTCCCCTTAGGCAATACCTGCACCTGCGGAATGGGTTTACGAAAGCTTTCGACGATGGCATCCACCTCCTTGTTGATGCGCATAAAGTTTTCGCGCAATATTTCTTCCTTTCGGCCGCCAAAGTCATAGTACACCGGTAAGTCACGGTAGCCTTTTTCTTCAGCGGACAATTCAGACAGCGGTAAATTCACCTTGCAATTGATCGCGGAGGTTTCAAATTTTCCGGTGTAGATTTCCTGCACGTCAGCAGCGATCAGGCCCACCATCTCCCCGGTATTTAAAGAGGCCATTTTACCCGCCGGGATCAGGGGTTCCAGTTTTTCCTGTAAGGAAGTGGAGGTTTTGTTCCGGTCGATAGACAAACTTTCGCCGATCTGTTTATTCTTGCCAAACAAGCGTTCCAGCCAGTCCAGCGTCTCTTTATTGCGGACCGACCCAGCCAGTACATTTCCCACGACCGACGTTATCGTCGCGGCGGTATCTTTGCCATACTGCTGGTTAAACTGCGGCAACTCCTGTAAGCCCATCAGAATAGCTACTTTATTTGACCTCGCCACTGCCAAAAGGTTCTCGATCTTGTATGTATAGATCGTTGGGATCTCGTCGATGATCAAGGCTGAGGGTAGATTCCCCTTGCTGTTGATGAGCTTGGTCAGCCGGTTCATCACGACTGAATAGCAGGCTGAATTAATGTTCTGGGTGTTTGGGTCATTAGCCAGTACGACGATGCCCGGCGTAGTTTTATCAGAGATCTTTAAGTTAAAATCATCGCCGGAAAACACCCAAAAGGTCTCCTTGGTGGCCAGCCTTGAAATAAAGATCTTCAGCGTACCGATCTGCCCCTCCAACTGCGGAAAAGCTTTGGTCACGTAAGCGCTTTTAAATGGGGATAACAGGGAAATCAGTTCCGGCTCCGAAAACAGCGTATTAAAAATATCCTCGTAAGAATGGTTTAAAAAAGAAAGCACATGCGGAAAGCTGGAATACCGCCCACCCGCATGCTTGCTGAAAAAGTAAATACAGGCCGCTAAAAAATTGATAGCTGATTGGGTAAAGAACTGATCGCTGCCTCCGGATTTATCACCCTTTTTCATGGCCTCCACCAAACCTTCCGCCCCTTCTGATGCATCCGCCAGTGTGCGCAGATAATCTGCCCGCCAGGGATTGGTCCGGCGGCTGCGCTCCACATCGTTCAGGTTAATGACGTTAAAAGAGTAAGCCCCACACTTGCCACCTTGTTTTGCCAGGAGGTAATGATAATAGGCAATCCTGCCCAGATCCGGGAATTTGTAATCATAGATGCAGCAGCAAAATTCTTTGGCGATCAGTTGCCGGATGTAGGGATTAACGATACCGAAGGATTTACCTGAACCCGGTGTGCCGATCAGAATCGTTCCCCGGAATGGGTTAACAATATTGATCCAGCCGGAGCGCACTTTACCCTTGAAATAAAACTGCATAGGAATATTCACAGAGTAGGGGGTAACAACAGCCTTAACCGGCTGCATAAAACTCTCCCCCTCTACATTCCAGATATCCTTACCCAAGCCGGAGCGGATCATTTTGGAAATATTATCCATAGAAATGCTGATCATGATCGCGCCCAGGATCGAACAAAGCATATAAGCTAAATCCCAGCAGGTGGTATACGCAAATACCAGGTTACCCAGTCGGCCCCATAAGAACGCTGATCCAAAAAATAAAGCCAGCCCCAAAGAAAGTGGATAGATAATATGCTTCTTCGGGTCAAGCTCCTGTTCCTTTTTGGCCAGCGTGCCAATGCTCACCAGGCAGATCAGCAATAGCGTAAGCAGCTTGCTATACAACAAATGGGTATAGATCAGCACATGGCTCAGCTTTTCCAGCGGCCCATAAAAAAAGCCCCAGAACGGAGCTTTCAGATAGACAAAAATGGCAGCTTCGAGCGCCACTGATAAATAGATGGCGCACTGCATAAAGCCGTGCAACTTATGCTGCTCATGCGTTTCCTCCATACTACATTAACTAAAATTAAAAACTCAACATACGGTGTTCGAATAATTTCAAACCAAACCCCGGGCAGGGTAATCAGATGAAGTAAGGCCCGGTAAACGCAGTGCCCGAAGATTTTCAGAGTGGTCGAGCGTGTCTTCTTTTTGTTGCTCTTTCTCCTCGCTTTCATGGATCTCTTCCGGCACCGCTTTCATTTGAGTTTCCCTGATCCTGGCAGCAATTTCATTTTCCAACCTGCGCAATTCGACGCGCAACTCCGTTAGCTCGGGTTCCTTTTCGAATGACTTTTGGCTCAGTTCTGATAAGGTGGGAGTCTCGGCAACCAGTTCTTTTTGGTCCTTTTCATATTTTTCCCGCAAACCTGTCACTTTATCGATGGCATTCAGAAAATAACGCGCAGCCATTTTTGGATTGTCTGCGTTGGGATGCCCGCCATTGCTTTGATATTGTACGCCACCAGGGCCCCGGGCAAACAGGTGGTTTTGCTGACGGTATTTGAACAAACCCTGGTCCTCATAACCTTCACGCTGCTGGCGGATATACAAGTTAAATCCGTATAGCGTACCAATCTGCTTTTCTTCCGCTTCGCCTTTTGCGGGCCGCCAGTCCCGGTAAAGTGAAATGATCTTTTTGCCCAAAGCTTCCGAATCCGCTGTTTCAAAAGCCGTCAGGTAAACTGGGTTCAGCTTATTTCCTTCTTTGTTATATTTCAGTGAGGAATGGTACAGGCTTTCATCTTTTCGCAAAGCTTCCAGCATCGCATTGGTACTGACCAATTGCTTCTCTGCCGCCTCCAGGCTATAGCGGTTACGTGCCACTTCCCGGAAATGCGCCGACTTCCAGCCTTCCAGCTGCGCCACCTTCTTTTCGATCTTTGTTTTTTCCAGCAATGTGGTGTCGCCGGATAGAATAGCGATGTATTCAGAGAAGTTCATGCCGCTCTTTTCATCGAGCGCGCCTTCGTCCAATGTGCGAACATTCAATTCGCAATTCTTCATTTGTGAAATAAAGGTCTGTTTGTTCTTTAAGAGATTGAATTTGTAAGCGTCCAAAGATTGCTCGACCCCATAAATGAAATTCAGCACCCTGTTGTCATAGAATTTTTTTGCCAGCCAGTTTCCCTGCCTTGCGCCTCTGCCATCACGTTGTTCCAGATCAGAGGGACGCCAGGGCGTATCGAAATGATGCATCGCTACAACCCGTGCCTGCACGTTCAGGCCGGTACCGGCCTTTTCCGTACTTCCCAAAAGCAACCTGATTTCACCTGCATTCATCTTCCTGAACAATTCCGGCTTTTGCCTGTCCGTCCAGTCGTGGATATAAGTGATCTCTGCTTCCGGGATATCAAAATCGCGAACCAGTTTTTCCTTCAATGCATCATAAATGTTGAAAACGCCCGGTTTGGGTGTTCCGATATCACTGAACACGATCTGGGTACCCCTATGTTCATTACTCAACTCATATAGCTCCGCGATCTTACGGGCACAAACATTCACTTTATTGTCCGGGTGGTCTTCACAATCGGGATCAATAAGGCGCATATCGGCAGACATTTTCTTCGCATAATTGGTCGCGATCAGCATCCTCGCGTTATCTTCCGAGTCGGTCAACGGCGGCCGGCCGATCAATGTCGCATCGCCTGTTTCCGCAAATTTCATCAGTTTCTTAATAAAGTCCTGCTGATCCGGCGTCGGGTGTATGTTTACAAGGGTTTCAATCAATTCTGGTTTATCCAGACTGATGTGTTTGCCTGTCTTGTAGTCCGTGATCTCGTTGTAAAATAATGCCAGTTCAGGCACCTTGATAAAGTGACGAAAACGTTCCTTGGCAACAATCTGGTTGGTTACAGAGAACTCAAAGTCGGTTGTTTTCTTGGCGAATACTGCTGCCCAGGCATCAAAGTTACTGATGCTTTGGCGCTCCAGTTCTTTCGGTCGCAGGTACTTGAATATCAGGTACATTTCGGTCAGGCTGTTGGAGATCGGCGTGCCCGATAAAAACGTAACACATAAATCCGCATCAAACTTTTGCTGTAAAGTGCGTACGGCAAATAACATGTTCAGGGCTTTTTGGCTGCCGTCCTGGTTGCCCAGACCCGCAACACGGTTATGCCGGGTGGTAAAAGTCAGATTTTTGAATTTGTGTGATTCGTCCAGGAACAAATGGTCCACATTCATCTCCTGAAAATCGATGCCTGTATCCTTTTTGTTTTCCAGCGCATATAACACGCCGTTCAGTTTGGCTTCCAGGTTTTTCTTACGAATTTCCAGGCCTTTCAGAATCGAACGGGAAATTTCCCCACCCAATGATTTTAGGGTATCCAGGTCGGCTTCGATGTTATCCAATTCGGCCTCCATAATCTGTTGCTGCACTTCCGGCGACTGCGGGATTTTGCCAAACTGATCGTGTGTGAGCAGGACGCAATCCCAATTGTTATTCTTGATCTGATGGAAGATGGCCTGCCTTTTCACCGGCGTAAAATCATTTTCCCCCGGAGCCAGAATCTTCGCGTGGGGATATGCCTTGCGATAAGTTTCGGTGATTTGTCCGATATTGGCTTTTAGCGCCAAAATCATCGGTTTTTGTACGATGCCCAGACGCTTCATTTCCTGCGCGGCGATGATCATGGTCAGGGTTTTACCCAGGCCGACTTCGTGGTCGATCAATGCACCCCTGTTTTGTATAATGCGCCAGGCGGCATCCCGCTGAGAACTGTAGAGATCTTCAATACCCAAAGCCTTCCGGTCGAGACCGGGAAAAGTCAGGTGGCTGCCGTCGTACTCGCGCAGGACATAACAGTTAAAAGTCCGGTTATATAAATCCTCGATGCTGTTTTTCTCGCTGCCCGGCAGTTCCCGCAGCCATTCTTCAAAGCGGCTGCGGATCTTTTCGATTTTTTGGTGGCCCAATTGGATAGCATCATTGTCGGGCAGCCTGACTGCCGTATCCCCGGAACCTACCACATAGCTGAAGTAGGGGCTTGTATTTTCCAGCGCATGTTCCAGCAAAGCCGCTCCCTTCATCTTAATCCCGGACTTAGGTAGAATGGCAAATTCCTCGTCTGTCTTGGCATTGCCGTTCTTATAGGAAACCTTAAAGGCGTCCGCTGAAGAGAAATATTCGATATGGGTGTCGAGGCCAAACAGATCGCTGGCGAATTGCCGGTAATAGTGCACCGGCATCCAGCGTTCCCCCAGGTTAAAATCCAGGAGTTCAAAGGGAATTTTTTCCGGTTGCACCCGTTTAATGGCGGCGAGGCTTCGTGCCGTTTGCAGATCTTCCGGGTTTGCCTCCGCTGCCGCCTCAGCCTGAGATAATTTCTGCACAACGTTACCAGATAGATACGCATCTACGGTTTCCCATATGCGCTTAGCCGGGTTCATCAGGATTTTGCCGTCGAGCTGGCGGATCAGTGCCAATTCATCGAGGCCGGTCATGGTGCTCATATACTCCAGGTCAACCCGGCCTTTATCATTCAGGCTTCGGGCCAGCGCCTCGGCCGGGTCATCGGTATGGAGGTCTTCCTTTTGGGGAAAGACCGGCCCGAAAAAGATATCGGCTTTTGTCCAGGCCTCATTTTCGCGTCGTTCCAGGGAGGAAAGCGCAACAAATCCTAAAGCAATATCCTGCAACACCCGGTTGCGGTTCGGTCCTTTGTTGAGGTGCCCGAACTTTTGGTTAAAGTTTTCGTAATTCCGGTTGAGGAGCACCCGCAGGTGCGGTTGCACTTGCAGGGTTTCCGCCTCTTTCGCGTATAGTTCCATATAGCTGTCGCGCAGGGCAATATAGGATCGGAAAAAGGCAATATCAGTCTGGCTATCAAAAGCATTAAAATCAGCCTGCCCGTTCTCGATCAAACCTGTCAGGCCCGGCTTACCCTCATGTATCACTAAGGTGTCCCGTTTATAAAAGGGTTTGATTGCGGTAAAGGGCATTGGCCGGTCAGGCAGCAATTCAAAAGCCGGTTCGAGGCTCCGGTCACCTTCGTAGCGATAATCATGGCCGAATTGTCTGATCCTGGCAGATAATGCTTTCAGTTCGTAGGTCAGGGAATTGCCGCTTACCCATTTATTGGAGAAACTTAATTCCTGAACATTGCTGAACAATTTATAGAGGTAGCGGCCGGATTGTTTCGCCCGTGCCGTAATCAGCACAATGCTGTCGTGGTCAGGTCTGGCAGTGGTGCGGATCGTGCTGATCTGCCTGCCAGTTGTGGCATCTACAAAAGCTTTATCCAGATCAGACAGGTAGCCTTGTGCCTGGTCGTTATTTAAAGAAGGAACATCGAAAAGCCCGAGTTGCCCTTGTGTGGAAACTTCCGCAGCCGGGCGTTCCGGCATCTCCATAAAAGTAAAAAACCGTGCGTTAGGCTCGGTTTTGCTGGCAGATACTTCCCCGGATAAGCGCTGTTGTAAGGCTAACCAACGGTCGCGGTCAAAGTTAGCTGCTAAACCCTCATCGATCTGTTCCATTAGCGGCTGCCGGATATTCTCCAGCGGGCCTTTCTGCCACACCATCTGGTGGGCTTTTCCGTACTGGTTCTTCCCCGCACCGAAGGTATCACCCAACTGCAATTCCGGGTGCCGGTCAATATAGGCGTTGATAAAAAAGCTACCATAGCTGTTTTCCCGTTCAACGGTCTCAATCAGCAGGATCTCTGCCCCTGTAAATGCTTCTTTATTATCGTTCTTCTGGACTAATAGTAAATGACTTGGTGCTTCGGTATTGGCCGTATCTTTCATCAGGTTATCCGGCAATACCGATAAGCTGATGAAATCCGCAGAGGTGAAAACGTGTTTACGGGAAAGGGTATTTGACGAAGTATTTAAAAATGCATCGGTTACCAAAAATGCCAATAGCCCGCCATCGCCCAGCTTGTCTAGTCCTTTTGCAAAGAAATAGTCATGGATCTTTGCCGTTACCGGACTTCCCTGGTAAGCGGGGTCGAATACGCGGAAATTACCAAATGGAATATTGCTGGTTATAAAATCATACCTGCCTTTTTCGTGCGAAGATGTTTCCTCAAAACCTCGAACCTGAACGATACTGTTCACTGGCCATGTTAACGCGAGTGCCATCAATACCTTTCCGGTCAACACATCCTTTTCCACTGCGTTGACTTCCTTTAGGTCAGGAAATGCTTTGACGGCTTCAGTGATAAAAATACCTGCACCGCTGCTCGGTTCATAGAAACGCTGCGGTATAATGCCCTGGTTGTTCATGGCAGCGTACAGGGCTTGCGGCACAACATCCGGGGTATAGAAGGCCGTCTGTATGCTGCTTTTCATCACGTCAATAGCTGCCTTATACCCGGCGGGCGATAGCTTCTCCTGTAACAATTTATGTAGTTCCAATACCAAAGGGTGAAGCCGCAGATCATTCGCAGAGGCGTTCTGCGCTACCCACTCATCTACCGGTCCCGCACCAAACAGAATGGCTTTCAAACCACCAAATCCTGCATATCCCTTCAGTTTTTCTACCTCTTCAGGGCCAAAACTTTCCTGACCGGACAGGGCAATGCGCAAGGCTTCGGTATTCCCGGCCAGTTTTTTTGAACTGTTAAAAGCCATGGGTTATTCTCCTTCCAGGTATTCGGCAATTGTGCCGGTAAGCGCATAGCGCAACAGGCGGCTGTCCTCGCTTTCGGGAAAGCCGTGCTCGTCAAACAAAAAGGCGCAGGCAGCTAATAAATTCAACAGTTCATACACCAGAATCCCGCTGATATGAAAGGCCAGGTTGGTTTCCTCGAATTCGGTTTCCAAGAGTTCCTGTAAGTAATCATATCGCTCGCGTTCTTCGGGTTCCAGCAATTGCAAAGGGTTCATCAGAGGGGTATTGTATCCGCATCCAGCAGGTCCTGGTAGGTAATACTCAAAGTGATCACCCGGCCGGAAACCTGTTTTTCGTTCAGTTCGATGTGCAGTATTTTATTTCCGGGAAAGCTCAGTTTCTTCAGGACAATGATGTTGCGGTATGTTTTTTGAAAAAGCGGGGTGTTGAACAGGAAGAGTTCAGGCTTCAGTTCAAGGGATTGTACATTGGTCGCCTTGGTAATTTTTTTGTCGTCAATATGAAAGCGCATATCCGCGATATCATAAGCCAGGTTAGTTTTGTTCCGGTAGCCGATGTCAATGAAGATATAGTCTCCCGCCGTATAAATATGGTTAAGCGATGCCTTCAGATCAAAGGCTTTGGCCGATGCTTTAGCCCTACCCGGTCGCTTACAGAACAAGTTGAAGGCAATTTGCCGGAGTTGATTTTGGGAGAAACCTATTCCCGAAATATCCAGGGGATGCGTATCGCTTAGATCAACCGGGATTTCCGTCCGGGCCTCTCTACTATTAATGGAATCAGCAGCTATCACGTGGTACTGCGCAATAAACTTCTCACCGGCGATCGTGACAACGGCATCTGCCTGTCCGACGGAATCCTTCAACCGGATGCGCAAAACATTTTTTAGGGGCAGGTCACCGATGATGGCTTTGGTGGATATATCTACATATTGAATGGGTTCCGGGGAAATAAACTGCACAGAAATATCCTGCGGCACGTAAATTATGGGTAAGCTGCTTTTCTTCGTCCCCGCTGCTAATTGGGCATAACACTGCAAAACCGCCATACAAATGACAGCGAGGCAATAAATAAATTTCTTCATGTTTAATAGTTTTGCTGCGCTTTTTCGAGCGCTTCGTGATCGATTAAATAGAGGTAGGAGTTGTACTTGATCTTCGCCTTATTCTTGCGAATTAGCCCTGCTATGGCTGAGGAGGTAGACTGAAACAATTTACTGGCTGTACTCATGGCCAACTGGCTTGCGGCAGACCCGCTTCCGCTTCCGTCAATGGTTACGCCCTGGACAGTATTGGTTCCCAGTTCGCGCGTAAAATCCCGAAAGGCTGACTCCGGTACGAACAAACCCGCCATACCATCCAGATCGTAAACTTCCAGTTTAACGGGGAGGATTTTGTTTTGATAAAGGATGGATTGTACAGAGAGTTCCACACGCTGCCCGGAGAATCCGCTGATAAGCGCGTAGATATAAGTGCCTTTTGCAATCCGGTTCTTTCCGGCCAGGATATCATCCAGGAGCCGGAGGCGGATGCGGGAACCCGCATAACCTGTGAGGCTTTCGTCGATCACTACTTTGATAAAGTCCGGTTTCTTTTCCGGCATAATCGTATTGAAATCTCCGGAATTTATATCAGCCAGTCGGACGGCCAATTTGGGTTCGTTCGCTTTAAGCGCTGCCGTTTTCGCAAGATCATCGGCTTTCTTCCGTTCCGCTTTTGCTTCCGGGTCATTGGCCTTGTTGATGCTATCGAGATAAGCCATCTGCTGCCTGAAAGTTTCCATCGGATCTTTAACTTGTTGCTGCGCATCAGACCGGACACTTTCCACCGTACGCCTGTTCTTCAAGCCGTTCAATGCCGCAACCAAAGGCTGGTCATTATTGGCGGGATCACGGATTTTACGTGTTGGCAGATCCACCGGACCCTGACCATACTTAGCCTTCATCACCTGGTTGATAGAATCCAGCATTTTTTGCTCTTTGCCGCTATAACCCGTATTGTACGAGGGGTTGCTTGTTTTTTCCGCCGGTAGGGGGCTTACGGCGGTCATGCCGTCGGCTTCCTTATAGATATTACGGTAAGCATCGAGTTTATCCTCCAATTGTCTTTTCTGCACCTCGCCGGACACCTCGCCAACAGTGGTATTGATGCCATCCTTCGGTTTTTTATCTGTTTTTTCTGTTCCAAAACCAGTCCTGTAAACAAAAAATAAAAGGCAAAGGAAGGGGAGAAGAATAAGCGGCAGAATGTATTTCGGTTGCTTTAAATTGATTTGCATAATTATTCGGGATTAGTGTTTAAAAAAATCCGGCCTGCATATATCGCTTAGTGGGGTAAAGCCATCTGGATATGTTGCAAACTGTCAAGGGCCTGGATGAGGCCGAGGCTGTCGGTTTTGGTCAGTGCTTTTTTTGCGCTGATACTATCTACGTGTCGCCTCAAACGGATGGTCTGCCGGAGCGCCTCACCCGCAGCAGTAATACGATCCAGCTCCGTATTAAATACTTTTGTTTCCTGTTTTGATTTGTCCGGTTTCCGGGCCATGGGTTTATGGTGCAAAAGGATCGCCAGTGTTGCAGAAGCAATCAACAACAGGACCATTGCCCCAAACAGGAACCTGGGATATTTCAGCATGATCTTTTTAGCCATTTGATTGAATCTTTCGAGATACATCCTGAATTCTTTTTTGAATTCACTGTACAGCGTATCCCTTGGATCGCGGTTAGAATGTAGTTTTCTGAACATTTTCGAGATCTTTATTTTCCAGAGTTTTCCAGTTCAGGATCAGTACCCCGTGGGGGTTATTATCGCTCCTGGGAATATCTTTCAGGTAACCTTCCGTGACCAGTGAGCGGATGACCGTTGAACTTCTCCGGTCAATCTTTAAGCGCCCGTAGAACCGGAAGTACTGCCTGGCGATATCCAGTGAAATGGAATCAGTATGGAGCGTGATAACCGAACTGGAGGAAAGCACGGAATTAAAAAAGCCGTTTTCCTTGAGGTTGTTGTACTGCGCAACACCCGATTCGTCTACCAGGTACATGGCTTTCTTCAGCTGATATTCAATGTACTTATCATCCGGTGTCAGTGAAAAAAACAGGGAATGAAACAGGTCAATATGTGCCCGGTACTCTGCGGGCCGGTTGACCTGCATGTCTGTCTGCGCGGCCTGAAGCGGAACACCGTTATTTAAAATGTAGATACTCTTTCGCGCGTCGGAGACCTGGCGGTAAGCGTAGGAACAGCAAATGGCCGACAGGATAACCGAAGTAATAAAACTGCCCAAGGCCACCCAGATCGCCAGCCTTATCTTGGCTTCGATATTTTTTACGATCATAAAAGGAGTGTTTGATTAAATTAAACTTCCGGCGATCCTCGCAGCGCCTGCCACTGTTCCGGCACCCCGTCCAAAGTTGGACGCAGCTGAACTGATACCCGAAGTGGAAATGATCCAGGTGGAGATGCTGGGTACTGTAAACATGCAGATCGCACCGATAGCAAAGACAATGATCACTGTGCCAAAGGACAGGATACCATTTCCGGCAAATACGGCAAGCTTTGCCATGTCCGCGGCTACGCCATTTTGTCCAACCAGTTCCTGGTATTTGCTTATTTCTGAAGTCAGCGCATATTGCTGCATCAGCCCGCATAAATACATGATCAGGTAAGCAATTCCTGAATATAAGTTAACAGAAATAAAACGGGCGACCCAGGTGCTGAAACTATCCCGGAATGCCGGTAAAATACTCACTGCCACAGAGAAAGGCCCGAGAATGATCAGTATGGAGGAGTAGATGATCTGGATCATAAAAATGATATAGACCGCAATCCGGAGGATCCAAATACCCAGCAATTCCAGCAATTGGGTAAAAAGAAGCTGCATACCCACCGTCAGGCGGTTCTTGAGTTCCAGTAATGGTGAGACTACGTCGGCGATGCCTTGTTTTACGGTACTTGTCACGGTGTTCCATGCCTGCCCATACCAGGTGTCGCTTTCTTTTTCGGCCACCTCGGCCTGCGCCTGAAAGGTGTACAGGGAATTCGCGACCTCCAGCATCAGGTTAGCTCTTGTGAACCGCAACCCGTCTACTTCACTTTGTACACTGATAAACATCTCCTCTGTCTGATTTGCCACGAGGTCCGTCGGAAATGCCACCATTTTCACAAAGCCTCCCCACCAGATAATGACCATGGCCAATCCGAATGGCCGGAGCAGGGGCATGATCTCCATGCGCTTATCCCCAACCATCATTTCATAGCTTTTGATGGCAAAAAATATGATCATAAAAATAGCTGCCAATGCCTGTGCATCTGTGATAAACAAGTCGAAATGTGTCCAGATGGAGTTTTTAAGACCCTTTAAAAAGACCATTACGCCGGTTTCATACACCGCATCACCCTGAAGATATTGCAAGGACTTCCGGCTGATCGCGGGATCGACGCTTGCTGTCTGGGCATAGCCTGCCGTTCCCCATAAGGTGAAAAGCAGGCAAAAGTAAATGAGCTTCTTCATCAGTATTTAGCGTTTTGAAGTACCTTATTCGCGATCTGTATATCGGTGTCGGGTGTCCAGTTGGGGATAGTAACGGAGCCTTTTTG
>NZ_CAMLHX010000006.1 GCF_946479965.1 uncultured Mucilaginibacter sp. | reverse complement strand
AAATGCTGATAAACCAAACTTAGGTACTGCTGATAGAAATGCTGATAAACCAAACCTAGGTACTGCTGACAGATTTTAATATCCCATCAAACAAATACATCCATTTAAAGACAAACATCAAATTATACCAATCATGAAAAAATTAATTATAGCAGCAGCCATCATACTTACAACAGGTATCTCTTCATCATTTGCAACCACAATTGCTGATAAACCAAACTTGGGTACTGCTGATAGAAATGCTGATAAACCAAACCTAGGTACTGCCGATAGAAATGTTGATAAACCAAATTTAGGTACTGCCGATAGAAATGCCGACAAACCCAACCTGGGAACTGCAGACAGATTTTAATCGCAAAGCTTACATAACATGAAAAAAATATCTATCATAGCCGTTCTATTACTTTCTACCGGATTAACAGCTTTATCAATAAGCCGTAAAACCGAGAAACCGGATGTGAAAATGGAAAAAGCAATGCTTGCTGAAAAGACTGCGACAGTTGCATCGCCAGCTGTATTAGCTACCGCCGACTGATCAGTAACTTTGAATAATTATCATTTTTTTACTGAGTACCTGCCCACCCACCTGCATACTATAAATATAAACCCCCGGATCTATCCCATTAAGAACTGCAACCGTTTCCTGGTAACCTGCGTTCTGGTAAGCATCAAATATATTTTTCACAAACTTTCCTTGCATATTATACAGGTTGATCACAACCCGGCCCGCCTGCGATAAGCTGAATCCAATACGCGTACGTGTAGACGCAGGATTAGGATAATTTTGATTAAGGCCTATCAGCAATAATTTATCATCAATTGCCTGGTTAATTGCATCAAACCATACAAAACTCATTAATTTATATCCCGCCTCGTTAGGATGCACAAAATCCTGGTATAAGGTAAAGTCGCGCCCCAATGCCCTGTTTATATCTGCAAAATAAACTTTATATTCTTTGGCTAACCTTCTGTAAATACTATTGATCTGCCCTACGTATAAATTAGCGGTTTTAAGGGTCTGATTATTTTTATCGTTAAAAAACTGGATGGAACCTATTATGGGTATCAGGTTATTTTTTAATGATGTTTCAATATAGTAACGCATGTTGGCCTCGGTTTCCCTTATATTCATGGTTTTACCGGCCAGCGCGGTAGCATCATTAGCTCCTATTAATATTAATACGAAACCTGTTTTGCCCGCAATTGCCCCCGGGAATCGTTTTAAACCCTGTGTTGACGTTTCACCCGCTACCGCATCTTTTGTTACAGTAACTATAATGCCTGTGTAGCACGATTGTATATTATTTTTAAGAAAGTTTTGGAAAGAAAGACCATTTACACCATTAACTGTGCTGGCGCCAAATGTGGTCACGTTAATGCTGTCCTTTGAATAAAAACGAGCCGCCGCGCTGCAACTGGGTAGCTGCGCGTATGCCGTTAAATTAACAAAGCAGAATAAAATACAACAGTAAATTATCTTTCGATAATCCATTTAATCAATAATAAATAATGGGTTAAATACAAAGATATAAAAGCATTATGGCTTTTTACTACGGCATTTATCGCCTGCACCACAATTAGTAAAATACCTGTTATATTTGCTCAAATTTAATGCCCATGCAAACTATTAAACAATATGTTGAGCAAAATAAGGAGCGCATGCTGAATGAGCTGTTTGAATTGCTTCGTTTTCCATCTGTTAGTGCCGACCCTGCCTTTAAGGCGGATGTGTTAAAAACTGCCGATTATGTGGCAGAAAAGCTACGTAATGCCGGTGCCGACAATGTTGAGGTTTGCAAAACTGCAGGCTACCCGATAGTTTATAGCGAAAAATTGATAGACCCCGCCAAACCGACGGTTTTAGTGTATGGGCATTATGATGTGCAACCAGCCGATCCGCTGGATCTGTGGAAAACTCCACCCTTTGAACCGACGGTACGCGATGGCAAAATATATGCCCGCGGAGCTTGCGATGATAAGGGCCAGTTTTACATGCATGTAAAGGCATTTGAACTGATGATGCAAACCAATACCCTGCCCTGCAATATCAAGTTTATGATTGAGGGCGAGGAAGAGGTAGGATCTGCCAACCTGGGCATTTTTGTTAAAGCTAACAAGGAGCGCCTAGCTGCAGATGTGGTGCTGATATCTGACACCTCGATGATAAGCATGGAGCACCCATCTTTAGAGACCGGCCTGCGTGGTTTGGCTTATCTGGAAGTGGAAGTTACCGGCCCTAACCGCGATCTGCACTCGGGCGTATATGGTGGAGCTGTGGCTAACCCTGCAACTATATTGGCTAAAATGATAGCATCGCTACATGATGATAACAACCGGGTAAACATACCGGGTTTTTACAATGATGTAATTGATTTGACCGATGCCGAACGCAAGGAACTGAACGCCGCTCCTTATGATGAAAATGAATACAAAGCCGATTTAGATATAGCCGAATTATGGGGCGAAAAAGGATACAGCACTTTTGAACGCACCGGCACCCGCCCTACCCTTGAGGTTAACGGTATTTGGGGTGGCTATATTGGCGAAGGCGCTAAAACAGTACTACCGTCAAAGGCAAGCGCTAAAATATCAATGCGATTGGTGCCTAACCAAAGCTCAGAGAAAATAACACAGCTGTTTACAGATCATTTTAAAAAGATAGCACCGCCTTATGTAAAGGTGAAGGTAACGCCGCATCATGGTGGCGAACCTGTGGTTACGCCTACGGATAGTGTGGCCTACAAGGCGGCACAAAAAGCCATAACAGAATCATTTGGTAAAGCGCCGATACCAACCCGTGGTGGCGGTAGCATACCTATTGTGGCTTTATTTGAAGCTGAATTGGGTATTAAAACCGTGTTAATGGGTTTTGGTTTGGATAGCGATGCGCTGCACTCACCTAACGAGAAGTATGATATTTTTAACTACTATAAAGGCATTGAAACCATTCCGCTTTTCCATAAGTATTTTGCGGAGTTGAGTGGGGATTGAGTTGTAAGTTGCAGGTTTTGAGTTGCAGGCAGCCGGACACGTGCTGTTGCAGAAATATATACAACACTTTGCAACACTTGCAACAGGTTTTTTTGCTAGTGATTGATTATTAGGTTTTAATGTAAAGTAGATGTTCGGACATGCAACACTTTGCAACACCAATATCTTCACATTTTGTGATACTAAGTTCACCTGTTTAATGTTAAAATGCTATTAGTTAGCAGGTTACAAAAATAATTTGCCTTTTCAAAGTTTCATTGATTCTGCAACACTTTTATTCCCGCACCATGGCAGCTCGTCAAATGCGGAAATAATCGATACTTGGAAACGCTCAATGATATAATGACCAATGACTAAACCACCCACCGCTCACACCCCTCCAAAAACCCTTCATCCGCATCAGCACCTGCGCCAGGCGCATCATCGATATCTAAAAAGTAGCCGTTGTATTTAACGCCACCAACGCATGGGTCCTGCAGGTGGCCAATCATACAGGTATCCATATCATAGAATTTGATATTGGGGCTACTGTATACGAAATGCAGCTTGGCGCTCAAAGCAATACGGCTTTCCAGCATGCCGCCCATCATACAGGGGATGTGCTTTTCGGCAGCGGTATCATGTATCTTCTTCGCTTCAAATATCCCACCCGATTTTGACATCTTGATATTAATATAATGACACGAGCCGCTATTGATCTGCATACGGGCATCGTGGTGGTTATATACGCTCTCATCAGCCATTATCTTCACCGGCGATAGCTGCATTAGCTCAGGCAGGCGGTCGTTGTGCCAGGTGCGCATAGGCTGCTCACAAAACTCTATATTATACTGGCCTATCGCCTGCAGGGCATAAACAGCGGCATCAAAGCTCCAGCCCTGGTTGGCATCTACTCTTATTTTTATATCGCGCCCAACGGTTTGCCTTATCATACGGATACGCTCCACATCTTCGGTAGCTTTTTTACCAAGTTTTACCTTTAAAATACTTGCGCCGCTACGTTTAAACTCCAATGCTTTTGCCGCCATATCTTCTGGTGTGCCTATGCCAATGGTAATATCAGTTTCAACTTTGTGTTTATCACCCCCTAAAAACTTGTACAACGGCAGGCGTACGTTTTTAGCGGCAATATCGTATAGCGCCATATCAAAGGCGCTTTTTATGGTGGTATTAACGGCGGTAAAATCATGCAATTGCTGTAAGCGGGCCGGGATATCCAGCGCATCCTGCCCTTTCCACAGGCGGGCAAATTCGCGGGCCATAGCAAGGCAGGTTTCCTGCGTTTCGCCCACTATCATCGGGAAGGCCGAGCACTCTCCTACTCCATAAAAACCGGCGTCGGTATGTACACGTATAAATACATTCTGCGCATAATCCATAGTGCCGGTGGCAATGGTAAACGGCTGCATGGGTATGCTGAAACGGTATATATTAATGTCGGTGATTATCATACAGGTAAAGTTAACAATTTCGATGTTGGAATATCGGATTTCGGATTTCGGATTTGGGAAATTGAATATCAAACTCTGACTAATGAATAATGAAGGGTTGATATATTTCAATCCGAAATCGAAAATCCGAAATCCGAAATCAAACCGCCTTGCTTATTTAAAAACAATTACCTTATATTTGTGGTACTACTTCAAAATACAATTCAATTTTAGCCTACGTTGCCTTTTTAACAGACAACTTGCCTGGCTAACTTAAAACTTTCTTTAAAAAAACAACATAACATGGCTCAAAATAGCATGCCTGAATTTGATTATAATTCAACCAGGAATAAACTTATCCTGTCGGAATATGGCCGTAACGTACAAAATATGGTTAAATATATTGTAGCGTTACCCACTAAAGAAGAACGTAACCGCTACGCGCAGGTTGTAATAGACTTGATGGGTTTTTTAAACCCGCACTTGCGTGACGTTGCCGATTTTAAACACAAACTGTGGGATCACCTGCATATTATATCCGACTTTAAAATTGATGTGGACTCGCCCTACCCTAAACCGGAGATGGATGCCATCCACATAAAGCCAGAGCCCTTAAGGTACCCTAATCAGCGTATCCGTTATAAGCACTATGGCAAAACCATTGAGCTGATGATAGAAAAGGCCAAGAGTATTGAGGAGCCTGAGCGCAGGCGCCATATGGTGCAAGCTATTGCTAACTTTATGAAGATGGCCTATGTGCAATGGAACAAGGATTCGGTTGCTGATGAAAGTATTTTAGCCGACCTGGTGGCCCTGTCAAAAGGAGAATTAAAAGTTGACGAGAACATAAGCCTAAGCAAGGTTGAATACCGCCCACCAGTACAGGCGCAAAACAACCGCGGACGGAGCAACAACACACAAAACCGCGGCGGTGGTGGTGGTGGCAGCAACAATAACCAAAATCGCGGTCGGAGCAACAATAATAACAACAACAACAATCAAAACCGTAACCGTAATAGTGGCGGACCGAAGAAACATTAATGGGTAATGGTTGATGGTTCATAGTTCATGGATCATAATAGCCCATAACAGTTTTTAGAAATTTATTTATAATATTTGATAGTTCATCTCATGGTAGTCCATGAACCATGAACTATCATCTATGAACCAATACAAGACATGACCAACGCTTTCGAGATAATTGGCGGCAAGCCGTTAAAAGGCGAAATAACGCCCCAAGGTGCAAAAAACGAAGCACTTCAAATACTTTCGGCTGTTTTGCTTACCAGCGAAAAGATAACCATAAGCAACATACCCGATATAAAAGATGTAAATAAGCTGATTGAGCTGTTAGGCGATATGGGCGTAAAAGTGGAACGCCAAAAGCCCGACACCTATACGTTTGAAGCCAAAAACATCGACCAGAACTTTTTTCAATCGGATGCTTTTAAAGCGAAAGGCGGCGGTTTACGCGGTTCTATTATGATAGTTGGACCGCTGCTGGCACGTTTCGGCAAGGCATCAATACCTAAACCCGGCGGCGATAAAATAGGTAGAAGGCGGTTGGATACGCACTTTTTAGGGTTTGAAAAATTAGGCGCAAAGTTTAACTACAATCCCGAAGACGGATTTTTTAATGTAGATGCATCGAACCTCCAGGGAACGTATATTTTATTAGATGAAGCATCTGTAACCGGCACAGCTAACATAGTAATGGCGGCTGTTTTGGCTAAAGGCACAACCACCATTTACAATGCAGCCTGCGAACCTTATTTGCAGCAGCTTTGTAAAATGCTTAACCGCATGGGCGCTAAAATTAGCGGCATAGGCTCAAACCTGTTAACTGTTGAGGGTGTTACTGAGCTACATGGCACAGAGCACCGTATGCTGCCAGATATGATAGAGATCGGATCTTTCATTGGCTTAGCTGCCATGACGGGTTCAGAGATCACCATAAAAGATGTGCAGTATAAAGAGTTGGGTATGATACCCGACGTATTTAGACGGCTGGGTATAAAACTGGAGTTGCGAGGTGACGATATTTTTATTCCGGCACAAGAGCACTACGAAATAGATACTTTTATTGACGGATCAATCATGACCATTGCTGACGCGCCTTGGCCAGGCTTCACTCCTGACCTGCTTAGTATAGTATTGGTAGTGGCCATACAGGCAAAGGGGTCTGTTCTTATCCATCAAAAAATGTTTGAAAGCAGGTTGTTCTTTGTAGATAAACTACTGGATATGGGCGCCCAAATCATCCTTTGCGACCCTCACCGCGCTACTGTGATAGGGCTTGATAAACAAGTTCAACTACGCGGAATTTCAATGACCTCGCCGGATATACGTGCAGGCGTATCGTTATTGATAGCTGCACTTTCTGCCCAAGGCAAATCAACTATCTATAACATTGAGCAAATAGAACGTGGCTATCAGCATATTGATAAGCGTTTAAAAGCTTTAGGGGCGGATATTAAGAGGATTTAAGCTAGTGAGTGGAGAATGGTGAGTAGTGAGTGGTTGATATCGCCCACAATAACTACTCACCACTCACAATTAAACTACTCACACAAGCAACGCTGTAGCACTCATCGCTATCATCAAGCCATCCTCAATAATGGTTACGGTACTCATGGGTAAATTAAATACTGCTCCTAAACAAGCACATTGTATGCTGCGTTTATTCAGCACGGTTTGTAAAACGCCTATTATACTGATACTCATTACCACCAACGTAATGGCATTCGTTGTTACAGGGAAGATATTCATTGCGAAAGCCAATCCGAGACCTAACTCGATAAAAGCATACATATAGGCCCAAGGTTTAAATTTCCGGGCAATTACATCGTACATTATGTAGCTATCTGCAAACCCTTCCAGGTTAAGCATTTTAAAGAAAGAGAATACCAGAAAGAACCCAGCCATAAAAACCCGCATAGCTAAATGCCAATGAAAACCGCCATCGCTACTACCCGCAATAACTGATACTGAAAGTATATAAGCAAATATCAGCAGTATGGGCTTATAGGTTTTCAGCCATGTTTTAGGCGCTTCTTCTGTTGCTGCTAAAAAATCACTGTGATGTACAACCTCTTTTTCGCTGAGCTGGTACTTTGGATGGTCTTTCAGCGCGGTTTGCAGTGTTGCCGTAGCAACGTGGCTACTCATTTCTATTACCGCTTCGCCTTTTTGCAGATCAATATCAACCTGATTAACATTAGGTACTGCTGTTAGTAATTGCTGCACTTTATTTTGGCAACCGGAGCAGGTCATGCCGGTTATTTGATAGGTATGTTTCATAGCTTTAATTATTATATACAAAGCTACCTTAGCACCTACCCTGCGCTGTTACGACATTTACTGTTAATGTTATAATATTTACAGGTCGTCTATGTAATGCCGTTTACTCGCTTTTATTGCCTTAAAATGTCCCGGTGTAAAGCCGGTTTGCTTTTTAAACAGACTTGAAAGATAAGCCGGACTGCTGTAACCCATCAAAAAAGCAATCTCCTTTAAACTCAATTCGTCATAAGTGAGTAACTCCTTTATCCGCTCAATTTTTTGGCTGATAAAGAAATGCTCAATGGTATTCCCCTCTACTTCTGAAAATAAATTACTCAGATAATTGTATTCGTAATTCATTTCTCGGGAGAGGTAATCGGATAAGTTCAGACTAAGGGACTTCTTGCTGTGATGCACCAAATTCACAATCAAATTTTTTATCTTTTCGATGATGCGGCTCCTGCGGTCGTCTATTAATTCAAAACCCAATTTGTTCAATGCAGTATCAATTTTATGAATGGCATCCTCGTCGGGTTGCTCAGCCAAAGTAACCTCTCCGAGCGTTATCTCCTCAATCTGGCACCCTGCATCAGTAAAAATTCCGTTCACCGCTGTTATGCATCTACGGCATACCATATTTTTAATATAAAACTTCATTAGTATAAAATTATGCAAAACCTTTATCTTTTTAACTTTCACCTTTTACCTCAAATTATATATCTTTATCCAAACCCCTACAGTTAAGTGCATGCCTTACCTCAACAGAAGATCAAGCTATAATAACTTTATACTGATTTTTGTATTTGTTAAAATAGCCCTTAATCTGCTGGCTATTTCCCGCTTTGGTTTCCATCGTGATGAGCTCTTGCACCTTGCCCTTGCCGACTACATGGATTGGGGCTACAAGGAAGTACCCCCGTTTATAGCTTTTATTGCTAAAACAACACTCACAATTTTTGGAGATTCGGTTTTTGGAGCACGCATTATCCCCACCATGTGCGCCGCACTTATAGTATGGCTAACCGGGAAACTTACCGTTGAAATGGGCGGTAAAAAATTTGCTATAGCGCTGGCTTGCAGCGCTATGATATTTTCGCCTTCATTCGCTTCAACAGGCTACCTTTTTCAGCCTGTAGTATTCGATCAGCTATGGTGGGTGCTTTTGGTTTGGTTAATGGTACGTTACATTAATAACGATTCGTCGCCTAAGTACCTTTATTTTATCGGATTGGTAATAGGCGTTGGCTTGCTAACCAAATACACCATGGCGTTTTTTGCAGGGTCAGTTATTTTAGGGTTGCTTTTCACCAAACAACGCAGACTGCTTTGGAATAAGCATGTAATAGGAGCCGCGGCCCTTGCATTGCTTATATTTTTGCCCAATTTAATTTGGCAATACCATCATAGCTGGCCGGTATTTGGCCATATGGCCGAGCTTAAAAAAACACAATTAAATTTCATTCAGCCATTGGATTTTACGAAACAACAGCTAATGGCGCATGGTATTGCAGTGATTCTGTGGATAACCGGTCTTTTCTTTTTACTGCGATCATTCAAACTTCGCAAATTTCAATTTTTGGGATTTGCCTACTTACTTATCTTTCTGTTTTTAATGGAGATGAATGGAAAAAACTATTACTTATTCGGCGCTTACCCGATGCTGTTTGCCGCCGGAGGTTTTGGTTTTGACAGATGGGTGAAAACCGTACTGACTTTACGTGTGGCTATTTTGTTAGCTTTTATAATACCTAATTTAATACTGTTGCCGATTGTGTTGCCGATATTGTCGTTTAAACGAACGCTAGGCTTTTTTGACTACATTAATAAGCATACTGAGGTGCTGAAATCGGTTACTGTGTGGGAAGACCAGCAACACCACGCCACCACGCAGGATTATGCCGATATGCTGGGCTGGGATGAAATGACAAAAAAAGTAGCCGATAACTACAACACTTTTAGCCGCGAAAAGCAACGCGAAACCATTATTTATACCACCAATTACGGCGAAGCAGGCGCATTGCGACACTTGGGTAAACAATATAATTTACCTCAGTCTGTTAGCCTGGCCAGCAGTTTTGCTTTATGGGCACCACCGGATATTACTGCAAGATATATTATATACGTGAGTGACACCGGGGACGAGGATATGGTCTATTACCGGTCAATGTTGAAGGGCCACATAAAGTTGGATAGCGTAACCAATACCTACGCACGTGAAAAAGGGACAGATATTTATTTGTTGGAGCCCAAGCCGGAGTTTTATGAGCGTTACAGGCAACGTTTTATAAAAGCCCAAATATGGTAATTAGCTTTTTGCTTTTACCTTTGTGCTTTAAGCTTAATTATGCGCGGACTTAAAACCATCATTTTTCTGATCATATCCAACACCTTTATGACGTTTGCCTGGTATGGGCATTTAAAGTTCAAGGATTACGATTGGGGTAAGAACCTGGGACTGATATCTATCATTTTCATCAGTTGGGGACTGGCATTTTTTGAGTACGTTTTCCAGGTACCGGCTAACCGCGCAGGTTTTAAAGGCGATGGCGGGCCGTATAGTTTAGTACAATTAAAAACCATTCAGGAGGCTATAACGCTTACCATTTTTATGATATTCTCTATCATATTCTTCAAAACAGAAAAATTTGCCTGGAACCATGTGGTTGGTTTTGGGCTGATAGTTTTGGCGGTTTTTGTGATATTTAAGAAATGGTAGTGGATGTGCAGATGTGTGAATATGCAGATGTGCCTTTCGCCTTAACTCCAAGCCTTACCCCGATATCGCATTTATAATATCATACTGCGTAATGATCTCAATTTTACCACTTTCATCCTCAACCAACACAGCAATGTTATCTTTATTGATCATCGCCGATATTTTATCAATAGATGCATTCAGATCAACAAACGGAAAGGGCGCGGTGGTTATGTTTTTTACTGACTGAGATTTCAATGACGGGTTTTCCAGCAAGGCATTCAAAATATCGCTCTCGGTTATTTTGCCAATTACCATACCCTGCTGCGTAACCGGTATTTGAGATATGTTCAGCGATTTTATGGTATTGATAGCTTCTAAAACCGTTTTTTCTATATCAATAGTAATTATCTCAGCACTTTCTTTTTTGCGGATGATATCGCGGGCAGTAAGCTTTTCATCTTTCAGGAATCCACGGTCTCTTAGCCAATCATCATTGTACATTTTACCCAGATATCGCGTTCCGTGATCGGGGAAAATAATAACAACAACATCGCCTGCTTTAAACTTATCCTTCATTTGCAACAAACCTGCCACAGCAGAGCCCGTAGAGTTTCCAACAAAAATCCCTTCCTTCCGGGCTACTTCGCGGGTCATTAAAGCGGCGTCCTTATCGGTTACCTTTTCAAAATGATCTATCAGGCTAAAGTCGACATTGGCGGGAAGAAAATCTTCGCCGATACCTTCGGTAATGTAAGGATAGATCTCATTTTTATCAAAAATACCAGTCTCCTTATACTTTTTAAATACTGAGCCATAGGTATCAATACCTAATATTTGTATGGCTGGATTTTGCTCTTTTAAATATTTAGCAATACCGGATAAAGTACCACCCGTACCTACCCCAGCTATAACATGTGTTACCTTACCTTCTGTTTGCTCCCATATCTCCGGCCCTGTAGACTCGTAATGTGCCTGGGTATTGGACAGGTTATCGTATTGATTTGGCTTCCATGAATTAGGTACTTCGCGCTCCAAACGCGATGACACCGAGTAATACGATCTCGGATCCTCGGGATCAACATTAGTTGGGCAAACAATAACCTCGGCACCAAAGGCACGCAGCGCATCAAACTTTTCTTTTGACTGTTTATCGGTACTGGTAAAAATACATTTGTACCCTTTTATAACCGCTGCAATAGCCAAGCCCATCCCGGTATTGCCTGATGTGCCTTCAATTATAGTACCGCCCGGTCTAAGCTTACCACTTTTTTCGGCATCCTCAATCATTTTAAGTGCCATACGGTCCTTAATAGAATTGCCTGGGTTGGTGGTTTCTATTTTAGCTAAAACTGTTGCGGGTATATCTTTAGCTATTTTATTCAGCTTAACCAAGGGGGTGTTACCAATGGTTTCGAGTATATTATTGTGCCACATAAGTAAATGTTTATGCGCTCTTGGCGCGCCATTCCTCAAAATTAGCTTTTATCCTGCTTAACGTTGGCATTTGGCCATTAATTATTGTTTAAATGCGTTTGGGTTTTAAAAATGATTATATTTATTTTCGTCGTTATAACCTGTACTATCGGCCTGAACCATGAGAAAGATTACCACCCTTACTATTTTTGGTATCCTTATTTTCTCTTTCTGTATGGCCCAAAAGCCGTTGAGTAACAGCAGGCGAAGCAGCGTTTATACATACATTTACAAATGCACCAATGATGAACTTTTAACTGATTTTAAACTTAACAAAAAGCCCATTAACGAAAATCTGTTTAAAAACCCCATAGACTCGTTTAAAACAGATAGTAAATGGAATAATACCCTGTCACAAGGCAATTATTTTCTGGTATCAGCAAATGGGAATACTTTAAAATATCAGCTGATTGAAAACCACTCTGCGTGGCTAAAGTTATTACGCAACAACGTTGATAGCCGCTTTGTTGTTACAGATGCCGCGGGAAATCTTCTTAATAACAACACGCATGTAACTATAAACGGTAAAAATGCCTACCTGGATACTAAAACCGCGACGTACCGTACCACGGTAAAAAAAGAAGCCATTGTAAAAATTGCGCACAATGGAGTGAGCAATTTATTTGTCTTGCAGCCTAACACCAACAAAACGGCCCTTTTTACAAGGCAATGGTTCAGAGATAAGTGGTTCCGGATAAAACGTCCGTTCAGAATGCTTTTCAATCGCTCTAATAACAAGCGATATTTCCAGCGGTTACAATCTATAAATGATTATAAATCCTTCCTGATATTTAACAAGCCTAAGTATAAACCCCGGGACACTGTAAAGCTGAAAGCATTTATATTAGACAAGCACAGCAATCCCATAACTTCCCCGCGCATGCTGATACGCATCCAGGAGGATGCCGGGGACGACGGAAAAGTATTGGGCTATGTTAACAGTTATCGCAGAGGTGGATTTGAATACAGCTTTGTATTGACAGATAGTCTTGACCTGGATCTGGATGAAGAATACTTTATCTCGCTTGAGGACCCGTCGAGCATTAAATACAAGCTTGATGATTATGATGGCGAAATGGATGATGAAGAATATCTGGCAAAACGTAAGGTGTACGCTACAGGCAAATTCGAATTGGAAGACTATGAGTTAAAATCTACCACGTTTAATATACGTGCTGATAAAAAAACACATGAACCGGGTAATCCGCTTTCGGTGTATTTAAAAGCTGTTGACGAGAATGATCTGCCCGTACAGGATGGCCGGGTGGAATTAACAGCTATTAGCATTAACACACAAAGGTTTAAGGCGCCGAAGGTGTTTGTGCCTGATACTTTATGGCGCGAAAAGGTTAACCTGGAGACATTAGGAGAAACGAAAGTAACGTTGCCCGACTCCATTTTTCCGAAGGCTGACCTGGGCTATCGTATTTACGCCGATTTTCGGAATTCTAACAATGAGTCTCAAAGCAAGTCGGAATACATTGAATTTAAATATGAAAACTATATCATAAAGCACGACTTTACCGTCGACACGCTAAAAGTTACAGGTTATTTAAAAGGTAAACCAAAACCAATGAGCGCAAAAATGTACGCCATTGGCAATGGACTTGATACTATAAGCAAAATGATTATTCAATTACCTGTCGCTTTTTCAGTTAATCCCAATGTAGCTGCATATCATGTAGAGGCAGACAGTGTAAAACAAATAATTGATCTTACCACGCTTGATGCCGGAATAACCCTTTCGGGATACCGTACGGCTGATTCTCTATTTATCCAGGTAACCAATCCACATAAAATACCATTTTGGCATTGGGTAACCAATGGCAACAAAATTTTTGAGAGCGGCAGTCAAGATGAGCTTTTTTATAAACTAAAGTTGAGTCGATCGGGTGTTATAAAATTTTCTGTAAGTTATATATGGGGAGGTAAAACTGACTATAGGCACATTGACGTTGCCTATGCTGATAAATTGCTGAATATCGCAGTGAACCAACCGTTGTCAGTTTACCCGGGCCAACAGGTTAAAACCGAAATAACTGTAAGTGACGCCAACGGCAAGCCAGTTGCCAACGCCGACGTAACTGCGTGGTCGTTAACCCGAAAATTTACTGACTATCGTATACCTTTTATCCCCTACTTAGGCAAAATACCGGCTAATGACAAGTTAAAATCGTCTGCTATAGTCAAGGCGTCGGGAGATAACCAGGGTACTAGTTCACTAAATTGGGAGAAATGGCACCGCGAATTGGGATTAGACAGCATTAAATATTACCAGTTCACACATCCGGACAGTATATATAAAGTAGAAGAAACGGTGCCGGATAGTATTACTCAGGTAGCTCCTTTTGTAATGCGCCATGGCGATATAAGGCCGGTAAATATTTTATATATAGATGGCGAACCTGTATACTTTGACCAGGCGCAGCAATTATCGCGCTACAGCTTTAAGGTAACACCTGGTAAACACAATTTCAAATTCCGGTTGCTTGATGAGTTGATTCTGGTGGACAATATTTGGATAAAAAAGGGGATAAAATTGATATTTAGTGTGAGAGACACTGTTATCAATCCGCGCGTTACAGTATTGAAAGCGCCTTTGCAACTGGATGAATACGAAGCAGAGCTGATAGATAAGTACCTGGTAAGGATAGTTGACAACTTCAAGTTCAAAATGAGCACTGTAAATCAGGATGAAAAGCTTTATTTACTGAACCCTGTACCTGGTGTCAACAGATACCAGAGCCAGCTGTTGGTGGGCCCCTTAAAGCCACATATGGCTTTTTTAAATGTAATGGGTGAAGACTCGCACGACTTTATAGTGGAACCTAAATATTCTTATTTATTTGAGCCGGGTTTTTTAAAGCAAAAAAGCATTCCTACCCGTTATCCTTTTGCTACGTTTAATATACCAGGAACTAAGAGCACCAGTTTTTCCGACTACGCACTTACAAATACAGAAGTAAACAAGTTGTGGCAGCAATATTTGGATTTGCGCAGTCACACCACTTCTTTATTTTCAAATCCCCCAGTTACCGATAAACTTCGCGGCAATTTGACGATTACTGCGAATAATAAAAACGACCCTGCGTTCTTTATTAAAAATATCATCATATACCGCAAAAGCGATCCCAATTATTTACGCGTATACCCTGGAAATACTACCTATTTTGGTGCATTAGGAGCCGCAACGGACTACCGCCTTTTCTTTCTATTAGCTAACAATGCCTACTACATAGCTGACGATGTAACAGTAAAAGCTAACGGTACTAATTATTATGAATACCAAATTGTTGGGCACCGGGCAGACGCAGTAAGTATGGAACTTAACCATGTTATAGCCAACCGCACGAGTCAAAATGACCGTTCAGACTATGACTTGCGAAATGACGCCCTACGGTTAAAAGAGGCCTTTAACGAAAAATATCTGGACCTTAGCACATTTACTGAAAGCATGGCGGGCAGGATAACAGACGGCACCGGCGAGCCGCTGGTTGGAGTTTCTGTAATTATTAAAGGCACCAAAACAGCCGCTGCGGTTACTGATATGTCCGGTCAATTTGTTTTGAGAGTGCCCAAATCAGGCGTTTTATCTATAAGGTATATTGGCTTCGAAGAAAGAGAGGTTGATATACAGCCGGGGACAGTGATAAATATCATAATGAAGGAACAGAGCTCCAACCTTGAAGAAGTTGTAGTGGTGGGTTATGGAACGCAAAAAAGAGCCAGCCTAACAGGTTCTGTAACAACAGTTGGAGCATCTTCAAGTATATCAATTCGTGGCAATAACATTTCCCTAACCGGCAAACCACTTATTATTGTTGATGGTGTGCTTGTTGAAACCATGGACGGTATAGCAGCCGATAGTATTTTAGAAACATCAATTTTAAAAGCTGAAGCAGCTACAGCCATTTATGGTGCCCGAGCCGCGAACGGCGTTGTGGTCATTACCACAAAAAAAGCTTCTAATAGGGCCGCCGCTAGTGCCGACCCGACACAAATTGCCAACTTAGGCGCGTTGCGTAAAAACTTTAGTGATTACGCTTACTGGCAGCCTAAACTCACAACAGATACGGAAGGGAAAGTAAGCTTTGTAGCCACCTTCCCTGATGATATCACTAACTGGCGCACTTTTGTAGCCGGCATCGGTCCGCAAAAACAAAGCGGCTCGGCCGAGGCACAGATAAAGTCGTACAAACCATTAAGCGCCAACCTGGTGAGCCCACAATTTGCAGTTACAGGTGATGAAATGAGCATATTGGGAAAAGTATTAAACTATACCACTACCCCAATAAAAGTTAACAGGGTTTTTAAATACAATGATCAACTACTTAAGCAAAACGATCTGGAAGTAACGAACTCGCGTATAGATACATTTAACGTGGTGGCAACCGGTAAAGATAGCCTCACTTTTGAGTACACCATAAAACGTGAAAGTGGCTACTACGACGGCGAGCAGCGGAAAATTCCACTTATGCTGCAGGGCATAACCGAAACTAAAGGTGTTTTTGAAGCCTTAAACGCGGATACAACGGTGACCATGAAATTTGATACTGCATTGGGGCCGGTAACTTTTAGGGCCGAGGCATCAATATTGCCTACCCTTGCAGAAGAAGCACGGCGTCTTCGCGAATACAAATATCTATGCAATGAGCAACTGGCTTCAAAACTAAAGGGACTATTATCTGAAAAACGCATCAGCGCTTACCTGGGCCAACCGTTTAAGTGGGAAAGGAACATTGCCGATGTAATTAAAAAGCTGGAAGATAGCCGTCGTGGCGTTGGTATTTGGGGTTGGTGGAAAGATAGCGACGAAGAATTGTGGATAAGCCTACACGCTATTGAGGCGTTAACAGAGGCTAAAAAAATGGGGTACACCATAAAGATGGACTTGAATAAATTAAGCGATTATCTGGTCTACCAAATGAACGGCTATAAAGGCATAGATAAAATACTTTGTGTACAAGCATTACGCAACCTGGATGCAAAAGTGAATTACGAGCAATACATCAACATAATACAAAAAGAATTGACTGCAAAAAAACAGCCATCAAGGTATGATACTTATCGTTTTATGCTTTTACAGCAAAGCATCGGCACAACCATTAAAACAGATAGCCTGCTAAAGGCTATAAAACGTACGCTGTTTGGCAATGTATATTGGGGCGAGAATAGCTACAACTTTTTTGACAACTCTATTCAGCTGACAGTGCTGGCTTACAAGATATTTAAAGCTGAGGGTCAACATCCTGAATTGCTCACTAAAATACGAGGTTACTTTTTGGAACAACGCCAACAGGCGGAATGGCGCAACACCTACGAAAGCGCATTGATTTTGGAAACGATTTTACCAGATCTGCTGACCGCTGATAAACAGCTTATGCCACCTGCTCTTACATTAAGCGGCGCAAAAACAGAAAATGTGACAACATTTCCTTATTCCGAAACTTTTGCACCGGGCGCTGTTACCATACGCAAAACTGGTACACTCCCCGTTTATATAACAGGGTATCAGCAATTTTGGAACTCCGACCCTAAAAAAGAAAACCGTGAGTTTACCGTTGATACCTGGTTTGAGAAAAATGGAACTAAACTTAGCACCCTAAAAGGCGGACAAACCGTAACACTTGAAGCGGAAGTAACTGTTAAAGGCGATGCTGATTATGTAATGATAAATATTCCAATCCCTGCCGGTTGTTCTTATGAAAGCAAGGAACAGTCATGGCAGAACAACGAAGTACACCGCGAATATTTCAAAGACAGGGTAAGTATATTTTGCCGAAAGTTAAAACAAGGCAAATATACATTCAGCATTAACCTGATGCCTCGTTACGGTGGAAAGTACAATCTAAATCCGGCCAAAGCCGAAATGATGTACTTCCCCGTTTTCTACGGTCGCGAGGGTATGAAAAAAGTAAATATCGGAGATTAATACTCGTTAAAACCTCAAATGCTTCACAGTTAAACCATTGTTTATCAGCTGTTTTAACGATTCAATACCGATCTTTAAATGTGTTTCTACATAATTCCCGGTAACCTTTGAGTCGCTTTCGCTGGTTTTGACCCCTTCAGGTATCATCGGTTGATCAGACACCAATAACAAAGCCCCGGTAGGTATTTTGTTAGCAAAGCCTGTTGTAAAAATGGTTGCGGTTTCCATATCCACTGCCATAGCCCTCAATTGCTTTAAATACTTTTTAAATACCTTATCGTGTTCCCAAACCCTGCGGTTGGTGGTATAACAGGTGCCGGTCCAGTAATCTAATGAGAAATCGCGGATCGTGGTTGATATAGCCTTTTGCAGTGCAAATGATGGCAGTGCGGGTACCTCAGCAGGTAAATAATCATTTGAGGTTCCCTCGCCTCTTATAGCGGCAATAGGCAGTATCAGGTCTCCTACATTATTCTTGCGTTTTAATCCTCCGCATTTACCTAAAAATATCACCGCCTTTGGGTGAATAGCAGTAAGCAAATCCATTACCGTAGCAGCAACAGAACTACCCATACCGAAATTAATAATAGTTATCCCATTTGCGGTAACGCTTTGCATGGGCTTATCCAAACCCATAATTGGCGCGTTATTATTCCATTCAGAAAAAAGCTGAATGTACTTTGAAAAATTGGTAAGTATAATATAATCACCAAATTCTTCAAGCGGGCGCCCTGTATAGCGCGGCAACCAGTTAGTTACAATAGCTGCTTTTGTTTTTAAACCCGATCTTACCGGACTTTGCACTTCCTTCACTTTTGGCTGTGTGCCAGCCTTTTTTACATCTAATTCTTCGTTCATAACATCTCTTTTTTAACAACAAACCCCGGCTTTATGCCAGGGTTCGTATAATATTGTACAATATAAGCGAAGGTTATTTACGTTTTGTTAAGCCACTTTTAACTTTTTAAGGTCAGACTTTTCAAATTTTTCTAATGCGTAATCAACGGTTATATTAAGTTTTTTAATATCCTTTTTTGACGGAAATTCAAACATCGCATCTATCATTATAGCTTCGCAGATAGACCTCAAACCACGCGCGCCCAACTTAAACTCCATGGCTTTATCAACTATAAATTCTAGGACATCTTCATCAAAATCGAGCTTAACACCTTCATATTCAAACAGTTTTTTGTACTGTTTAAGTAAGGAGTTCTTCGGCTCGGTAAGTATATTGAACAGCGCCTCTCTATCAAGTGGGTTAAGGTAAGTTAACACCGGCAAGCGCCCTATTAGCTCTGGTATCAAACCAAATGATTTCAAGTCCTGAGGAGTGATATACTTGTAAAGGTTTTTCATGTCTACTTCACCTTCATTACCTTTCAGCTTATATCCTACGGTTTGTGTGCGTAAACGGTTAGCTATTTTCCTATCGATACCATCAAATGCACCACCACAGATAAACAATATATTGCTGGTATTTACAGTTATCATCTTTTGGTCGGGGTGTTTACGTCCGCCTTGAGGTGGTACATTAACCATTGTTCCTTCCAATATCTTCAATAACGCCTGCTGAACACCTTCACCTGATACATCGCGTGTAATAGAAGCATTATCGCTTTTACGCGCTATTTTATCTACCTCATCAATATATACAATGCCACGTTCTGCCTGGGCAACATCATAATCTGCAGATTGTAAAAGACGGGTTAAAATGCTTTCAACATCTTCGCCCACATATCCAGCTTCGGTTAAAACAGTAGCATCGCAAATACAAAACGGCACATTAAGAACTTTAGCAAGAGTTTTAGCTAAAAGGGTTTTTCCCGTTCCGGTTTCGCCCACCATAATGATGTTTGATTTCTCGATCTCTACCTCGTCCTTTTCAATACGCTGGTTAAGTCTTTTGTAGTGATTGTAGGTAGCGACTGCTAAAATCTTCTTCGCGTCATCCTGACCTATTACGTATTGATCAAGGTGCGATTTAATTTCCGCAGGTTTTAATATAGCAGGGGTTGACGACGAGGTTTTAACCTTACGAACCTTCAACTCCTCGGCCAGTATCTCGTTAGCCTGGTTAACACATTTATCACATATATGCGCATCAAGCCCCGCTATCAGCATAAGGGAATCCTGCTTGCCTGCGCCGCAGAACGAACACCTTATTTCTTTGCTGTTTTTATTCATTGTGATTAATAATGTTATACAAAGTTAAATAATTGCTTTTTAGAAAGCAATTATGAGTGAGTGGTTGATTGAGTTGATAAACTGGGTGGTTGAAACAAAAGTTCACCCAATCAACTTAATCAACCATTCATATAATAATCAAATTACTTTGATTTTGTTTTACTGCCTCTTAAAATCTCATCTATCATACCAAATTCTTTGGCTTCTTCAGCTATCATCCAGTAATCACGATCAGAAGCATCATGTACTTTTTCATACGATGCGCCACTATGGTCTGCTATGATCTGATACAATTCCTTTTTAAGCTTAGTGATCTCATGGTAAGAAATCTCTATATCAGATTGCTGGCCTTGTGCACCACCTGACGGCTGATGGATCATTACACGCGAGTGAGGCAAAGCTGCACGTTTACCATCGGCACCAGCGCATAACAACACTGCACCCATTGATGCTGCCATACCTGTACAAATAGTAGCTACATCATTTGTAATCAATTGCATAGTATCATAAATACCCAAACCGGCATATACCGACCCACCAGGTGAGTTGATATAAAGCTGAATATCGCGTTTTGCATCGGCTGATTGCAGGAATAATAATTGTGCCTGAATAACATTGGCATTTTGGTCATATATTGGATCGCCCAGGAAAATAATACGGTCCATCATTAAGCGCGAGAACACATCTAATTGGGAGATATTTAACTGCCGCTCCTCAATTATATAGGGTGTATAACCTGTAACACCTGGTACCGTAGCAATGCCTTGCGGGAAGCGGTTTGCCTGCCCTATAAATTTATCTACATACGTGCTGCTAATGCGATGATGCTTAACAGCATATTTTCTGAATTCGTTTTTATCTGGATTACTGCTCATGTATATATGTATTATATGTTTTTGTTTTGCGGATAAGCCCGCGATAAATATAGTTTTTAGTTGAATATTATTTTAATTATAAAGTTTGTTAAAAGTAAAAAATGACAAGGATTGACATGATTATAGTTCAGACAAATATTAAACAACAAAGGCATCCTTTTGAGATGCCTTTGCTAAAATATTATTTAGAATTTACTTACTGCGCTAATTCCTTAAACGCATCGTAAGCAATCTCCTTGTTATCTAAAGTAATTACGCTTTTTATGTAATCAATAGTTTTAAGCGCTTTTACTTCTTCAAATACTTTATTGGCATTCTCTTTATTTTGCAGATACTGCACCGCATACTGACTTAACTGCTCATCTGTAAGCGCCTGTGGGCTGTACATTCTGAACTGTGCATCAAGGCTCGCTTTTGCTGCTGCTAAAACCTCCTCGTATTTAATTTCGAGTTTGTTGTCTTTAATGATCCTATTTTCGATCAAGGTCCATTTCAGGTTCTTAGCAAAATCAGCATAACCGCCTTGTAATTCTTCCTCGGTCAGTTTTTCGTTGGTTGCTTTTAACCAGCGTTTTAAAAACTCATCAGGCAATTCAAACTGCACTTTATCAAGGCTGTAATTGTAGATGTCGTTTTGCAATTTGCGTTCTGCATCTTGCTGCATCATGCTTTCCAGCTCTTCAGTAATCTTCGCTCTGAAACCGGCTTCGTCGGTTACCGTACCTGCACCAAATAATTTATCAAAGAACTCCTGGTTCAAATCACCTTCTTCTAAACGGTTAATGTTTTTAACGATCAGCTTGAAATTTGATTTAACCTGCTCTGCTTCTTCTTCATTTGTACCTAAAATAGCAGCGATCTTCACCGCGTCGCTACCGTAAGCTTTCTGAATATCAAAGGTCAATTCATCATCCTTTTTTAAACCGATAAGTGAAGTTTTAACAGCTTCGTCTTTTATCTGGTCTAAACGTACAGATGTTGTGTTCACAATGCCTTCATCAAAAACAGAACCATCCGGAGAAAGCTGCGTTAACTGCGCATAAAGCACGTCATCATCTGCCGATACGTCAGGATTTGTCATCTTGCCATAGCTACGACGGATATTTTTTATACGTTCTTCTAAAGTCTTCTCGTCAACTTTAATAACGTATTGGGTCAATTTGTCTTTTGAAGAAAAGTCTAAAGCAAACTCAGGAGCCAAACCTATTTCATAGTTAAACTCAAACTGATCGTTAAAATCCCAGTTGTATTCTTTTGCCCCGTCAATTTTAGGTAACGGCTGACCTAATACTTCTATATTTTGTTCGGTTATATAATTGTTCAATGTATCAGACAAAAGGTTGTTGATCTCATCAACCAAAATGCTTTTGCCGTACATTTTCTTAATATGCGCTGGTGGCACCATACCTGGACGAAAACCCGGTAATTTGGCTTTTTTAGCCTGGTCTTTTATTGATTTGTCAACACGCTGCTGATAATCGGCAGGGTCAATGTTAATTTTTAAAACTGCATTCAGGTTATCGATCTTTTCCTGTGAAATATTCATGTGTGGTATTTTAAATTAAACGCCCCGAAATTCATGTCCGATGCTTATGCATCTTCAAAATTTCGAGGCGCAAAAATAGGAATTTATTTTTAAGAATTTACTAAGTATCTATATAGTACGCCTCGCTGTACCGAGGTATGCAAAGCAGGTATATTTACTTTATCATTCTACTTTAGCCAGCGATAGCGCGCCTGTTTTGCTTTTATTTATTTTCGTGGGATTGCCTTTATATTTAATATCGCTAGCGCCGGTACTGTGTATGTTAAGTTCGTTCAATACGTTTATCTCGCAATCGCTCTGGCCCGATGTTTCTATCGAATAATTGCCCACCACAAAATCAAAACCATGTACATTTCCGCTGCCGCTTAACTCGATAGCGTGGGAGCTGGCTTGTCCTTTTAAACTAATATCATTTACGCCGCTGCCCTTCGTTTCAACATTCGATGCTGCAATATTCAAATTAATTTTCGTGGCGCCTGATAAATTCAAATCCAGGTCACCCAAATTGAGCCGGCCATTTGATGTTACTTCCACCGCCCCTGACGCAGCAATCGATTTTAAGTTGCGTACCCCAATGGTTATGGCTATCTCTTTTGAACTACATATATTCTTGTTATCGGTAGATATTTTTAATTTATCTCCGCTCATATCTGTCTTAACAACACTTATAATATTATCATCAGCATTAATAGTCACCGAATTAGAGCTGTCCTGGACAAGCGTAACATTAAAACTTCCGGCAATATCCAGTTTAGTGAATTCAGCAACCTGCCGTTTATCAGTGGCATTTTTGCCCGAACCCTGAATACATTCTGTGTTGCAGCTTTGAACTGTGATTACCAAAATTGAAAGGGATACCAGGGAGATTGATTTGTAAAGTGTTTTCATGAAGATAAATTATGGTTAACAATCAACGCTTGTTGATTGTTGATGTTTGCTAAGTGCCAATGGCGTTGATTTAGCGTTATAAAGATAGATAACGTTTTACTTAAAATATCAACAAAAAAAGCCACCCGTAACCGGGCAGCTTTTTAGTAGAATATATGTTGAACTTTGCAAAGTGAGATTAAAGGCTGGCAATATTTACACTGTCGACAACTGCTACAGTCGACTGTGGTAGCGGTGTAGTGATTTTTTCTATACGGCTTTCTGTTGCCAGATATGTTCTGTTTACGGTTGATGAGCGGCTATAATTAAGTTGATAGTGCTCAATTGTACCGCTTATGTCGGCTTTTGCGCGATCGTTGATTGTGAACTTAGCTACAAAAGCATCTATTTTAAGCTCCGCGGCGGCATTATCATTTAACTCCACTTTCAGGTCGAGCGATGAAAATCTGCCGTACGATTTAACCATTGCGTTATCAGATGCAGATATACCGCGAAGATCGGTAACTGTTACCATGATAACCAGTTTATCGGCTTTGTAAGACGATACCCGCAGAACACCGTCTTCGTTTTGCACCAGGGCATTTTGATCGTAGTAAGTATCCAATACTTCTACTCCATCTTTGCTGCCGTTGGTAACCAAAATCTCTACATTGCCATGGGCTTCAATACTTGTAATTCTGTTGATGTTATCTAAAACGGTGGTATTGGTTTTAGCTTTTGTGTTGGCAAAAGTTGCGCTTGTTGTAGCTATTGTTAAAGTTACTAATGTTATCAGGGTTAAAAATTTAGTTTTCATTGTCTTAATATTTTCGTTGTGAATGCTTTTTATCATTTTTAAATACACCCTTATGACGACCTCACCCGAAAAACGTTACAGGTAGATAGTGTATATTAGACAACATGCGGGATTTTGTCGGTAAACGCAGGAATTGCGTCGGCGATTTTTTTAAAAAAGAAAGGTTTTTTGTGAGATTGGAGGGCGGAAAAGTCGGGTTGCCTGCTTTACAGATAGTATTTCTCGCCATTGAACCTGATCTTCCCGGCATCAAGTAATAGTCTGATCGTATCCAGTATTTCTTTTTCGCCGCCGTTCTTTATTGAACTTACCAAAGTATCCAGATCCATGGGCGAATCGCTGAGCAGTTGGGCTATATCGTTTGTTATTTCATCTCTGATGTCTGCGGCGCTATATTTTCGTTTCTCCTCCAAACAAACATCGCATACGCCACACTTACCTGCACCTGGCTCATCAAAATAAGCTAATAAAAGCTGACTGCGGCATTGCTTATGCGAGGCATAAGCAAAAACCGCTTCCATTTTACGTTGGTACAAGGCTTTACGCTCTTCAATATAAACCTTGTTAATGTATAGCTGCTGCTGCCTCGGCTTTATAAAGGTTAATTGCGGTTGATCATTTTGAGGGAAGTAGTTTAGCAAGCCGTATTCCTGTAGTTGTTTAAGCCCCTCTATTACCTGTTGAACGCTAAGGCCGCTACGTCTTGAAATATCAAATTCTCGTAGACTTACATAACTTTCAAAAGCCCCGCCATATGATCTTAAAATCGATTTTATAAAAGCATCCCAGCCATGGTTTTGTATCTGGAAATTGTAAAGGGTCTCGTGATCTACATCAAAACGGAAACGCGAAGGCAAAAAGGCGCTTTCGTTAAAGCTGATGTACTCGTCCTTCTCTAAAAACTTTAAGGCGTTAAGCGTTTTTATAACATCCAGTTTAAAACGTGAGCAAAAATCGCCAAGATCCAGATCAAAGCTTAACCCAGCCCCTGCGCCAAAAGCTATGTGATAGTAGCTGCCTAAATGGTTATAAACTTTCTTTATCTCATCGACAGTTGGGAAACTCAATTCAAACTTTTTTAGCATTTTGAATCTATCCGCCTGATTATATAGCAAAACCGCATAGGCCTTATGCTCATCGCGCCCGGCCCGCCCCGCTTCCTGATAGTAAGCCTCTAAACTTTGCGGCACATCCTTATGTACAACGAACCTAACATCCGGCTTATCTATACCCATACCAAAAGCATTGGTAGCCACTATAACGCGTGTTTGGTTTTTCTTCCAGCTTTCTTGTTTTTTGGCACGCTCATCGGGGGTTAGGCCGGCGTGGTACATATCCGCTTTAATGCGGTTATCAGTCAAAAACCTAACAAGTTCCGCACATTCCCTGCGGGTTTGGACGTATACAATCCCGCTACCTTTAACATTGCTTACAACTTCCAGCAGTTTGCGCAGTTTATCTTCTTCGTGCCTTACTACATAGGCTACATTCCGTCGCTCAAAGCTTTGGGTGAACACAGCTGCATTTTTAAATAACAACTTTTTCTGAACATCTTCCCTAACCTCCAACGTAGCGGTAGCGGTTAATGCTAAAACAGGCACCTGAGGATGCAATTCCCGCAAGTCTGCGATATGCAGGTATGGTGGCCGGAAATCGTACCCCCATTGGGAAATACAATGCGCCTCGTCAACCGCAAAAAGGTTAACGTTCATATATTTTATGCGCTCACGTACCAATTCAGATAACAAACGTTCAGGCGAAAGGTACAGGAACTTAACTCCCCCATATATGCAATTATCCAATGCAATATCCACCTCGCGCTTCCCCATTCCCGATACAATAGCAATTGCTTCAATACCTTTGGCTTTAAGGTTCTCCACCTGGTCTTTCATCAGTGCTATCAGTGGCGACACCACAATACATATCCCCTCCTTGGCCATAGCCGGCACCTGGAAGCAAACAGATTTGCCGCCCCCTGTTGGTAATAGCGCCAATGTATCATAACCCAACAGTACCGATTGAATAATATCTTCCTGCATTGGGCGGAAGCTGTCGTGGTTCCAATAGGTTTTAAGGATTTGTTGAATGGTCATGTTATTTGTGGCGCTTTCAAAACTATTAAAATGTATCAATAGTTTTAACTTAGCAGCCATAAAGATAAAATGATGAAGATACTACCTTTATATATCGTTCTGTTCGCTACTTCTATTTCCTGCCTTGCCCAAACCAAATGGAACGTAGAGAACCCACCGGGCACCTCAAAAAAAGTTACTATTACTACCGATGAGGGTACGTGGATGAATGTGGACGTTAGTCCTGATGGTAAAACTATTGCCTTTGACCTGCTGGGCGATATTTATACCATGCCTGTTGCCGGCGGGAAAGCTACGTTGGTTTCGGGCGGTAAATCATGGGAAGTGCAACCGAGGTTTAGTCCGGATGGAAAGTCGATTTCTTTTACCAGCGACAGGGAGGGTGGCGATAACATTTGGATAATGAACGCCGATGGCAGCAATAAACATTCCGTTACCAAGGAAACCTTCCGCTTATTGAACAATGCCTCTTGGACGCCTGACGGGCAATATCTGGTGGCGCGTAAACATTTTACCGGTACACGCTCATTAGGGGCCGGTGAGATGTGGCTATATCATAAAACAGGCGGTGAAGGCGTGCAGTTAACCAAACGCAAAAATGACCAGCAAGATGCCGGAGAGCCTATTGTTTCGCCGGATGGCAATTACGTTTACTGGAGCGAGGATGTAACGCCCGGACCTACATTTCAATATAATAAAGACCCTTATGCCGGTATTTATGCCATAAAACGACTAGACCGTAAAACAGGGGAAATAGAAACGGTTACCGGTGGTGCCGGCGGCGCGTGCCGCCCACAACTATCGCCTGATGGTAAGTTAATGGCCTTTGTAAGGCGTACAAAGTTGAAGTCGGTATTGTTTCTTCGCAACTTGGAAACTGCCGAGGAATGGCCGGTTTATGATGACCTGTCTCACGACCAGCAGGAAACATGGGCAATTTTTGGCACCTACCCTAACTTTAACTGGACGCCGGATGGCAGACACATCATATTTTATGCTAAAGGGAAAATATGGAACCTGGATATAGATGCGGTTACCGCATCGCAGATCCCGTTTGAGGTAACATCTACCCAAACTATAACAGACGCGCTGCATTTTCCGCAGAAGGTGTACCAGGAAGAGTTTACGCCGAAAATGATAAGGCAGCTTACTACTTCGCCTGATGGTAAATTCGTGGCGTTTAACGCTGCAGGGTACATCTATATAAAGGAACTACCAAAAGGCGAACCTGTAAGAATAGATACTTTAAAGGATTTTCAATATGACCCGGCGTTTAGTCCGGATGGCAAGTCGTTGGTGTATGTATCCTGGAGCGATGAACTAAAGGGAGCAATAAACAGCATTGACCTGGCCACCAAACAGGTAACGCGCATTACCACCGAGAAAGGCTTTTACTATAACCCAATCTTCTCTAACAAAGGCGACAAGATCATCTACCGTAAAGGCGCTGGTAACAATGTTTTGGGTTTTGCCTTTGGTAGCAATCCGGGTATTTACATTATTCCTGCTGTAGGTGGTCAACCACAGTTAGTAAGCAAGGTGGGAATAGACGCGCAGTTCTCTGCAGATGACAGTAAAATATACTATCAGACCACCGATAACGGCAATAAGGTTTTTAAGGTAATGGATATTACAGGCGCTCATATACAAACCCTGTATACCTCTAAATACGCAACCCAGTTCGCGCCGAGCCCGGATGGCAAGTGGATGGCTTTTACTGAGCTGTTTAACTGCTACTTAACACCTATGGTGAACACAGGCAGCCCGCAGGAACTATCGGCTAACAACAAGGCACTGCCGTTAAACAAGCTTACCCGAGACGCCGGCACATACATCCATTGGAGCAAGGATAGCCAAAAGCTGATGTGGACGCTGGGGCCAAAGTATTTTACACGCGATATAAGGAACGCTTTCTCTTTTGCGGAGGGCGGAACCGACAAAACTCCTCCAATCGATACCATCGGCGTTGATATAGGCCTTAAACTTAAAACAGATGTACCACAGAGCAAGATAGCCTTTACCAATGCACGCATTATTACCATGAAGGGCGATGAGGTGATTGAGAACGGTATCATCCTGATAGATCAGAACAAGATAGCGGCTGTTGGTAAAGCTGCCGAGGTACAGGTGCCGGAGGATGCCAAAGTATATGACGTAGCCGGTAAGACTATTATGCCGGGCCTGGTAGATGTGCACGCGCATTTAAATCCAAGTCCTGACGGTATAAGCCCACAGCAGGACTGGAACTATTACTCCAACCTGGCTTATGGTGTAACAACCGCTCACGACCCATCAAGCAATACAGAAATGGCCCTTAGTCAATCTGAAATGTTAAAGGCGGGCAATATGGTGGGCCCACGTGTTTACACAACAGGAACGATCTTATACGGCGCCGACGGCGATTTTAAAGCAGTGATAAACAACCTGGATGATGCGCTCTCTCATCTGCGCAGACTGAAGGCGGTTGGGGCGTTTTCTGTAAAGAGCTATAATCAGCCGCGCCGAGAGCAGCGGCAGCAGGTAATTGAGGCGGCCCGCTTGCTGCAACTGGAAGTAGTGCCAGAGGGCGGTTCAACCTACTTTACTAACATGAACATGATACTGGATGGCCATACCGGCATTGAACATAACATACCCGTCTGGCCGGTTTATAAGGACGTTAAGAGCCTTTGGAACAGCAGTAAAACCGGTTATACCCCTACCCTTATTGTAGCATACGGCACCCAATTTGGCGAGAACTACTGGTATGACCGTACCGAGGTTTGGAAGAACGATAAGCTGCTCAACTACGTTCCGTCATCTATAGTTGACTCCCGCTCGCGCAGGCGAACAATCTCTGAGTACGGCGATTATGGACATATTGAGGTATCAAAGTATGTTAAGCAGATAAGCGATGGCGGCACTAAAATAAACCTGGGTTCGCATGGGCAATTGCAGGGTTTGGGTGCCCATTGGGAAATGTGGATGCTGGGCCAGGGGGGCATGTCGCCTATGCAGGTGCTGCGGAGCGCTACCATTAACGGGGCAGCGTATTTGGGCATGGATAAAGAGATCGGATCATTAGAAAAAGGCAAACTGGCCGACCTGGTCATCATGAACCAAAACCCATTGGACGACATCCGGAACAGCGATAACATTAAATATGTTATGGTTAACGGGCGGTTGTATGATGCTGATACGATGAACGAGACCGGCAGCGGCAGCAAACTACGCATGAACTTTTGGTGGCAACAAAGCCATGGCAGCGGTATTGTGCTGCCTGTGAACAATACAGAGACCTATCAATTTACCAGCGACAGCAGTGATTAAATGGGGTGATCCAAAATAAATGCGTTACCAAAAAATTAAAAAGTCAATTTATTGATTATTTGACATTTAACAATATTAAGTGAAACTACTTATTCGTCAGTAAAATTAGCTGTAAATGTCTGTAAGTAACTGATTATAAGAATATTGAAAAAATCCAAAAATGGCGTTTTTTTGCCAATTTTTGGATCACTTTGGATCAATTTGCAACAGTTTGGATCACCCCTTTTTAATTGGATTTAACCCGCTAAAACCAACTATTTAGCTAAAGTATACTCGCCTGATACATTGGTATCGTTCATGGTTTCGCGTAATCTGTAGGACTTTTCTGACTGCATTATCCTATTCATCATTTCTGTTATCCGTGCATTCTCTGCCGCGTTTTCAACTTCTTTACCATTCATAACTACTTTCATGTTGTTTAATGATGCCGCGTTAGCCTGCAAAGTGTAGTTTATAACGCCTTTTTCGTTGATAAATGACTTTAAATATTTTAGCGGAATAGCTATTTCGCAGGTATAAGTTTTTCTATCACTCAAGTAATTTGCTATCGATATCCCATATTCGTTATACACAGAAATAACATCCTCTTTAACGCCGTTCAGATTTTTTACGCTGATGGTTTTAAGCGCCGCAACCATGGCCGCGTTTATCGCTTTAAAATCAGTAGTAATGGTATCTTTCATTAATTCACGAATCGCCATCATGTTGTTTTTGGGGATTGCAAATGCAGTTACAACGCAGCGTGCGTTTTTATCGGTGTTGCCAACATTGCTAAAAAATAGACTCACGCCGCCACTATACATTTTATCCCTTGCCACGGCGCTTTCAGCTTTTAAAATCAGATAAAGGTTTTGATCATCGTTGGCCAAAGTATAAAATAGATCTGTGGCGGTGTTGTAGGCCTTAAAGTCGCCCCACTCCCCAATCTTGCCATCTATTTTTACATTAGCGGGTGCTTTAAAGCTCCCCTCCTGTTTATTGGGTAATTTTTGGGCGTAAGCACCTTGCAGTGTCAGTGCAGCTAAACAGCACAAAATCATGTTTTTCATAGTAATAGAATTTAGGTAAGTAATAATTTTTAATTGAACTAAAGAGCAAGTGTGTACGTCCCACTCACATCGCCCGGCGCGGCTATCATTTGCATATCTATCATTGCAGGCCAGGGATTACCGGCCGAAGGTTTATCAGGAGAGGACATCCGCGTTCCGCCATTAATTTGTTCAAAAAACACGCCCTCTGCATAAGCCGACCCATTTAGCTTGATATTGTAACTCAACACACCGCCCTTAGCTACCAGTTTATTTAAATACTTTAAAGGCAGCGCTAATTCATATGTGTAAGCTAATGGATTATCAAATGATCCGGCAGCCATTATTCCTTCTTCATTGTAAATAGATATCAAGGTATCGCCGATGGCTTTAATTCCGGTTAATTTAATTTGCTTTGCATTTTTTACAAACTCTTTATTGGATGCTAAAACAAAGGAATCTACCGCAGCGGTTCTCGCAATAATTGCTGCTCTGTTTCTCAGGTTTATAGCGGGCATCGCTTTCCGGTCAAACAGCGGGTAAGTTACTGTTGTACCCCCCTTTACCGCGTCGCCTCCTGCGGCACTTACAGAGAACGTTATACTCCCTGCAATTATCTTCCGGATGGCCACCCCATCAGTAACTTTAATCACCAGATACAGGTTCTTATCATCATTGGCAATTGTATAATATACTTCGATAGCGCTGTTGTAAGCCTTAAAATCTCCCCACTCTGTAGCCTTGCCATCAATTTTTACGTTTGCAGGTGCTTTTAAGCTTACCTCCTGCTTGTTGGGCAGTTTTTGTGCATTAGCGGTTACACAGGCTACTGTTGTAATCAACAATAAGATAACTTTTTTCATGATAAGGTTTAGGTTGTGCGTAATAGTCAAAAATAGTTTAGCTTTTAAAGATCACAACGCTTTACTAGGCTTTGGCAGATTATACGTGTACATTTCTTTAAAACTATTTATCATATTCAATTTCGGCGGTTCAAAACCTTTAATAATTGCCTCCTGTTCTGCTTTGTCAGTTATCATCTTTGAACCTCTGTAAAACTCTAAATGCGCTGCCACCTTGTTTTCTTCGCGATTAAATGCGGCGACACCTAATAATTGGCCCTTTTTTACTTCTTGTCCTTTAGAAACATTAAGATTTTTAAGATTTGAATACACCGCGAAGACCTCGCCGTTCTTTATTGCTACCAGGTTTGTGCCTAAAATCTCCTGAACAGATATCACCGTTCCTGAAAAAGATGCAGCTACAAGTGAATCATTCAGGTTTTTGTACCCTGTCTTTAATGTAGGAGCATTGTTTAACAGGTCTTTTTTCATATCGATATCGATATTGTTAGGAATAAACTCTTTTCCGTCTACTAATATCCTTGGTGTGTTAGTAATAACTTTTACTTTATCTTTAATTTCTGTGGGAATGAATTCTTTTCCGTCTACTAATATCCTTGGTGTGTTAGTGGCGTTTTTATTTATAATTTCTGTAGGAAGTGAATTTATAGCTTGCGATACATTATACTCTTTTCCGTTTATTAATACCCTTTTTACCGGTTGGTTGTTAACCCACATAGAGCCATCTGATCTTACTTCCATGCCAGGCATCTTTGCAATCAATCTATTTAAAGCTCCTGAGTTGTTGCCAACAGTATCTTTTCCCTCCTGTCCAGTTTCCCCGCCTGCTTTTTTTGTATCGTCGGTGGGGTTGTTATTGCTGCCTTTTAATTGAAATACGCCGCTTGAAGGATTTTTAGGGCCGTAAGATGAGGAAAAAGAGGATGTTTTCTTCTTAATGCCGCCTACAGTAAATCCAAAAACTCTGCGGCCAAAATAATCGCTACTACCCCCCGTGATTAAAGCAGGTTTACGCATCACCGTTTTATTAATTCCATTATTACCCGGTGCAATGGCTCCTGTTTTAACAGGCGTATTGGTCACTTTTGAAGTACCACCAGGCGAAAATTCAAAAATAGCATTATACCCGTCTACTTTAAATCCACGATCCTTAAGATCCTTTGTCGGGCCTACGCTTACACCTATTGACGGACCATAGCTGGCCTTATCAACCGGAAACAAACGCTTAAAATCTCTTTCGTTATACAGCTTGCCATTTATTATAACGGCTACTTTTCCGTTAACAGGCGTCCAGGCGCCCGCGGTACCACCAACCGTGCGGTGTAAACGTACCATATCATATTTGCTTCCATCCTCTTTAGTTAAAGTTACGCGGGAAAAGAATTTGCCTTTAGCCGCCGCCAATTTTAAAAGATTCTCCCTTTCTAGCTTTGTGAGATAATTTATTTGTCCATTTCGGGTTTTGATCACCACGACACCGTCTTTTCCTTTCTCGCCATATTCCCCGTTACCGTCGTTAGCAGAGAATGAACTCAACCCACTTAAATCGCGATCACTTATTTTGTATAAAATATCTTTGCTATACTCTTTCCCGTCAATTAACACAAGGGGGTTAGCACCCATCCGTTCCAGGCCATCAATAATGCTCACTTTGCCGGTATCTGTTTTAACCACCTCGTAAAACCTGTTAAACCATTCCGGGTTTTTTATGCCGTAGTCTTTTATATCTGTAGAAATAGCAACCCAATCCTTTATGTTGTAGGTTTTATCACCTGTTTTTACCTCGTGAATAAAGCGGAGCGTAACGTGGTCGCCCTCTTCAATTTTTCTCAGATCGGGCGCGTTCGGTTTAAAACTCAGGTTAAACTTGTAACCATTCACTCTTTCAAAAACAGCGGTTTTCCACTTACCGTTTGGATATTTGGTGATGTTGCTTATCTGTCCCTCTGCAAATCGTACTTTGTTGGCTTCATATAAAAATGGGTAAACGGGTATTTTATCAGCCTCAGCTAACCGGAATATTTCTTTACCATTCTTAATCACATAAGCGGGGGTTATAGTAACCGGCCTATCCTGACTTACACCTCCACCAAAAACTTTTATATTAACTTCATCGCCTTTGTTTAACTGGCTATTAAGCTGTTTTTCCTGTCCGTACCAGCTAAGTAACAAAAACTCATTGCCACTGCTTTTTTCTTTAACCGTTTTGCCTGTAAATCTGCCTTCCTTATTGCTGTAGTCGCCCAAAACAGTTACAGTTATTACCTTTCCTTGCACCGATCCAGATAAGGCCATTTTTTTCTTTCCTTCCGGCGATGCCATATATGCCTGCATCTTTGCCATGCTCTCGTCATCCGCCTTTATCTGGGCGGCGGTACGTTTTGTTTTTTGCCGGTACTTTACGGTTGCGGTGCTATCTAAAAGTTCAGCCTTAGCCTGCTTTTTAGTTTTGGCAGAATCTTCATTTTTTAACCGGGCAAAAGCCAGGCAGCTTATCAATACCACGGGTACAATAAGCAAGTAAATAATTCTCTTCATGCGATTGGTAGGTTTAGTAAATAACATGGCAATGCGTTTTTTAAGCGGCACCATACTAAAGTTGTGGTAAAGCGTGCCTTGCCTGGCTACCGATAAATGAAACAGCAGCTCCGCATATTTATTTCTGTCGGTTGAGTTGCTTACGGCAAGGTCAACCTCAAATTCATGGTTCTCTTCAATGGCCCGGGCATACAGGTAAACAAACGGATTGAACCATAAAAACACCTGCGCTATCTTCACTAATATCCGGTCAACCGAATGATACAGCTTAACATGCAGCATTTCGTGCGCTATTATCTGCTCTAACTCATCGGCACTCAGTTCGTTATCATTTAAAAAAATATAATTAAAGAAAGAGCCGTTGCTTAGATCTTCATCTCCCTGTACAATATTTACCCCGCCAATTTTTGTCGTCTTTTTCGTTCTTATCCGCGTAAAAAACTTCACCACCATCAACATCAGTCTTAAAAGCAAAGCAACTACCGATGCGGTGTAAACGATCTTTACTATGCCCATCCAGTTAATTTCTACCTGCTGCGATGACGGGTTGGTTATAACAACCTGTAGTGTTTGAATTTGGTTGATATAAACCACCTGCTGTATAACCTGCGGATAGGTATCCTGTTGTTGCACCGGTATGGTAAGCACCGGTATAATAAAGCTGATAGCCAGTGTTATAATTAAATACCACCTGTTAATGGTAAAAAATGTATAACGGCTAAGCAACAGATAATAAAACAGGTAAAATATACCCATACATGCACTCACCTGAAAAAGATAGACTACGGCGTTCATATGCTTATTTGTTTTTGTTGATGATATCTCTGATCTTTTCTATATCCTCCTTGCTCAGCTGTTCTTCCTTTACCATGTATGATACCAGGCTCCCTACCGAATTATCAAAGTAGCCGGACACCATCTTCTTAAAAAATGCTTTGCGGTATTCTGCCTTGGTTATAGCCGGGAAATACTCGTAAGTTTTGCCATAGGCTTTGTAATCCAAATAACCTTTCTTTTCTAAAAGCCTTACTACCGATGATATGGTGTTATAAGGCGGCTTCGGATCATCAGGTAATGCGTCTATAATATCTTTAACAAAGCAGCGTTTCAGTTTCCATATTATCTGCATTACGCGCTCTTCTGTTTTAGTTAACTCTTCCATAGACCAAACTTAAAACTTATTTTTCAGTTATGCAACTATTTTATACGTTGTAAAACGTTTTTTTACGTTTTTATTATTCTGATAGGTTTTAGTGTTAAAAAACATCTTTTTGACAAGCAAATGGTCGATTTTTAATTAATTTTGTCGATTATTATGTAATAATGTCTATGAATAGCCTGAATATTATTAAAATTGGCGGAAATGTTATTGATAACTCCGAAAATCTTTACCATTTTCTTAAAGATTTTAAGGATTTACCGGGATATAAGATATTAGTGCATGGCGGTGGCAAAATAGCCACACAAGTGTCAGACAGCCTGGGGATAGAATCGCGCCTGGTTGATGGCAGGAGGATAACCGACGTGGAAACCCTTAGGGTGGTAACCATGGTTTATGGTGGCTTGGTTAACAAAAATATAGTTGCCCAGTTGCAGCGGTTTGGCACAAACGCTATAGGTTTAACAGGAGCTGATGGCAATTTAATAAAAGCAAAAAAGCGGCCCGTAAAAACAATCGACTATGGTTTTGTAGGCGATATTTACGATGGGTCTGTTAATACAGAAGGGGTAAACAACCTGTTAAAAGCAGGCTTCGCCCCTGTTTTTTGTGCTTTAACGCACGATGGCGAAGGGCAGCTGCTTAATACCAATGCCGATACTATAGCGTCGGCGCTGGCGGTGGCAATGGCCGGCGTGTTTGAAACCACGCTGATATATTGTTTTGAAAAGAAAGGCGTGCTGATGGATATAGATGATGAAGAGTCGGTTATAAGAGAAATAAACCCGGCACGTTACGAAGAATTAAAAATAAAGCAGATCATTCACAGTGGTATGCTGCCTAAACTTGACAATGCATTTACGGCAATAGCCTGCGGTGTTAAGGCGGTAGTAATAGGCCGGTCTGACGATCTGGGAAATATAACACAGAATAAACCTTTCGGTACACGTTTAAGTAAAAACACATGAGTTCGCAACAACATGTTGCCATTTTGGGCAGCGGCAATATTGGTTTATCATTAGCAAAGGGGCTTGTAAAGTCGGGCCAGTGGGAACCACAGCAAATTACCCTTACACGCAGAAATTTAGATCTGCTGGCAGAGTACACGGCTTTGGGTTATCAGGTCACATCAAATAACTTAAAGGCCGCTAAACGGGCTGATATTGTTATTCTGGCCGTTTTACCGCAGCAATTAAATAAACTGCTCGACGAGATAAAACCTGCCATTAAATCAGAAAAGCAACTGTTGGTATCGGTTATATCCGGTGTAAGCTGTGAAGATATCCGCGCCTATTTGGATATAAATGTTCAGGTGGTAAGGGCCATGCCAAACACAGCCATAGCCATTGGCGACTCAATGACCTGTATTGCTACTGATACCGGCAGCGTTAAAAACGTTAACCTGGTTAAATCTTTGTTTGATACGGTTGGTGTTAGCTTACAGATAAACGAAGAATTAATGACCTCGGCTACTGCTTTATGCGCTTGCGGTATAGCTTTCTTTTTACGCTCGGTACGCGCAGCATCGCAAGGTGGAACAGAAATCGGCTTCCACGCGCATGATGCTTTGAAGATGGCGGCTCAGACAGCTAAAGGCGCGGCTAATCTGCTGCTTCAATTGTCGTCTCATCCCGAACAGGAAATAGATAAAGTAACATCGCCAAAAGGCTGTACCATTGCAGGGCTTAACGAGATGGAGCACAATGGTTTCAGCTCGGCTATGATAAAGGGTATAAAACTCTCTGCCGAAAAGGCGGGCGACCTGTACAAAAGCGACGATTAATTAATCTGCCTTTTTATAGTAATATGATACTTTATTAAAAAAGGTATCGGGTACAAAAGGTTTTGTTAAGTAGTCGTTCATGCCGCAGGCTATGGCTTTGTCATACGTTTCGGGCATGGCATCAGCGGTAAGTGCTATTATCGGCACCTCGGTATTAAACTCTCTTATCTTTTCGGTTGCTTCAAAGCCATTCATTAATGGCATCTGCAGATCCATTATTATAAGATCGTAGCGGTTTTTTGCTACATTTTTTACAGCTTCTTCCCCGTTAATGGCTTCGTGCACATTTACCTGCCACCTTTTTAAAAATTTAGAGGCAATAAGCAGGTTCATTTTATTATCATCAACAACAAGCACGTTCATTCCGGCCATACTGTGGACAATCTTAGTTTCTATCTTTTCTGCTTCTTCCGGAATGAAGTTAGATGGTAACGCAAACGTTATCACAAACATAAATTGCGACCCTTTTCCAGGTTCGCTAATTACAGATATGTCGCTTTTGTGCAGATTTACCAGGCGCTTAGTAATGGCCAGGCCTAGTCCTGTCCCCGTGTTGGCGGGTTGATTAACAACCGGATCCTGAACAAAGGGATCAAATATCAATGATTGGTTTTCGGGGGATATACCTATGCCTGTATCGGTCACCATAAACTTAACCGTTATTTCAGCATCATTGGCATCTAATAGCTGTAATTGCAAGGTGATTTTACCTTTATGGGTAAACTTTATGGCGTTACTAATCAGATTATTTAATATTTGACTTAAGCGAACCTGGTCGCCAAGCAAATATTCCGGAATTTCATCATCAATCAATAAATCAACATCTAAATTCTTTTCTGCTGCTCTTGTGCTAAAGGTCTGCGTTGTTTTTTGCGCCAACCTGCGCAAATCAAATATTAGCTGATTTAGTTCAAGCTTACCCGCTTCTATTTTATTATAGTCAAGTATATCATTAATGATAGCCAGCAGGTTCTCGCCAGAAAATTTCAATATGTTAAGGTATTCTAATTGCTCAGGGTTGGGGCTATCGCTCAACAGTAAATTAGTAGTGCCTATCACCGCATTCATGGGTGTGCGTATCTCATGGCTCATGGTAGACAGGAACTCTGACTTGAACTTTGAGGACCGCTCCGCTATTTCCTTTGCCAAGATCAGTTCCTGAGTGGCGCGCTGTTGTTCTGTAATATCTTCGCCAATGCCCGTAATTTCATCAATGTCGCCATTTTCGTCACGGGTCATGGTATTTTGCCAGCTCATAACCCGCTCGCTGCCGTCTTTACAAATAATAGCGTTGGTATACTGATTAGGTAACGCGCCACCGGTTATCATACCGTTTATGTGCTGCCTTATATCATCAGGAATAAAATGCTCGAACCAATTCACGCCTAAAAGTTCTTTTTGCTCATAACCAAGCAGATTAGCGAGATAGTGATTGCAAAAAATCACCTCGCCTGATCGGTTAACAGTAATAGCCGCCAACTTTACCGTTTCTAAAACATCCTTGTATTTATTCTCGGTTCTTTCATAATGCAATTCAGCTTGCTTTTGCCCGGTTATGTCTTGTAACGTCCCAATTACTTTATAGGTCTCGCCTTTTTCGTTCCGTAATATTTTGCCAATAATTACACTGATGTATTTTATCTTCTTATTTGGGGTGATTATTCTGAAAACGCAGGTGTGGCCGGAGATAGTTTTACCACTTTTACATAAATGACGAACAATTGTTCGGTCGTTTTTATGAACATTTTTCAATAAAAGCTTTAGCGGAATAGATTGAATAAGCTCCTGACTGTCAACTTCAAAAATGTTCAGCAATTCATCAGAATAGGATAATTCATTTGATGAAGGGCGCCAACTCCAGTTGCCAATTTTGGCTATGGTTTGGGCTTCTATCAGTTCTGCGCGGCCGCGTTTTATGGTTTTTTCAGATAGTTTTATGTCGGTTATGTCCTGTATAATGCCGAATACTCTTTGCAGGCCGCCGGTGTCATTAAATATTCTGTCGCCAATAACTACTTTAATATACTTTAGTGTCCCGGCGGATGTTATTAAACGGTGTACGTGTTGCTTGGCGTTTGTGAGGTGTACTGTCATTAAAAAATTTTGGCATTCCTCTCTGTCGTCCGGGTGCACCAGGCTCATATAATATTCAAATGTTGCAATTCCACCGGGTACGGTTTCGGTACCCAGAATATTTAAAAGGCTGTCTGATAACTGAACATCCTGCGTACTATCATCATACAGCCAGTTTCCTATTTTGGCCACGCGCTGCGCCTCTAATAGCAGCAGTTCGTTATCTTTTAATGCATCCTCATATTTTTTTTGCTCAGATATATCAGATACTGATGCTGATATCCGCTTCAAATAATTGCCTGCTTCGTCGTATACCGGCGTCGCCTTTGCTAATAACCACGCCCCGGTACCATAGTCAGAGATATATTGTATTGAAGTCGGTTGCTTATGCTTTATAACATAATCAAGCGCGGTGTTGAATTTAAGGGCCTTTTCGGGGCCAATCACATCTTCTAATTTTTTACCCAGGCACAACCGCGGATCAACCACCCTTTCAATATGCCGGTTAAACCAAACGTTTAGGCAAACCTTTTCCTCATTAAATTCAAAAACAACATCGTTAAGAGAGTTTAAAAGCGCGTTAAGGTTGCCGCTGGTTTTGAGTTGATTGGCAAATTTTTTGTCGGCCTTTTTTACCAGTAATTTAATCAGCATTATAATTACCGCGCTTAAGCCGATGGCAACAATAAAAGCAACTAAAAGATAAGGGCTTAAATTCATTTAAAGGGCTAAAACGTTTGCGCTTAATAATGTTTTGAAAGATAGCAATTAATATCAAATTAACGATGACATATCATGGTAGTAATCAGGCATAAAAAATAACGTTTTGGGGACAAGTTTTTTACAATTGGCGGAGGTGTTAGTGTCTTTTTTACGCTTTCATTTTATATATTTGCTGCTTATTTAATATTCTTTCTATGTCTGGCAAAGCACAACTACAACTTGGTGATAAAACGTATGACCTCCCGATAATAGAGGGGTCGGAAGGTGAGAAGGCGATCGATATTTCTAAATTAAGAGACCTTAGCGGATATGTAACGCTTGACGTAGGATACAAAAACACCGGAGCAACAAAAAGTGCGATTACCTTTTTAGATGGAGAGCTTGGAATACTTAAATACAGAGGTTATCCGATTGAACAATTGGCCGAAAAATCAACGTTTATAGAAGTTGCCTATCTATTGATTTACGGAAACCTGCCTACAGTTGAACAATTAAAAGCATTTCAGCATGAGTTAACTCATCATACCTTGTTGCACGAGGATATGAAGAAATTTTTTGATGGTTTTCCATCAAAATCCCACCCAATGGGGCAATTATCATCATTGGTGGGTGCACTGTCTGCTTTTTATCCGGAATCGCTTAAACCCAACCAAACACCGGCAGAGCAAAATCAGAGCATTATTAAAATGCTGGCTAAAATGGCTACTCTGGTATCATGGATCTACAAAAAAACATTAGGTCATCCGGTTATTTACCCGCAAAACAAATTTGATTATGTTACCAATTTCCTTAACATGACCTTTGGTCAGCGTACAGAGGAAGTGGAAATAGATCCGGTAGTAGTGAGCGCCATGAATACCTTGCTTATTCTGCATGCAGACCATGAGCAAAACTGCTCTACTTCTACAGTACGTATAGTCGGTTCGTCGGAGTCAAACATCTATGCTTCCGTTTCAGCAGGTATATCGGCTTTATGGGGCCCGCTGCATGGCGGCGCTAACCAGGCTGTAATAGAGATGCTGGAGCAGATAAAAGAAGACGGCGGCGATACCGACAAATGGATAGCCAAAGCAAAGGATAAAAATGATCCATTCCGCTTAATGGGCTTTGGGCACCGGGTTTATAAAAACTTTGATCCACGCGCCAAGATCATCAAAAAGGCTTGCGACGAGATATTGGAGAAATTAGGTATAAATGATGAGGTATTGGAAATTGCCAAACGCCTGGAAGAAGTCGCATTAAAAGACTCTTACTTTGTTGAGCGTAAATTATACCCTAACGTCGATTTTTATTCAGGTATTATCTATCGCGCATTAGGCTTCCCTACTGATATGTTTACGGTATTGTTTGCCCTTGGCCGCCTACCGGGATGGATTGCACAATGGAAAGAAATGAAAGAGAATAAAGAACCTATCGGTCGTCCACGTCAGATCTATACAGGTGCTGTTAACCGCGATTACGTGGAGTTGGAGAAAAGATAGTTGTATAAAAACTTATCATAAAAAAAGACCTGCATATTAAATATGCAGGTCTTTTCATTTATATCGCAAATTTATTTTGATAAAAAATCATTAATGATCTGAAACTCTTTTTCGGGTTCTTCCACCTGCGGGTTATGACCCGATTTTTCAAACATCACAAATTGTGCCTGCGGGCAGTACTCTTTGTACTTAACCGCCATCCAGGGCACTGCTACCCTATCGTAACGCCCGGTCACAATCAATATCGGCATTTTAAGATCCTTTAATTGCTTGCGGAAATCAAAGTTACCAATATCATTACCCACAATAAAATCGCCGTCTTTACCTACCATCTGGTAATACAATTTACTATTGAAAGAATTGGGATAAGGCTTACCTCCGCGGGCAGCAAATTTGTCGGGATTATAGCCATACAAAAATCCGTAAGGCACCTTCCCGTAAATATCCTGATGCTGTTTATCGCTTGATACCGCTCCTTGCTCACGGATCTTCATCAGGGCATCCCAAACTTCAGGGTAACCTGTTCTTATTTCGTGATTAGAGTTGTCATCGTTTTCCTGCCACATAATAAAACTGTGAAAGGTATCAGCCAAAATTAGATGACTTACGTTTTGGGGATACTTTATGGCGTAACCTTGGGCCACTACGCCACCGTACGAATGTCCGAGAACTGATATTTTATTCAGTTTTAGGGCTTTACGTAAACCTTCAATATCTTCCACATCACGGGCAATAGTATATTCAGTTACTATTTTAGCTGTATCTGATTTACCTCTCCCAAAACCATCAAAGTATATTAATTGATGGTGTTTTTCCGCGAGCGGGTCAAAGCTCCTTAAACCGGGATGCGCGCCACCCGGTCCGCCTGAAATAAAAATTATCGGGTCGCCCTCTCCCACTGTAACTACCCATAGTTTTGCACCGTTAACGCTAACGTATTTGCCATCGGTCCAGCTGTCAACAGGTTTAACCTGCGCCTGCACGGCACCAGTCAATATAATCGCCAATAAAAACAGTATCAGGTTTTTCATGTTCTTCATTTTAACGCAATATAACCATTGCACATTTTTATTTTATACACGCAGCCATTATTAGCAGCAAATAGCTAAGTTTATTGCAAATGCCTAACATTAATAAGAACAATAACCCAAAACCGCGCATAGTTATTATTGGAGCAGGCTTTGCCGGCATACAATTAGCTAAAAAGTTAAAGGACGCCCCGGTTGAGATATTAATGCTGGATAAACACAACTATCACACTTTTCAGCCGCTATTATATCAGGTGGCGGTTGGCGCATTACCGGCAGATTCTATAGCTTTTCCTATCCGCCGCATCTTCACCTTTCAAAACAATTTTAATTTTAACCTTACTAACGTTAAACAAATAAACCCTCAAAGCAATACGGTTACTACCAGCATCGGCGAGATCCATTATGATTACCTGGTTATAGCGACCGGATCAAACACTAATTTTTTGGGTAACGACCAGATAGCGCGTTTTGCCATGCCTATGAAAAACGTACCCGAGGCCCTGAACATTCGTGTGCTGGTATTACAGAATTTAGAAAAGGCGTTGATTACCCAAGACATTGTGGAACGCGAAGCGCTGATGACCTTTGTAGTAGTTGGCGGCGGGCCTACCGGGGTTGAACTATCAGGTGCGCTGGCCGAAATGCGCCGTTTGATATTGAATAAGGACTACAGATACTTAAGGGAACAGCACATGAGGGTTTACCTAATTGAGAGCAAGGAACGACTGCTTGCGGCAATGTCTGAAAAAGCATCCCGCGTAGCCAAAGAGTATTTGCAGGGCGATAAGGTGACGGTTTATAACGGCGTGCGGGTACAAAGTTATGATGGATTGGAGCTAACAATAAACAACGGACAGGTTATAAAAACCCATAACGTTTTTTGGGCAGCAGGTGTTAAGGGCGAAGTGCCCGAAGGCCTGGCCGGTGCTACCATCGCCCGTGGTGCACGCATCCAAACCGATGAAATAAATCGCGTATCAGGTTATCAGAATATTTTTGCCATAGGCGATGTATCTGCCGTTGTAACGGAGGAATTCCCGAACGGGCATCCCGGCGTGGCCCCCGTCGCCATACAACAAGGCGTATGGCTGGCTAAAAACCTGCAACACCTGCTTAAAGGTGAACCTACCGAACCATTCAAATATCGTGATAAAGGGACTTTGGCCACCGTTGGCCGCAATAAGGCCCTGGCCGATCTGGGCAAACTACATTTAACAGGCTTTGTTGCCTGGGTATTGTGGGGCTTTGTGCATATTATGTCGCTGGCGGGGTTTTCTAATAAAGCGGCGGTATTTATGGAATGGGTAATAAACTACATGACCAAAAACAGCGACAATAGGCTTATATTACGACCCTTTAATACCCAAACACGCACGGTAGACCATGAGCAATAACTGATATGGATCTTTTTATACTGATAACCTTCCTGGTTATTGTAAGTGCGTTTTACTCCTACATCAATGCTCGGTTTGTTAAGCTGCCAGGCACAATTGGTGTTGTTAGTATAGCCATAATAGGGTCTATGATTACGATCACTATTAACAACCTGTATCCAAATTCTGTACGGTATTTAACTGCACTGGCGCGTAATATAGATTTTTCAGAAACTGTGTTGGATATCATGTTAGGTTTCCTGTTGTTTTCGGGAGCATTTACGCTAAATACCAAGCGGCTAAAAAAGGAAATGCGACCGGTTTTTATTTTAAGCACCGTGGGCGTTATCTTGTCGTGCAGCATTTTTGGATCGCTGTTTTATGGCGTTACCCGCTTATTTGATTTTGATATACCACTGCTCTATTGCTTTCTGTTTGGCGCCCTCATCTCTCCTACTGATCCGGTTGCCGTAAGCGCCCTTGTAAAAAACTCCAAACTGCCGGCTAAACTGGAAACCATAATTTCCGGCGAATCTTTGTTTAATGATGGTATTGGCCTGGTTCTGTTTATAACACTACTGCAAATAACGCGTACCGGTACAGCCGATATTGACTTTGCCGAAGCGGCCTTTCTGTTTGTTAAATCGGTGTTTGGTGGAATATTTCTGGGATTGGGTATGGGTTTTATAGCTTTCAGACTGATGAAATCTATTAATGATTTTCAAACAATAGTGCTTGTGTCGCTGGCATTGGTAATGAGTATATCCGTTTCTGCTGCTTATCTCGATTTTTCTATTCCGCTGGCAGTAGTATCAGCAGGCTTATTTGCCGGTACCCGCTCTATAAACGTTGATAATAACGAACGTTCACATCAGGCGCTTGAAAAATTTTGGGAACTGATAGACGAAATGCTGAACACCATTTTATTTGTAATGATAGGCTTGCAGATGCTGAACCTCCCATTTTTAAATAAATATTGGTTGGCAGGCGGTATAGGCATAGCTGCAATTTTAGTAGCCCGTTGGCTGAGTATAATGCTGCCTTTAACATTTTTAAAACGCACGCTGGATGTCAGCTATAAGAGCATTAACATACTTACCTGGGCAGGCTTAAGAGGCGGTATATCCATAGCGCTTGCTTTAGCCTTGCCGGCAGGACCTTACAAGCACACTATATTGGCAGGTGCTTATTTTATTGTGATATTCTCGGTAATTGTACAGGGCTTAACATTAAACAGGTTGATCAATGCTTCAGTTGAACCTGAGTCGTAGTATCTATGATCTCATGTAGCCGGCGATATTCTTCGCCGCACTATCCGGGCTGTTACTCAGCTCGTTTATAATGTTTTGCTTTTCTATTTCGCTGCGGTTCTGACTGATCTTCTTTTTGCCTTGTAAATCATCAACCACAATCTCAAAACCTACAATGCCTTTCATCATATTCAGTTTATAATCATCAGGCAGGGCTTGCCATTGTTGCATATAGGCCGCTTCGTAAAAGTTTATGGTTTGCGCTAATAAGGCGGTTTTCTTTTCCGGGCTTTCTATTAGTGTTGCAGTTCCATAAGCATGCACTGCAATATAATTCCAGGTGGGAACATTTCTTTCGTGCTCGTAATGTTTGGTTGATATATACGCGTGAGGCTCAGCAAATATTACTAAAGCTTTGCCATTCAATAATTCATCTGCCTGCGGGTTGGCTTTAGCCAGATGGGATATCAATACAACCTTACCATCCCGTTGCTCTACTACAAAAGGCAAATGCGTTGCAGATGGTATACCATTGGCAACTGTTACCAGTGTAGCAAAGCTGTACCGCTGCATGAAACTGATAGCTTCCTGCTGGTCGGGCATTAGGTTGATTTTGGGGATGTACATCTTTTTAGAATCAAGAGGTAAGAGTCAAGAATCAAGATTTGTGAAACGGCTAACGGATATTTTAACGCTATCAATTGTTTCAGATCCGTTTATACGATCAATATTATTTAAAAGCAATTCTTTAATCTTTCTGAAAAGTTGATTGTTAACTTTCCAGACACTCTCATCCACATCTAAGACATTTTTCAGCAAATCACCTGGATAAAAATCGCCTTCTGCCAAGATATCTTTGTTTAATACATCTATTGCTAAAGGCAACAAATAATTGAGTGAAATATTCTGGCCTATCATCAACCTCAGATCTTCTATTTCGAAATCTATTAATTTCTTTTTCCTTAACTCGTTGGCCGTTCTAACGAGGTAAGAAGAATCTTCAGGAACGGATAAAATTTTACCGCCCTCCAATTCTTCCAAAGAGAAATTGATGGAGTTTCCTTTCACGAGTAAACTACAAACTCTCCAACATCTTCTTCAAAACGGCCTGCGCTGCCCACTCGCGGTTCCCGGCCTCGTGCACTACGACAGAGTGCGGCCCGTCTAATATCTCGTCAGATAGCTCTAAATTGCGGCGTACGGGCAAACAATGCATTACTTTGGCATTGTTGGTGTTCTTTATTTTCTCATTGGTCAGCATCCAGTCTTCATTTCCCGGTAAAATCTGGCCATAAGGCTCGTAAGCCGACCAGTTTTTTACGTAGATGAAATCCGCATCGGCCAATGCTGCATCCTGATCATGTGTGATGGTTGCTCCATCGGTAAAATCAGTATTTAACTCGTAACCGGCCGGGTGCGCGATTGTAAAATCGACATCAGCCTTGCACATCCATTCTGCAAAAGAATTGGGTACAGCCTGCGGCAGGGCCTTTATATGCGGTGCCCATGTGAGCACAACTTTAGGGCGCGGACGAGTTTTTAATTCGGTTATGGTAACAAGATCGGCTAAACTTTGAAGGGGGTGGCGTGTAGCTGATTCCAGACTTACAATCGGCACACCACAAAACTCAACAAACTTGTTAAATACGGTTTCAGTATAATCTTCTTCCCTATCCTTTAAACCCGGAAACGAGCGAACGCCAATAATATCAACATACTGCCCCAACACAGCCGCAGCCTCGCGGATGTGCTCGACGGTCGTACCGTTCATTATAGCGCCGTCACGCAATTCTAAGGCCCAGCCTTCCTTGTCTATATTAAGCACCATAGCGTTCATACCCAAATTGGTAGCGGCCTTTTGTGTACTCATACGCGTACGCAGGCTTGGATTTAAAAAAACCAGCCCGATGGTTTTGTTCTTACCCAAATGCTGGTGCGCAAATGGATCTTTCTTTAGCGCCAAAGCATCAGCCACAAGGGCATTAATGTCGGTTACGTCGTGTACGGATGTAAAAAGTTTCATAGTGCGTCACCCTAAATCCCTCTGCTAAAGGAGAGGGATTTTTTAATTTGTTTATGTTTATAAATAGCCTCAACAAGTCTCCTCCGCCAGTTGCGGAGAGATTTAGAGGGGGCTTTAGTTATTTATTACTTTATCAAACGCCTCCAAAAACTGATCGGCGTATGCTTTGGTTAAATTTAAAGCGGGCAGCAACCTTATTACATTGGGTTTAGCTTCGCCGGTAAATATATGGTGCTTAAACAGCAAGTCTTTTTTAGCGTGGGCAAATTCTGCAGGCAGATCAATCCCTATCATTAAGCCGCGACCCCGTACTTCGTTCACCTGCTTAAACTTGTTTAACTCATCTATCAAATAACTACCGCACTCAGCGGCGTTTTGCATTAAGTTACCTTCTTCCATAACCTCCAACACAGCCAATGCTGCTGCGCAAGCCAAATGGTTGCCACCAAACGTGGTGCCTAACATTCCATATGCAGGTTGTATTTTTGGCGATATACTGATAGCTCCTATCGGAAATCCGTTGCCTATTCCTTTGGCCATGGTATATATATCTGCATCAACTCTCGCGTAATCATGCGAGTAAAACTTACCCGAACGGCCGTAACCGCATTGGATGGAATCGGCAATAAAGACTGCATTATGCGTATCACACAGCAAACGGATCTTCTGCAAGAAGCTTTCAGGGGCCACTTGTATACCGCCGACACCTTGTATACCTTCAACAATTACGGATGAAATCTCATTATCTGCAAAGGCTTGCTCTAATGCTGCTTCGTCCTTCCATGGCACACGTACCACATTGTCGCTTTCATTTACCGGCGGAACGATCTTTGGATTATCAGTAACGGCAACAGCGAGTGATGTACGACCGTGAAATGCCCCTGTAAAGGCAATTATTTTCTTTTTACCATTGTAAAACGAAGCCAGCTTCATGGCATTCTCGTTGGCTTCGGCACCGGAGTTACATAAGAATAGTTGATAATCTTCCCTGCCCGAAACCTGGCCTAATTTCTCGGCCAGTTGTTTCTGGATCGGAATCTCAATTGAGTTAGAATAAAAACCAATTTTATGCAGCTGGTCTTCCAGCCGTTTTACATAGTGCGGGTGGGTGTGCCCGATAGAAATAACGGCATGGCCGCCATACAGGTCAAGATACTCCTGGCCCTTATCATCATAAACTAAACTGCCAATACCTTTAACAATATTGATCGGATTGATTGGATATACGTCGAATAATTTCATTGTTAGCTATTTAAATTAAAATACTTAGTTAATACGATTTACAATTGAGTTGTAGGCTTAAAAGCCCGTTGCTTTCAGTCGTAAACCGGCGCGTTCATCCAGTCCAAACAGCAGGTTCATGTTCTGAACTGCCTGGCCCGACGCGCCTTTAAGTAAATTGTCTAAAATGCTTATTATAAATAACTTATTACCATGTTTTTTAACTTGCAAGAATACTTTATTGGTGTTAACCACTTGCTTCAAGTCGATATTTCTACTAGTAACGTGTGTAAATGGATGCTCGGCATAAAAGTCGTGATAAAGTTTTAACGCTTCGTCTTCCTCCAAGTCACTGTCTAAATGAATGGCCGCAAAAATGCCCCTTGTAAAATCGCCGCGATAAGGAATAAAATTTAAGGTTTGACCAAAATCGGGCTGTAGCTGGTTAAGCGACTGCCCGATCTCGTTTAAATGCTGATGACCGAAAGCTTTATAAACCGAAAGATTATCGTTACGCCATGTAAAATGCGAAGTCGCAGCTAAACTTTGCCCTGCTCCTGTTGAGCCTGTTGTTGCAGAGATATGCACTTCGCTATTCAACAATCCTTTTGATGCCAAAGGCAACAAGCCCAATTGCAAAGTGGTAGCAAAGCAACCCGGGTTGGCTATGTTTTGTGCCGATATAATTGATTTCCTGTTTAACTCAGGCAGGCCATAAACAAACTTTTTGCTGCCGATTGTTGAGGTTTCCTTTAACCTAAAATCCTGACTCAGGTCAATGATCTTAACTGTATCAGGAATTTCGTTTGCCTCTAAAAACTTCCGCGCATCGCCATGGCCAACGCATAAAAACAGTACGTCAATATCAGTTGAAAGAGTATCTGTAAAGCGGATGTCGGTATCGCCGAAAAGATCAGTGTGCACAACGTACACATGGTTGCCTCCATTGCTGTTGCTATGCACAAAGGCAATCTCCACGTCAGGGTGATTGATCAATATCCGCAGCATTTCGCCGCCGGTATATCCTGCTCCTCCTACAATTCCTGCTTTAATTTTCTTCATCTCCTTATAATTAGTCAACACTCTTACGATACAATAAAAACGCTGTATCCGGTTGCTGTTGTATAAATCCAACCGACTCATATAAATTTTGAGCCGTATAGTTATCTGTTTGTGTTTCTAACTGAACAAACCTGGCATTATTTGCTTTGGCAAAATCCATAGCTGCTTGTATCAATTGACTTGCAACTCCTTGTTTTCTGTAGGCTTCATCCACATACAGATCGTTCAGTATCCAATTCTTCACCGCGCGCATAGATGAGTATTTTGGATAAAGCTGCGTAAACCCTACCGGCTTATCATCAATAAAGGCAACATATATTACCGACTCGTTATTATTCAACCTGTCAGATATAAATCTTTCAGCCAAGGCTATATCTGGTGCCTGTTTGTAAAATATCCTGTATTTATCAAACAGTTCTATTACTAAACCAGCTTCCGTCGTATCTATCTGTTTAACAATTAACCCTGTCATTTTTTGTTGATGGATAACTGTATAAAATAAACTCCAGGTCGGTTTGCTGGTTATTGGCTATCTGGTGCTGCTGTCCGGGCAATATTTCTATCCCTTGCTGCTCGCGCAACTCCGTTTGCTCACCATTAATGGTAAACAAGGCCTTGCCCTTCAAAATAAAAAACACTTGCCTTGCTTGCTCATGATAATGCAGTTGTTCCGCAGTGTCGGGCGGCATCAGCTCCTGTTTAACAGATAATGCTTCGGTATCTACAAAGGTCCACCCGTGGCAGTCATCGCCCCATGTGTAATGTTCCAGACATTCGCCCTTTGAAAATACAGTGTTCATTATTCCGCGCCGTTTACTTTATGATAGATCATTACCTGGTTACCGAAAATCTTCGAGAAACCTTTAACATCGTCGCCGCTCCATGAATTATTCATTTCGCCGTAGGTTCCAAATTTGTTTGACATCAGATCGTGATCAGACTCAATACCTACTACCTGGAAACGATATGGTTGCAGTTGTACAAATACTCTACCTGTAACCTGTTTCTGCGTATCGGTTAAAAAGGCCTCCATGTTACGCATAATTGGGTCGTGAAACTGTCCCTCGTGCAACCAATTGCCGTAAAACATTGAAAGCTGATCTTTCCAGGTTAGCTGCCACTTAGTTAACGTGTGTTTTTCTAACGTATGATGCGCTTTTATAATGATCATTGGCGCCGCGGCTTCAAAACCAACGCGGCCTTTTATACCTATGATGGTATCACCTACGTGGATATCCCTACCCAAACCGTAAGGACCGGCAATAGCTTGCAATTCCTGTATTACTTTGGTCGGATGATCATACCTAACGCCGTTTAAACCAACAAGCTCTCCATGCACAAATTCCAGCTCAATGTTTTTGGTTTCTGATTCTGTAACCTGTGTTGGCCATGCATCCTCAGGCATGCCCAGGTTAGATGTAAGGGTTTCCTTGCCACCTACTGATGTACCCCAAATACCTTTGTTTATAGAATACTTCGCTTTTTCGAAGTTCATTTCAACACCGTGCTTTTTCAGGTATTCTATCTCAGCTTCACGGCTTAACTTCAAATCACGTATCGGTGTAATGATACCAACGTTCGGGATCAATATATTAAAGATCATATCAAACCTAACCTGGTCGTTACCTGCACCAGTACTTCCGTGTGCTACAAACTCAGCGCCAATCTCTTTAGCATAGTTAGCAATGGCAGTAGCCTGGCTAACGCGCTCGGCACTAACTGACAATGGATAAGTATTGTTCTTTAATACGTTACCATAAATTAAGTAACGTACACAAGTGTTATAGAAATTCTCAGTTTCGTCTACCACGTGATGAGAGGTTACGCCCATTTCGTATGCGCGTTTTTCAACTGTTTTTAATTCATCTTCGCTGAAACCACCGGTGTTCACAATTACTGAATGCACTTCATAACCTAAGTCACGAGTTAAATAAATGCAACAAAACGAGGTGTCTAAACCTCCGCTATAAGCCAATACTACTTTTTTCTTATCCATTATTGTTAGATGTAGAGACGCAACAGATTGCGCCTTTATATATTTGTTTCAAATGACACGCAATAAACTGCGTTTCTATAGTTAATCTTACTTTAAACTTTCGTCAAGGCTCTGCCCGAAACTTTTAATTGCAGTTTCAATTCTCTTGAACAAGTTAGCCTTGTGCGTGATTTTTTGCAGCTTATCCTCTGTGACTTTCTGCTTTTCAGCCGGATCAAATAGCATGGCGGTACACATACAGTTTTTACGTTCCTTGCTGGTTAATATATCATAATTAACGCAGCTTCTACAGCCTTTCCAAAACTCCTCGTCCTGCGTAAGTTCAGAATACGTTACCGGCTCGTAGCCCAATTCAGAGTTTATCTTCATTACCGCCAGCCCGGTAGTTAAACCGAACAGTTTTGCGTCAGGATACTTGGTGCGCGAAAGTTCGAATATTTTATGCTTAATAGCCTTAGCTAAACCAGCCTTACGGAATGGCGGCGAAACGATAAGCCCGGAGTTAGCAACAAAATCGCCGTGGCTCCAGGTTTCAATGTAGCAAAAACCTGCCCAGGTACCGTCTTTGTGCAAGGCAATAACTGCTTTGCCTTCCAGCATTTTATTAGCTACATACTCAGGCGAACGTTGCGCAATGCCGGTGCCTCTGGCTTTAGCCGACTCCGCCATCTCGTCGCATATAACCTGCGCATAGTCTATATGCTGTGCTGATGCTACCTGTATATCAAAATCTTGTATGGTCATTGTAGAAAGAAAAAATTACTGTTAACATTTGGCTGTGATGCCTTTGTTATTAAAGTGTTTTTTAACAGAGAAGTTTAATTGAAACTCCGGTTTTTTTGCTCAGGCAATAACAACCTGCAATTAAACTCTGGGGATATAGAGCCTTCGTCGTGATGGAGTAAATAAAACAGTTGAAACCAAAGCAGCGGCAAACGGAGCTTTTATTGCTCTCGTAGCGGGCTTATTTAAGCTTTGAAGGTTCATTTTTAGAGTTATTTGCTTTATTTAAAATTTGATGCAAAAGTTTGCATAATTTTTTATTTATGCAAGTTAAAGTTGATTTAGTTGAATGGTTGAGTAGTTGATCAAATTAATATTACAACGCACTGATAAACAATGACAAAAAGTATAACCATTCACCCAATCAACATAATCAACCGTCAACCTTGCTTCGCAACAATATCACCCACTATCATTTCGGCGTGAACGCGTGAGTTTTCAATAAACCAAAGGTGCGTATTTAAGCCTCCGCAAACCACACCGGCAAGATATAAACCGGGCAAATGCGTTTCCATAGTTTCAGGGTTATAAGTGGGAACTAGAAGATCATTATCCATTTTCAACCCCCACTTTTTTAATTGTGAAAAATTAGGCTGATAGCCTGTCATTGCTAATACAAAATCATTTTTTATAGTAACCGGTCCTTCGGGCGTTTCAATATCAACTTCGGTATCGCGAATTTCCTTTAATGCCGAATTAAAATAGGCTTTGATAGTTCCCTCCTCTATCCGGTTGATCACATCCGGTCTAACCCAATACTTAACCCTTGGACCAATTTCAGGGCCGCGAACCACTAATGTAACCTCCGCTCCTTTTCTAAAAGTTTCAAGTGCAACATCAATTGCAGAATTGCTTGCGCCCACTACCACCACTTTTTGCATGGCGTAGTAGTGAGGGTCAGTAAAATAATGTTTAACCTTTGGCAATTCTTCTCCGGGTATATCAAGATTCACACACACATCATAAAAACCGGTGGCAATTATTACATTTTTTACATCGTATTTAGCCTTTGTAGTAGTAACAGAATAACCTGTTTCCAGACGCGTCACCTCAACCACTTCTTCAAATAGTTTTACCGGCAATGAATTGGCCAACGTTATTCTCCTATAATATTCCAAAGCTTCGGCGCGATTAGGTTTGGCGTGCAGTGTTGTAAAGGGTATATTATCTATCTCCAACCGCTCAGACGTTGAGAAAAAAGTAGTGGTAACAGGATAATTATATATGGAATTTGTAAGGCAGCCTTTTTCGACGATCACAAAACTTAAACCTGCCTTTTGCGCCTTTAGTCCGCAAGCAATTCCGATGGGCCCACCGCCAATAATAAGAATATCCAGCATTTAAATATTTTTTTGCTAAGATAAGATTTTGAAAAGACTGGTTATTGAAGATTTGGGATTGGATAGATAAGGTTTGGCGAAAATTACATTCGATAGATCATCGACCGAAAAAAAAGGCACAAAAAATGGGTAAGCTACTTTTATCGCGCCGCTCAACTCTCTACCCTTGCTGCGTTCCCACCCTGGGGGAGTTCAAGAGGAGCTGGCCGTAAAAGACTTACCCGCCGCAAATATAGAAAAACCTTTGCTTTGCGGTTAACAAAATGTTAAAACAAATCGAAGTTACTGTAGCACAATTAGATGTAGTTCTGAATGCGGGGATTTATCCGCCCTTCATACACCTCAGGTTGTATAATAACAAACTTTATTAAGTTGAACTCAGCCTTTATTTTGGCCCGGATACGATCAATAGCATCATTTATCTTTGCTGTGTTTTGATCAGGCTTAAAAGCTACAATGAGCATCAGTAGCACTTCTTCGGGCGACTGGTAGGTAGACAGCAAGTGCATCAGCCGCAAAACCGCTTCGTCATCTTCCACTATTATTTTAATGCGTGCTTTCGTTTTCTTTCTTATCCCCTCACCCATCAATAAACTGCGGCTCTCGCGTGCTAAAATCATCGATACAAAGACCAGTAATAAACCCACCAATAAAGATGCAATACCGTCAATAAAAGGTTTATTAAAATGATGGCTTAGCCAAAGGCAGATCATAACTATGAGCAACCCAACTACTGCAGCAGCATCCTCAAATAATACCAAAAAAGTTGAAGGGTCTTTGCTGTTTACTATAGCATCCCACCAGGTTTGTCCGTTTCTAAGACGGTTGAACTCCTTAGCAGCTATAATAAGCGACGAACCCTCAAAAATTATTGACAAACTTAAAACCACATAGCTCCAAAACGGATCACCCTGTTCAATTGGATTAAGAATGTGCAGAACGCCCTGGTATATCGATATCCCACCGCCAAGACCAAAAATCATAATAGACACCACAAATGACCAGAAATACAGCTCTTTTCCATATCCAAGTGGATGATATTTGTCAGGTCGCTTTTTACTAAGTCTTATGCCGAGCAATAATAATAGCTGGTTTATTGTATCCACTACTGAGTGTACCCCTTCAGCTATCATAGCCGAGCTATTACTAACTGCTCCGGCAACAAATTTCGTAACAGCAATAAGCAAATTAGCTATAAGTGCACTGTAAATAGATTTTTTAGATGATGCCATGATACTACATTAATAGCGCAGCGGGCATTTTGTTTTTAAGACGTGATAAGGGCGATAAAACCATTTATTATATTCCCTGTTTATTTGATATTATTGTAAATAAAAATATTACAACTATGAAAAATATATTGAACGTAAAAATCCACCGAACCTTATCAGTATTATTCAGCGTTGCTTTATTGTCTTCCGTTTTTTCATCCTGTAAAAAAAATAACGACGATAACCATGTAGATGTAGCGGCAGTTGCTATCACAAATGCGGCTGCCTCGTCATCACCACAGGATGTTTATTTTGACAATCAAAAACTTACTTCATCTGGTTTGGTTTACACGCAAACAATTGGTTATTTCAGCGTTACAGGGAGCCCTACCATCTCGTTTAAAACAAACGGCACTACAGATGTAAACGCATCTGCGGCTACCAGCTTTGTGCCGGGGAAATATTACAGCGTATTTTTAACTGATGATAAATCCGTTAATGTTTATGAAAACGATCGTACACCTCCGGCATCGGGTAAAGCTCGCATTCGTTTTATTAACCTTAGCACGGGTGTAGGCTCCAGTGCAGATTTTGGCATATCCGGAGGCGCGAAGATCGTTTCGGCGCTAACTTATAAAGCTGCCTCTGCCTATCAGGATGTTGATGCTGCAAACAGCTATTCGCTTTACACCGGCGGATCAACCTCTGTTTTACTGAACTTACCTATAACGCTTTCAGCCGGGGGCATTTATACCCTTTATATAGCGGGTACATCAAGCGCGACAATCGGTTTTAATCTAATAGGCGAAAATTAACAGACCTGTATTTATGTAAACAGAAAAACCCGCAATGGAGCGGGTTTTTCTGTTTACTATCTTTGGCAGGTATCGCCCAATGTAAAATGAAAATTATTGTAATTGCTGTAGTGTTTATAGTTTTAATTACGTTCGTCAGAACCATCAGGCGCTAATGCGCTATAAAGACGATAATTGCGGTAAGCTTATTTCGAACGTTGCACCCTCGCCCGGCTTTGACATTATATGCATGGTTCCATTCAAACTGCCAATAAGATGCTTAACTAAAGCTAACCCAAAGCCATAGCCTTGCTCCCCTTCTGTACCGTCTGTTGACGAAGCTGTTCCGCCAAGTATTTTTTCAATGGCTTGTTCAGACATCCCTACACCGGTATCGCTTACTGTCATCTGTAATAATATAGGTACTTCTTTTTCAGTTTTCAATGTTAACGAAACACGTACTTGCCCACCCTCAGGTGTAAACTTCATTGAATTTGATATGAGATTACCTATTATTTGAAGTAGCTTATTTCTGGAGAAAGGCACTGTTGCCGTCTCAGGCGATATAAAGACATTAAATGATATGTTTTTGTTGCGTGCCTGCGGCTGGTAAAGTTTTTCAAGTTTGTCCTTAAGTAATATCAAATTAAATTCGTCTCCCTTTGGCGCTTGCTTTTCTTCAGCTGTTAATATCTCGTCGGCCAATTCCAGAAGAGACCTTCCGCTCTTTTGTATCAAATTAATAAATTCAAGCACCTCGTCTATCTGGTTAGTATGCCCTTGCTCACTTATGATCTGTGCCAACCCGATTATACCGCCCAGTGGACCGCGTATATCATGGGCTACTTTTTTCTTTGTCTCGTCGGCATACTTTAACTGCCCCTTCAAATCATTAATTACTTTGAGGGCTTTTAAACGATTCACTATCTCGTTGGCGATTATCTTAAGTAGTTCCGTTTTCTCGGGTGATATGGTCTTAAACTCCTTATCCAGTACACACAACGCTCCTATGTTATGCCCTTCAGATGTTATTAATGGCAAGCCGTAATAATAACGAAGATTAGGGTCGTCCGTAACGTAAAACTTATCTTTAAAACGATCATCAGCAGAAAGGTCGGCTATCTCAAAAGGCTGATCGTCCATAATAGTATACTGACAAACGGAGTCTTCCCTTGGCATTTGATCAATAGCCAGGCCGTGATTTGATATGCTCCATTGGGTAAAGGAGTCGATAAGGTTTACCAAAGAAATTTTTGTACCGGCCACATTAGCTGCAAGCCTTGCAAGGTCTTTAAAATTATCTTCCAGACCTGAATAGTCCAGATCATAATCAGAAAGGTCAATTATCCTTTCAAATTCGTTTTTGGGGATAGGGGGATTTGGCATAGCTATAAAATAAAACCCTATTTACGTCTTTTTGAAACAAACGGTTTCATCCAACAAGGCAAATAACTTACCAAACACTATTTTGGATAATTTTCTATAAACCACTTAAGCGCAACGTTGCCCACGCCCGGCCGGTAAGCCAAAACCACCTCCGTTTTAACGGGGATTTTATCCAACGGAATAAAGCGGAGATTGCCATTTTTATTTTTTACTGATAACGGAAGTATCGAAATGCCCAACCCCGCCTCCACTAATTGTAAAATAGAATGCACATTATTAGCCTCATGAACTATATTGGGGCTAAAACCCAACCTATTGCATATCTCTATCAGGCTGTCGTGATAATACGGGGCGTATTCTTTATTAAAAAAAATGAATGGCTTGTTTTTAATATAGCTGGCAACTTCTTCCTCATTTTTAAACTTTTCGCTTCCTGCTTGCATTACAACCATAAAAGGATCAAAAAACAAACTCTGAACCTTCAATTTGTCCGAATGCACAGGTGCCCTCAGTATACCTACGTCCAGCTTACCTTGTTCAAGCGCTTCAATTTGCTTAACAGTGGGGCGCTCATACAAACTCGTTTTAACGTAGGGAAAGTTTACACGCAAGGCTTTTAAAACTTCGGCCATGTGTGGCTGGTATAACGAGCTGATGTATCCTATTCTTAACTCACCGCTTTCTGCCTGGTGTATCTGCTTTACAGTATGCCTACATTCTTCTAAACCGGCAAGTATTTTATTCACTTCAATCAAAAAATACCTGCCAGCGTCGGTTAGCATTACCCTCTTATTGTTTCTGTTAAACAGGCGGGCACCTAATTCATCCTCCAGTTCCTTTATCTGCCTGCTTAACGGTGGCTGAGAAATAAAAAGGGCGTTAGCGGCATTCCTGAAATGCAGGTGTTCTGCTACAGTTTTAAAGTAAATGAGGTGACGGATCTCCATTTTAATGATACTTAATAGATATCAATTATTGATAAAATTGATATTTTTCAAATATCATTAAAGCATTTAGCTTTGGCAATACTAAACACTACGATATGAGCACAGACTATTCAAAAAAAGCAGGGAATGATGAAATAAGGCACCGTTTTGATAACGATGTTGAACGATTTTCGAATTTAGATACGGGACAGCTTACCACTATAGACGCTCCGCTTACCATGGAGTTATGTACTGAGGCCGCTAAATATATCAATCCGAATGCTACAGATCTGCTTGACGTAGGATGTGGTGCCGGTAATTATACGTTAAAAATGTTAAGCAAAATAAGCGGCCTGAGCTGCACACTTAATGATTTGAGCATGCCTATGCTGTTAAGAGCTAAAGAGCGCGTAAGTGCAGAAACAACGGGCGAGGTAACCATTATTCAGGATGATATGCGCAACCTGACCCTACCTGATCAGAGTTTTGATATTATTTTGGCGGCCGCAACGCTTCACCATTTGCGGGATGACGCGGATTGGGAAGCTGTATTCGCCAATATGTACCGCATGCTTAAGCCCGGTGGCAGTTTTTGGATATCAGACCTGATAACGCATGACTCTGAACCTTTGAACCAGTTATTCCAACAAAGGTATAGCAATTACCTGGACACCCTTGGCGGGCCGGAATATCGAAAAAAAGTACTCGACTATGTGGCTTATGAAGATACGCCCCGATCAATAAACTACCAAACCGACCTATTAAAAAAGGTTGGATTTAAGCAGGTGGAGGTATTGCATAAAAACTCTTACTTTGCTGCTTTTGGTGGGATTAAATAGTTGTTGGTTCATAGGGGATGGTTCATGGTTGTTTTGGCATTGATATCTGATCTGGCATTTCTAACTATTGGCTATGAACCATGAACTATCATCCATCATCTATGAACCATGAACTATGAACTAACAAACAAAATTCCCATCTTCGGGCACGAAAAAAAAGAAACACAATGATCAACGTAAACGAATATTTTGGCGGTACCGTAAAGTCACTCGCCTACACATCGGCCGAAGGAAAATCAACCATTGGCGTAATTGAAAGCGGAGAATACGAATTTGGCACATCAAGCCACGAAACAATGGTGGTAATTGAAGGCGAACTAATAGCATTGCTTCCCGGCGAAACCGAGTGGAAAAGCTTTACAAACGGCCAGTCATTTGAGGTGCCAGCCAATTCATCATTTAAAGTAAAAACCGCTGCCCAGAGCTCATACCTGTGTAAATACAAATAAAGACTGCCGCTGATGTAATTTTTGTCATACATTTTAATCTAAATACAACAGGGGTTATTTAACTTACCTGTTTAAAATTAAAAATTACATCAATGGATACTTCATTAGTTACTACAGCTAACTCGCTTGAGGGTTACAAAATTGTTAAACAATTAGGCGTTGTACGCGGTGTTACCGTACGCAGCCGCAGCGCGCTTGGCAATATTGCAGGCGGTTTTCAATCGCTGTTTGGTGGCAGGCTTTCTATCTACGTAGAACTTTGCGAAAATACCCGCCAGGAAGCCTATCAGTTGCTGATAGAGCATGCCCGGGTTATGGGAGCCAACGCTATTATAGCGATGCGGTATGATGCCAACGAAATAATGCAGGGTATAACAGAAGTGCTGGCCTACGGCACAGCTGTGGTAGTTGAAAAAGAATAATCTTAAAAAACACCGGCGTTCCAAAAATTGCCGGTGTTTTTTTTTACTATAGCCCTCAGAAGGAGCTGCTAAGTGCAACAGCTTTTGCTTTTTTTCATTGTAAATTATATTTCCGGCTGGCTGTGGGGAGCTTTATTATAGCTTCTGGTTATAATATTTACATCCAACAAGTAACTAGTTTTCCACAAATTGCAAAAAACAGCCCTAAAAGGGGTCTTTTTTAACATTTTTTTGAATAACTTTTGGCTAACAGGTTGTACATGTTAATAACAATACATTATGTTTGTACAAACAATTATTACCTACAAGAGTTAAACTTTTTTAAAACAATTAAAAACTTATCATGGCAACACCTACAAGTGGCGGCATTACCGCCTATTCAGTGAAGACAAAAACCAAGAATGTACCAATGATCAATCCTGTTATTGATGTAAAATCAGGCAGGTACATTGCAACAGGTACTGATGGTTCAGGAAACAAAATGGCTGCAATAATGAGCAAAGCTACAGCAGAAGGCCATATCAGCAGTGGTGCCGCCAAAAAAGGAAGCGGCTGGTAAACAAAATTTACCGCTAAGCCAAAAGGCATCAAGGCAGAATTCTTAATAAGAATTCTGCCTTGTTTTTTTACCGAATTTTCTTTTTTGCAACATGCTCCTCAAAAAGTTACGCAACATTGCATACTATAATTTGTAAAAAAATGTTAAAATAGCATGTTTTAACACCTGCCCGGTGTAACTTACCTATATTTAACCAGTTTTATTCGTCAAATTGCAAAATGAACCTTAAGAGATTTACTTTTTCACTGTCGCTGTTTTTGGTAGCCGCTTTATCGGCATTTTCGCAAACCGATTCAATTCCTTTAAAAACAATTGCACAAAAAACCGCCGAATACAATAGTGCATACCCGGTGGAAAAGGTTTACCTGCATTTTGATAAACCATACTACGCTGTGGGCGACACCATTTGGTTTAAAGCCTACGTTACAACTGATAGTTATGGCGATTTAAAGCAACGGGTGCCTTCTACCCTAAGCAATGTTGTATATGTTGATGTAATAAATAGGGACACTGTTGTGCAAAAGCTAAAATTAGCCGTTACCAAGGGTGTGGCCTTTGGTAATATAGCTATAACTAAATTGCGGTATAAGCAAGGAAACTACCAAATAAGGGCCTACACTAAATGGATGCGTAATTTTGATGCAGCCTACTTTTTCGACAAAACAATAAGTATAGGCGACGCGATCAATAAAAATATTCTTACAAATATTTCATTAACATCATCTACACAAAATAACACGGCGAAAGTAATGGCACGCCTTAATTACCGCAATATTGACGGTAGCGCTATTGCCGGCAAAAAGGTAAGCTGGAAAGTGCAGACAAAAGGTGATGAAGTATTAGAAAAAGGCAAGGCTACAACTGACGCTAATGGTTATATAAACGTAAGCTTCAATACAAGTAAATTATCTGAACTATCAACAAGCGATCTGATTACAGAAATAGACGCAAGCCCAAAAGAGGTAACTAACCAATTTTCGTTAAAAGGCGCCGCGGCCCCAATGGATGTTCAGTTCTTTCCGGAAGGCGGCGAACTGATTGAAGGCGTGGCGGGCAAAGTAGCCTTTAAAGCCATAGCGCCAAGCGGTATGGGTGTAGATATTAAAGGCACAATTGTCGATAATGCCGGAGCCACAGTGGCCAATTTTTCCTCGCAGCATTTAGGTATGGGTACATTTGCCCTCACTCCTGCTGCAGGTAAAACTTATAAAGCTGCTGTAACATTTGCTGATGGATCTAAAAGTACTTACGATCTTCCCAAGGCAAGCACTCAGGATATTACCATAAACGTGGTAACTGTATCACCCCAGCGTATAGTGATAAACTTATTATGCAATGATGCCTATCTTCAAAAAAACAGGGGTAAACACTTCTATATTGTCGCACAAAATGGGCAGGCTATTTTTTATGCAGCACAAACAACAACCGGGTTAAACGCTACTACATACCCTTTATCAATAACTAATAAATTACCATCAGGCGTGGCCAAAATAAGCGTTTTGAGTAGCAACGGCGATGCCTTGTCAGAGCGGCTCGTTTTTATTAATAAGCCCGACGACCAACTATCGCTTACACTAACCACTCCGAAAACTGTTTACACAGGTCGCGACAATGTGGTAATGAATGTATCTGCAAAAAACGCTGACAAACCTGCTGCGGCCGACCTTTCAGTTACAGTGATTGATGAAACCAAGGTTCCTTATGATGAAAGTTCTGAAACAACCATTTTGACTCATTTACTGCTAACTTCCGATTTGAAAGGGTATATAGAAAAGCCTAATTATTATTTTAACAACCCAACAGATCAAACCAATTCTGATCTGGATGCTTTGATGCTTACTCAAGGATATAGACGAATTGTATATAAAGACATTGCTGCTAACAAATTGCCTCCGGGTATAAAATTTCAGCCCGAAGACGGTATAACCATATCCGGCAGTTTGCGCACATCGTCGGGTTTGCCGATAAACCGTGGAAATGTTAATTTGGAAATAAAGGACAGGCGCTTATCAGTAAACACAACGACTAACACTGTTGGAGAGTTTACTTTCTCAAAGTTATATTTTCCCGATTCGTTACAAGCTGTTGTAAGCGCTAAAGGGAATGCCAACAGCAGTGGCTTTATGATATTATTAAACAATGATTCTTTTCAGCCAATTACAGCAAGCATAAATGCACCTGCGGCCTTTATAAATATTGACAGCGCAATGCGTCCATACCTATTAAACAGCAAAAAAGTAGCCGATAACTCCCGCGTGCTTAACGAGGTTAACATACGTGCAACTGTGGCACCTAAGGTAAAAAAAGCCAGCCACACAGATAATTCGTCGCTTTCGGGGCTAGCTTTAATGGCAGATCATACGCTTGACGGTGCAATGTTTTCTGCCTGCGCCACGTTATATGATTGCTTGCAAGGCATGGGCGGATTAACTTTTGACATGCAGACTCAAAGTTTGCAGATTAATCGTTACGTGATGCAGGGCGACAAACGCCCGGTGGCCATCTACCTAAACAACAATATGGTTGATTTTAATGCCTTGCGCACCATTGATCCTAAAACAGTTGAGTCTGTAGAAGTTTTTTTAAGTGATGGTGTTAGTAGTATAAACCGCATGAGCGGTACCAACGGGGTAGTTGTTGTTAACTCTAAAAAGATTGAAAGAGTTCAAATGTCCAAAGACCAGATAGCGGCTGCATTAGATGATTTAATGCCCGCCAATAGCGGTGTTAAGGTAAAGCCAAAAGGCTTTAGCGCGGCCAGAACTTTTTACAGCCCGCGTTATGATGTATCAAAAGACTCGGCTATTGGTGGCGACTTACGTACGACTATTTACTGGAACCCAAGAGTAAATACCGACGCAGCTATAGGAGCTGCCACGTTTAATTTTTTTAATGCAGACGGAAAAGGAAGTTACAGGGCTATAATTGAAGGATTTGATGCCGACGGAAACATCGGTCGGGCGGTTTATCGATATAAAGTTCAATAGGCATTAGTTTATAACAGTAAGACTTTATGCTCTTACTGTTATAAATCTGCTACTCTTGCAGGCTTCACATCTACGGTTTCCCATACTCCCTGGGTAACATAGGGCTCGGCGCTTTTCCAGGCATTTAATTCCTCTTCTGTTTCAAACTGAAGAAACATCACAGAACCTACAGCATTTCCTTCTTCATTTAAAATAGCAGCAGCACTTATCAGGTTGCCTGCAGCTTTGGTAGCGCGGGCAAAATCAAGGTGATGGGGCCTTACGTTTAGCCGGCGCTGTACAGCACCCTCATCCGTAAAATCATATCCGGTTACAATATATTGCATGTTAATTTTATTTAAGCTATTGTTGTGAACAAACCAAAGCTTTAAGGTGTTTTTATTAAAGCAATATTAAAATAAATAGTGTAATAATTACAATATTTGCCTGCCCCAAACAAAACACGGTAAATGAATAACGATCTGTCTCAAAAATTTGTCCAAATTTATCAAAAAGAAGCCCTCAATGCTTTCTTTGCTCCCGGCAGGGTAAACCTTATCGGCGAGCATACTGATTACAATGGCGGCCTTGTATTGCCCTGCGCCGTTGAATTTGGCACCACGCTTTATACGGCACCTAACAACGACAATGTATTGCGTTTAAGAAGCCTCAATTTTAATGATTTTACAGAAATTCCATTGCAGGCTGGTTACACTAAGAATGGCGATAACTGGTATAACTTTCCGTTAGGAATAGCCGACTATTTTTTAAAAGACGGCCACCAGCTACAAGGGCTTGATATGCTTTATTTTGGCGATATACCTATCGGGTCAGGGCTGTCCTCATCGGCTTCAATTGAAGTGGTAACAGCCTACGCTTTTAACGAACTGTTTAATGCCGGCTACTCAAAACTTGACCTGGTTAAGTTATCAAAAGCTGTGGAGAACAATTTTATAGGCGTAAACAGCGGAATAATGGACCAGTTTGCTGTAACCTTTGGCGAAAAGGATAAGGCCATGGCCATAAGCTGCGATACCTTGGACTATGACCTGGTGAGCGCTAACCTGGGCGAATATGTTTTGGCGGTTGTAAACACCAATAAATCCAGAAAACTGGTTGAATCAAAATACAACGAACGCGTACAGGAATGTGCAGCGGCTTTAGAAGCTTTACGGCAGCGGTTGGATATAGATGACCTTTGCGATATTGATGTCGCCACTTTTGCAGAAAATGAACACCTTATAACCGATAAATTAGTACTTAAACGCGCCAGGCATGTTATTGAAGAGAACGAGCGTGTTAAAACAGCTGTAAGCGTTTTATCAAAAAACAGTTTAACCGAATTCGGTGAATTAATGTATGCTTCGCATGACTCGCTGCGCAATCTTTACGAAGTGAGTGGTGTTGAATTAGACACTATTGTGGACTATGCGCAAACCAACCCTAACGTAGCCGGTGCACGTATGACGGGTGCAGGTTTTGGCGGCTGCGCAATAGCATTGGTTAAAAAGGATAGTTTTGACGGCTTCGCCGAGGAGGTGATTGCCTATTACACAAATAAGATAGGTTACGCTCCTACTGTTTATCAGCAAAGTGTTGGCAATGGTGTAGGCAGTATCGCTATTGGTGAACAAAAACCAAATAATTCCTGATATCCGCACATGCGCAAACTAAAATTAGATGAGCTGAACCGGGCGTCAATATCCGAGTTTAAAACACAGCAAAAACTACCCGTTGTAGTTGTGTTAGATAATGTGCGCAGCATGCATAACATTGGCTCTATATTCCGCACAAGTGATGGCTTTGCTGTTGAAGCGGTATGCCTTTGTGGAATATCTGCTCAGCCGCCTCATCGCGAAATAGAAAAAACGGCTTTAGGTGCCACACAATCTGTCGACTGGAGCTATTACGCTGACGCTACAGATGCGATTACACAGTTAAAGAACGACGGATACTGCATTATTGCCATAGAGCAAGCCGAAAACAGCACCATGCTGAATGAGTTTAGTCCCGCCAATAATGAGAAATATGCTTTAGTGTTTGGTAACGAGGTGAATGGGGTAAGCGACGAAGTAATGAGAATGGCCGATGGTTGCATCGAGATACCTCAGTTTGGCACCAAACACTCCTTTAATATCGTAGTTTCGGCAGGGATAGTATTATGGGATTTTTTTGCTAAATTGAATTTGAAATAAAAACTCATCATGATGCGTTTCATTCTGTCAGTATCTATTTGCTTGCTTTTTTATGTAGTGCATGCTCAGGATACGTTATATCTGGATGCCGGTTTAAAACCAACCGGGCAAAAAAATGCAAGCTACATCAAAATAATATCGCAAGCAGAAAATGGCATGAGGGTTAAAACTTTAACCGGTCGATTCACTATCGTTAGCGACGAGTATTATACGGATTCGCTGTTTAAGACATTATCCGGCCGGGCTATCTACTATCACGATAATGGACAAGTTAGAAGCTCTGGAATCCACAGGAATAATCAACGGGATAGTACCTGGAATTTCTATTTTGAATCAGGTCAGGCTGCGGCTACTGTGGTTTTCAATAAGGGCAATATTGATAAAAAAAAATATTTCGATTTAGATGGTCGAGATGCCCCCGACCGTGATCATCAACCGGCTTTTAAGGGAGGCAATAAAGAATTTGGTAATTATCTATCTTCAAATTTTAAGATCCCCCCTGGTAAAGACAAAATCCATGGAAAAATAATCGTCGGCTTTACTATTACCACCCAAGGACGTATTAAAGACGTAAATATTTTCCAATCAGTTGATAAGGATCTTGACAAAGAGGCAATGCGAGTTATATCGACTATGCCCGATTGGGAACCAGCCATACAGTTTAATACGCCTGTTTCGGTAAAATATTCAGTTCCAATTGCATTTTAAGATACGGTAAACATGAGCGACCTGGCAAAAAAACTAAAAATGAAACCGGGCAGTACCTGGCTACTTTTTAACGCCCCTGCAAATTATCCTGTCACGCTCGGCCCGTTACCCCCAAACATTATCGTCAAATATAGTCCCGACAGCGAATTTGATGGCGCACAGGTATTTGTTAAAAACACCGCCGAACTTACTGCATCTTTACAAGTGGTTGCAAAGCTATTGAAGCCAGAAGCTGTCTTCTGGATAATGTACCCCAAGAAAAGTTCGGGTGTGGAAAGCGATCTTGAAATGATGAGCAGCTGGGACGTATGTAAAAAATATGGCCTGCGCCCGGTAGCCTCAGCAGCCATTGACCAAACCTGGACCGCACTTAGATTAAAGCCTCATGATGAGGTAAAAACATCCGAAGGAAGTAATCAAAGTATCCGCCAAAACGAGTATTTAGCTTATATAGATGTTGATAACAAACAAATAACGCTGCCGCCGGTAATGACTGCTGCCCTTGAAAAGCACCCGGAAGCATTTGACTTTTACAACCGGCTATCCTATACCAATAAAAAGGAATATGTCCTTTGGATACTAACAGCAAAGCAGGAGAAGACGCGCGCAGAACGACTTTTAAAACTGGTAGAGAAGTTAAAGCAAGGCAGAAAAAATCCATCAGAGAAGCCTGCCTGATATAACCCTGGCTATTGCCGGGGTATTTTTTTAGGGATATATTTGCAGCCCATCTTCCGGAGATGAACGTATGTGTATGAAAAAGATCTTCTTTATTTTATTGGTCGCTTTAGCTGGCTGTAATTCTAACAAACCAACAGAACCATATAGCATAACAAATGTAGCTAAAACTGCTGATGGCGCTAAAATGGATGTACAACTGAAGGGTCGCATCGGCAAGCAGCAAATGTTAGATATAGCCGGTAACATACGTAACGACAGCGCCCAATACGCAGCCTTGGAGCTTAATTTTTTACTGCCCGGCAACAGCTACAAAAACACAGGCGGCGTTTTAGTTTACGCCATAGCAGGCTACCCTAAGCCGGGCGTAGTTACAAAGAAAGACACTATTCGCGACTACGATAATAAGTTAATGAATTTTGAATTTATTGGCTTTACACCCGAAGCAGCTCAACACCTGCTCTCGCTTAGCCCGCAGGAAATGGTGGGCAAACCCATTGCGGGCAAATTTATTGATGATGCCGCAGGTACCATCAGTATTATTTATGATGATAAAAAAGAAGGACAATATTATATTATTGAACTTGACGGAGAGGGAAATGTCACTTCAAAAGTACAACCCTTAGCTGTTACTCATAACGGCGTAAAGAAATTGGTGGTAAGCCCGCGTGGCGATTTTATGACTTTAAAAGACAGCACCCTCACCATGTTTAGTATTGATGAACCTGAAAAGCCTTTTAGAAGTATAAAGGAAGGGATCTAAGTGTCAATCACCAAAAACAACTTGCCGTAATTCCGCTGAGATCTCCTCGGTTACTTTGACAATATTTGCGGTAGTATTCGTATTGTTGATGATGATTTTGTGGCACTCGTCTTTATAAGGCAGCAGATACTCATTATAAGCCGGCACAACGTGATGTATCCATTTATACATAACATCATCATTTGAATAGCCACGTTCCAGCAGATCACGTTTAAGGCGGCGTTCCAGGGCAGTAGCTTCATCGGCATCAACAAATATTTTCATATTTATCAAATCGGCTATTCCCTTAAAGTGCATAATGAACAGTCCCTCAATAATTAATATCGGCGCGGGCTTTATCTCCAGTGTCTTAGGGGTAAGACTAGGGTTGTTAAAAGTGTATTCTTTTTTATGAATGGTTTTGCCCGCTATCAGATCAAGTACATCTCTTTCAAAATGCTCAGCATCAATGGTGCGTGGCAAATCAAAATTGTATAGCTTGTTTTCCTCGGGCGTCATGTTATGGGCCACGGGGATGTAGTAATCATCCTGAGATACCAGGCAAACCTCGTCTTTAGTAAAGTGATCTAAAAAGCGGTTCAAAAAAAAAGTCTTTCCTGATCCGCTTCCACCTGCGATGCCAATAATATACGGTTTACTCATTTGGAACACCGTAGCTGATGTTTACATGAACCCGTTTATCTAATGCTCCAATAGAGTCGGCAACGTTTTTGGTTACCACAATAATGGCATCTTTAGTAGCTTCAGTATCCGTAAAACGGCCCACAACCTTGGCAAAAGCTGTTTTACCTGTCATTGGATTAGTTATTTTTATGACCGTACCCACAGGGGCCGTGCGGTGAAGCGCTAGTTTCTTTGACGGGTCTAAACCTTCTTCGGTCATAGAAACAGCTACACCTTTTTCTGCTTTTTCAAATAAGCCGAATTTATTAGCACCGAATTTAACCGCGTTCATGCTATCCTGCGGGCTGCTATAGCTGAAAGAATCGGTTTTAACAATTGTCGGAGGAGCTACAGGCACCGGTGCCGGCACATTAGCTGAGTTCAGTTTAATTTTTAAAAGCTGACCCGATACGGCGGTAGTGTTCGGAAGGTTATTTAGCTTCACAATTTCATCTACGGTAGTATTAAACCGCTTGGCAATTGAATACAGCGTCTCTCCTGCTGACACTTTATATTGCTGAACGTCGGCATCTGCCGTAACAGTTGACGGCGCAGCTTGTGAAACAACAGGAGCATTTTGTGCAACAACAGATGTGTTTTGTGACGTGGCCGGCGTAGTTTGCGATACAACAGGCTGCGTTACCGGCGCTAAAAATGGCCGCTCGGTAGGTACTTTAATAACACCGCCAACTTTAAGAGCGGCATTGTTATTAAATTGTATAATAACATTGGGGCTTACACCGTACTTACGGCCAACAGAGAAGTAATTATCTTTTGGGTCCAACTTATGCAGTACAACTTTTTTACCGTTTAGGTTCTCAACACCGATAGAATCTACCGGGGCCGATGCAAATAGCTGTACCGATAGCGATAGCAAAGGTGTAACTAACAACAAAACTTTTAATTTCATAATAACTTTGTATTCAGATATTTATAGGGAAATAACCTTTAACTCGGTCTTGTTTTTAATATATATTACCCTGTTTTTACACAGGATAAACGCCTCGGGCTGCATTTTTTGTATGTTATCGTTCATTAAATCTTCATAAATCAAATCTTCACCTTCCCACACATACAAGTGTTGTTTTAGCTGCCCTGCCAAAAGCGTGTGCAAAGATACAATTCTATAATTATTGTAACTAAGATAATCAACAACCTTATTGTACGACTCGGCCGGAAGCGTAAAGTTTAAATCCGTACTGTTAATATTCTCCGGAAAAGTAATGCTGTTTGTATACTCTTTATCCAACGTACTATCAAATGCCCTGATGTTAGCCCCGGTATTAATATCAATTAAAAAAAGCTTACGCGGCTGTATTTGAGCAGCGTAAGTAACAGGTCCCTTTAAAGCAAGGTGATCAAAAGCTATGCTGTAATTGGTCCATAAAACTGAGCCATCAGCCGCTATGGCAGTTAAGCCCCTGTGCACCGGGGCGTTTTGTCCCTGGTAACCATGCAGCAGCAGTACGTTGTTGTAAGCGGCCTCAATGCCGGTGAGCCAGCGTTCGGGAAGGGTAACATCTTCAAATTTTGTTTGGCCGGATATAAGATCAATAGCGGCAAAAGATACCAGTTTGTCTTCCGTTCTTCTTATTTCCAGGTAAATAGTGTCGCTTATTTCATCAATTTCCATGCGCCAGATAAGGCCGTTAAATTGCTTGCTGATGAATGGTAAAACCTGCGTCATAAGAAATGCAAATATGCCTTTATTAATAAAAACTGTGGCATTTTATTAAACAAAAGCTGTAGACGTCTGTTCCATCACCATAATTAAAACATTATGGACGCTAAAGAAATAAGCCTTACAGAAAAAGCAGTTAAACCGGTTGTTGATCACTTAAATGATCTGCTTGCCAATTATCATGTCCACTATCAAAAACTAAGGGGTTGTCATTGGAATGTTAAAGGTACCAGCTTTTTTACCTTACACATTAAATTTGAAGAGTTATACACCCAGGCCCAGCTAACCATTGATGAAATAGCTGAACGTGTTTTAACGCTTGGCAAACCACCTGTAAGCACCTTTGCCGAGTACATTAAAATTTCAGAGATAAAAGAGATAAATACTATTGGCGTTAAAGATACCGACCTGGTAAAAGCTATTATTGATGACATGGCGAAATTGATCGAAATGGAACGGGAACTAATGGAGATAACTGAGACAGCCGGTGACGACGGTACCAACGATATGATAAACAAGTTTATGCAGTATAAGGAGAAAAACACCTGGATGCTGCGTTCATTTGTTAACGCGGACTAGAGTTTGTAGCAAGTAGCTAGTATCAAGTAGCAAGACATTGCATGCATAATTTTAAGGAATTATCGAGGTACAAAAAAAATGTCCTCCGGACTCCAAAAAAAGTCTAAATACTTGCTACTTTATACTTGATACTAAAAAGCAATGAAATTTAAAACGGTGGTTCATCTTCCAGATCATCCATACGCGATGGGCGGATGATAAAGTTGCTCGGCTTGTCAAAGTTTTGTGATGGATTGAGCCCGGCAAACGGACTTGGTGCTTCAAAACTGTCTGTAGTTTCCAGGTCAGTGAACTTAACATATTTTCCCACAAACTTCAGCCTCACCCTACCTGTTTCACCATTACGGTGCTTGGCTATGATAACCTCGCCGACGCCCTGAGTTGGGTTGTTATCCTCGTCCACTTCCAGTCCGTAATATTCTGGGCGGTAAAGGAACAATACCATATCCGCATCCTGCTCAATAGAACCCGACTCACGTAAATCTGAAAGCATTGGGCGCTTAGAACCGCCCGGGCGATTCTCAACCGCGCGACTTAACTGCGAAAGCGCAATAACCGGCACATTAAGCTCTTTTGCAACTGATTTCAGCGCACGCGATATGCTACCTATCTCCTGCTCACGGTTACCGCCGCCTTTTCCGTCGGCTTTTCCCTGCATTAGTTGCAGGTAGTCAATTATGATCAATTGAATATCATGCTGAGATTTTAAGCGGCGGCATTTAGCGCGGAACTCAAAAATATTCAACGCCGGGGTATCATCTATAATAAGCGGAGCTTGCTCCAGTCTTCCAATTTTTGAGTGGATCTGCTGCCATTCCCATTCTTCAAGCGTTCCTTTTCTTATCTTCTCCTGCTCAATTTCGGTCTCGCCTGATACCAGACGATTTACTAATTGGATAGACGACATCTCCAGAGAGAATACTACAACCGGCTTGTCAAAATCAACGGCCGCATTACGCGCGCAGCTTAAAACAAAGGCTGTTTTACCCATTGCAGGGCGGGCAGCTATAATTACCAGATCCGATTTTTGCCAGCCTGAGGTCATTCTATCCAGGTCAGTAAAGCCGGAAGCGATACCGGTAAGGCCGTCTTTTTTATCTTTCAGTAACTCTATTTCCTTCAGCGTTTCGTGCAACAGGTCATCCATTTTACGCGAGTCGCGGCGCAGGTTATTTTGCGCTATCTCAAACAGGTTCTTTTCGGCTCTATCTAACAGATCAAGCACATCAGTTGTATCCTCATACGCGCTGTTAATGATATCTGTTGAGATCCTGATCAGCTCGCGCTGAATAAATTTTTGGATAATGATACGCGAGTGGTACTCAATATTGGCTGCCGAAGCTACACGGTTAGTCAGCTCGGTTATATAATAAGCGCCGCCTATCATTTCCAACTCGCCCTGCGTGCGCAGTTGAGCAGTTACCGTAAGAATATCAACCGGCGATGTTTTTTCAAACAAAGTGCGTATCGCCTGAAAAATGCGCTGGTGATTATCGCGGTAAAAAACCTCTGGTTTTAAAATATCAATAACTGATGAAAGAGCGTCTTTTTCAAGCATTAAAGCACCCAAAACAGCCTCTTCAAGGTCAACTGCCTGTGGCGGCAACTTGCCCAAACCGCTGTAAGGTGTAGGGTTGGTAATGCGGCTTCTTTTTTCGTTTGTATTCGGCTTGTAATTGGAGTTTTCGTTCTCAAACATCATGTATCAAAAATAGACAACAATCGTTAACATTTGGTTAACAGCATAAAATTAAAACCGCATTTTTGATACCGTTTTAAATGATTTTAATTAACACCCATTGTTAACAACTTGTTGAATAGCAAAATTTCGTTCTCACATTCAGCAACTTACCACAATGTGGATAACGTTTTTAACATGTTAACCAGTGCCTTAAACTGCCGCTTAAAACACTTCAATAAAGGCTTAATCAATTAATATAGCTACTTTTGTGTTTCAGATAGTTATAGTAAAAATGATGTATAATAACCGGGAAAGCAGGGAACCGAGAGAAAGTAATCAAATGGTATTTGGCACCCGCGCTGTAATAGAAGCCATCCGCTCAGGCAAAGAAATTGAGTCGCTTTATGTGCAACGCGGCGTTGGCGGCGGTCTAATTGCTGAGCTTAAAGAACTGCTTAACCAATATAATATTACTGCACAGCAGGTACCTGTTGAGAAGCTCAACCGCCTCACCATGAAAAACCACCAGGGTGTTGTGGCTTTTATATCGCCTATTGTTTATCAAAAAATAGAAGACATCATTCCGCAAATATTTGAAAAAGGAGAAGTACCCCTTATTCTTATTCTCGACTCAATAACCGATGTGCGTAATATGGGCGCCATTGCCCGTACAGCCGAATGCAGCGGCGTGCACGCCATTGTGGTGCCGGCAAAAGGTTCGGCGCAGATCAATCCTGATGCTATTAAAACATCAGCGGGGGCTTTATATAAGATTCCCGTTTGCAGGCATGATAATTTTATGCAAACGGTTAGATTCATTCAAGAATCGGGCCTGCAATTGGTTTGTTGCACCGAAAAAACCAAAGAATATATTTACCAACCCGACTATACCGCGCCCACTGCCATTATAATGGGATCAGAAGAAGACGGCGTGCGTAACGAGATTATCCGCATAGCCGACCACCTGGCTAAAATACCTATGTATGGCGAGATAGAATCGTTGAATGTGTCTGTAGCTACGGGTGTTATACTATACGAAGCAATCAGACAAAGACTAAGCCCCCTAACCCCCTAAAGGGGGAACGATAGTTGATTATGGTAAACGAGTTAGACAACTTTTACCTTTTGCAGCCGGAGCCTGTAAAAAGCTGTTTACTTGCCTTACGCACCATTATTTTAGATCAGGATAAAAACATAACTGCCGAATGGAAATACCGCATGCCAATGTTTTGTTACAAGGGCAAAATGCTGTGTTATTTATGGGTACATAAAACCTTACATCAGCCCTATCTGGGTATTGTTGATGGGAAGTTGATCGATCATCCGGCATTGATATTAGAAAAACGTGCACGCATGAAGATAATGCTTTTTGATGCTGATGAGGATTTGCCGGTTATTGATATAGAGGCTATTTTAGCGCAGGCTATTGCGTTATCAAAAAGAAAATAGCTCCATTACGAGCACGAGTATGCGTTAAGACAAACAACGATGAAGAAGGGTAAAGAGTTGAATAAATCAACAATTTGTTTTCTGGCTTGAGTTTGCGCATAGGAGATTTTAAATTAAATCTTCCTACGATATTATTAATTGTGATGGTCGGATGGCTGACTTGGGGTGGGATTAAGCAAACGCTTTTAAATAACAAATTGAAATCTGAGGGAAGTAAAATTAAAGGGGTAGTGATTGATAAATATAAAGTTGGTGGAAAAGGCACCATACAAATTGACTACCTGTTTAAATTAAACGAGAATACTTATTCGGGATCTACAAGTAATGAGAAATATAATGTTGGAGATAGTTTGTATATTTTATTCCTGAAAGAGGACCCACGAATCAATAAATCATATTCCTTTATCAATGATTGATTATAGCTTGCGCCAATTCTGCGAGTTTTATCCCCTCATCACCCCTATCTTATCCCCCTTCCAATCCGGAAAAAGTACCCTGTCATTATTCAGCTTTAAATGCTTGTCGGCTACTTCGCTAAATACGCTTCTAAAATCAGTGCTAACAGCAAGATCGCGGCCATCCTCTAAATTCTCCATCGCCAAAGGTTTAACATTGCCATGCACCATACCACCCTTTACATCATTACCTAAAATAAAGTTACATGATGCCCGGCCATGATCAGTACCGCCGGTGCCGTTTTGTTTAACTGTACGACCGAACTCCGTCATGGTCATTACCGTTACATCATCCTGGTAAGCTCCCATGTCGTTCCAGAAAGCTGCGATGCAACCACTCAGGTCGGTAACGTTTCTGGCAAATAAACCTTTATCTGTACCCTGGTTAAAATGGGTATCCCAACCGTTTGATTCGGTAAAGGCAATCTCCAACCCCACATCCATTTTTATAAGCTGCGCTATTTGCTTAAGCGAATTGCCCAATGGTGTATTTGGGTAGATGACATTATTAGCGGGTTTATAATTTTTGATGTCTGTTTTTTGCAGCATTTTAACGGCATCAAAACTCTCTTTGCCCGTTTGCTTAAGTAAGGATGATGATGTTTGCTGATAAAGATCTTCAAAGCTTTTTGCTGCCATATTAGCGCCGCCGGGGTTGCCCCGCATCTGGATGGCAAAATCCTGCAGACTGCTAACCGCCAGCGTAGGATTATCCCCATAAAAAGACCGCGGCAATGATGATGTAAGGCTTACCGCCTGAAAAGGTGTAGCATCATGCCCCAGCAAGCCCACCGCCCTGTTTAACCAGCCACTTGCTGTGCCTTTATTGAATGGCGTGCCCGATTCCATATAATCCTGTGCGTCAAAGTGCGAGCGCGTATTATTCGGCGAACCAATGCCGTGTACTATAGCCAATTGCTTTTGCTTGTATAATTCGGCGAACGGCGCCATTGAAGGGTGCAGTCCAAAACGACCATCGAGGTCTATCAAAGAATTTGTGTTTTGGTTTTGGGCTGCCGACATAAACAAAGTCGGCCTTGCAGCTTTCAGGTAATCATCAGTAAAGGGCGTAACAGCCATTAAGCCGTCCATCGCTCCGCGCTGAAAAATGCACACCATCACCTTCTTTTTTGAATAAAGCGCGCGATTTTTCTCACTAGCGACAGCCTCCGCCAAAAAAGCAGGTATGCCGCCCATCAACCCTACACCAAGTAAAGCCAACCCGCCCGATTTTATAAAACCTCTTCTTGATATCATGACTTTATTTTTAAATTACTTTCTTTGAAACTCCGGTGAACCTAAAATAACGCCGACAACTTGTGCCAACATGCTGTTATTGCCATTTGCAGTAGTTTGTGCCTCGCGGCCCTTTTTTTGGCCTTTCTTAGCAACACCATTCATATCCATATCTTCTTCTATATTAACCTGCGGTGTTTTAGCCGCAGCAGCCTCAATTTTAGTAACCAGATCTTTTTCGGCTAACATCGGCGTAAGCTGTTTAACAACCTGACTAAGGTTTCGTTCGGGCATTAGTATTTTGCTATAGATCGCTAAAGCCGCTTCGGGGCTCTCAGGCTCATGATTATTATTCAACGCTGCCAGATCTATCTTGACACCCGGAACGCGCCCTGTAGCCATTGCAAGGCCAAAATTCATGCGGTTAAGTAACGCTCCGCTATTGATCCAATATTGTGACCTGTCGGGGAAACCCGTAGGCGCCTGATAGGCATAAACACGCTGCCCCATTTTATTGGCCCAATTGTATAATTGTACGGGCTGATCTATACGTGCGTTTAATGCCCGTGCAGAACTTATAACCAGTTCAAAGGGTGATTTGGTCTTTTCGCGAAGCGCGTTGGCGCTCCAAAACTCCGGAGAGGAAACCATGGTGATCAGTACCTGGCGGATGTTACCATCTGCTCGCGTAAAAGCCTTCGCCATTTTATCTAATAAACTTTGCGGCGGATTATCGTTAACAAAACGGATGGCTAACTTTTTAGTAATAAACTTCGCGGTAGATGGATGATGGGCAAGCATTTCCAGCAGATCAACGCCCTCCTGGTAGCCGCCACCGGCGGCAAACATTTTGCCTAAGACAATTTTCTCGTCGTTATCATGCCTGTTGGGTGTAAACAAAAAATCGCCTTCGTGCACAAAACCACGTTGTTTAAGTCCGTCCTCGCCAATATTATCAACCAACTTCTGTATTGCGTCGGCATTACCGTAAGCACCCATCGGGAAGACGGTCCAACCGGTTAGCACTTTTGCGGCTTGCGTTACATCCTGTTGTGTATAGCCTCCATCTACACCAAGGGTATGCAGCTCCATTACCTCGCGGGCGTAATTCTCATTTAATCCCTGCGCCTTTTTTGCGGGTTTATTATTGGCAGCGTTCCTCATTAGTGCGCGGGGACGTTGTACATTGGTACCTGTGCTGCTAAAATTATCCAAATAATAAAGCATAGCGGGCGATTTAGCGGTAGCTGAGAGCAAGGCATCAAAGTTGCCGGTAACATTCGGGCGGATAGCATCGCGCTCATAATTGGCGATGAACTGGGCCGATTGATTCTTGGTTAACGAAACATTAAAATGATTAAACCAGAAATCAGTAAGCACTTCCCTCAGTTGATTTTTGCTATAGGCGGCGCGTAAAACCTTTTGATTAAATACCTGCCTTAAAAGTTCCTGCTCCGGCTTAAGGCCATGTTGCTGCATATAGCTTTGCAATACATCCCGATATTCTTTACGGTCTGTTTTAACCGAATCCTTATCAACCACACCATCCCTCACCGCCATCCGCAATACAACGGCATTTTTTGGATATTGCGCTACAATTTCTTTGTTGGATAGCTTAAGCGCGTCGTATTTATTTAAGACCTGGCTGAGGGAATCGTCCGGTAAATTGCCGTTAAGTTGTTGAATGAACCATTTTTCCAGTCCCATTTTTACCACTTTATCCACGTCGCCGGGTGTGGCACCATAGGTAAACCTGTTTAACAGATGCGCGGCGGCCTGTCGTTCAGTTAAGCCGGCCTTTTTATAAGGAAAAACGGGCGTTTGCTCAGTATAAGCTGATTTGAATATGAACGCCGAACTGAGCGTTATTATAACTGCAGACAATAAGAAAAATGAAAATTTAACAGATGCCTTCATACATTTTGGATATTAATGTAATTATGACGTATGGAGACGAATTAAGTTTAATCCTCAGGCTCTTTTAGTTCGGAAAATAGTCTTAAAAATATGTTTACAGGGTGTTGCAAACGTGTTGCTAAAGTGTTGCTATTGTGTTGCTAAAGTGATCCAAACTGATCCAAAAAACGGCAAAAAACGGCAAAAAAAAGCGTTTTTCCTCCATTCACAATACACTTATAATCAGCAATTTACAACCAATCTACAGCTAATTTTCCTGACGAATAAGTAGTTTCATATTAAATAGTTAACTACTTAATATTCAATTTATTAACTATTCAATTTTTTTGTAATACATTTATTTTGGATCACCCCGTTAAAACGGTACTGTTAACCGCAAACTGATGTTTCTGCCCATATTGTAAATACCCGAGCGGCCGTTGGGCGAAGTTTGGTAATACTCAAAATACTTCAATCGGTTAAGGTGAGATTGATAGGCTTTGTCAAAAATGTTATCAGCCATTACAGACAGATCAAAAACGGTTTTAGCCGCTTTATTTTTAACGGTAATGCCGGTACCTAAGCTGAATAAACTGTAGCCGGGTGTGGCCGTCTCGGTATCATCGGCAGCATAAAAGCGGTTTTGAGTTGCATACATGTCAGCAGCAGCTTTTACATAAAAGTTATCAAAACTAACTTTCACTTCAGACCGCGCATGCAGCGGCGGAATAAGCGGCAAATACTCGGCACTTGTGCCTTTCGCGCCGTTTTTCACTCCCTTTATATAAGCAATACTGTTAGTAAAGCTAAGCCATTTTAGCTGTTGGGGATGCAGGTTAACCGTTAACTCAGCACCATACAACCGGGCTGCTGCCTGCTGGTATTGATAGGTGGTATTACCCGGTACAATTATAACCGGATTACCCGCAGCATCAGTTAGTTTAGATTGAAATATGTAATTGGTAATGTTGTTATTAAATATCTCTGCGGATATATCGATATCCTTCAGATAAGCAGCAAAACCCAGATCCTGCTGCAAACTAAACTCCGGCGAAAAAGTGCGGTTACCCAAATAAACTATATGCGCCCCCGGGTCAAGGCCATTTGAGCCTATCTCAGTTATATTAGGTGCCCGGTAGCCCCGTGCTATGTTGGCTTTCAATAATATCCGCTCCGTAAGGTTGTAAGTTACTCCTGCACTACCCGATATGCCATGAAATACTTTAGTAAACGCAGGAAACTGCAGCGGTGCGCCGCCGCTGATATCGGCAGCGGTACCCTTACGCTCAAAGCCGGTAGCAGGGTTTATACCAACGTAAAAGTCATTCCAGTTAATGTTCCGGCTATCATACCGCAGGCCGCCCAAAACGTTAAAATCGCCCACCTTTTTCTTAACCATAATGTAGGTTCCCGCGTCAAACAGATCGTAATCCGGTATGGGGAAAGCAGTGCCGTTTTTGCTTCGGTTACCCTGAAACATCCCGTTTAACCCTATGGTGCTCTCCCAGCCATTCATTTCGGGAAGGTTATACTTAATATCATAATTGAGTGTATTGAGCACCACATACAAGCCGGGCTGTACAGGTGCTGTCGGGTGGTTATATTCCCTCCGCACACTCTGCTGCACCGCAAAAAGCGCGTCAATATTGCCCCGGCCAACATTCAAAAGTCCGTGCGTGTAAACCCGGTAGTGTTGTATATGCTGATATAATGGAGATAGCTTATAGGAACGTAGCTCAGCATCGCTAACAAGGGGCCGGTTGGTAATATCGTCCTTATCAGCTTCAAAAATTTGCTTTGTAAAACAGCGGCTAAATTGCTCACGGCTGCCATCGGGTATTTCTTGCTGATTATTGTAAAGGTTAGCCGCTATTTTAAATTCGCCCCACTGCTTATTTACTTTAGCCATTGCAGATAAGGTGAGTTCATTAAAGCCCGTATTGTAAACAAGCCCGTCAACGCTGTTACGGTAATCATGAGCCCGTTTCATCGAGCTTCTTGCGCTATACTTCCAATCGCCGCTTTTATAGTTAAGACCTAAGGAAGCGCCCAGGCTACTGTTGTTGGTATGCGCCTCCATGCTTACATCGCCATGCAATTTGTTATCGTCTTTATAAACCACATCGGGGATCATATTGATCACACCCGCCAATGCATCCGACCCATATGTTAAACTTGCAGGGCCCTTAACCACCTCTACCCTGCTTATGCTGAACTGGTCTATCTCAATACCATGCTCATCGCCCCATTGCTGCCCCTCCTGCCGCACGCCGTCGTATAAAGTTAAAACCCGGTTATAACCCAAACCGCGTATAAGTGGCTTTGATATATTGGGCCCTGTAGTCACCGCGCTAACACCCGGAATACTGCGGGTTATGGCATCAACTATATTGGTGTTTGCCTGGCTGTTGATAGCCTTACTCGTCATTACCGCTATTGGTACAGGATTACTTCGTATTTGTGTGGCCCTTGTAACACCGGTTATCACTACCTCACTGAGGTTCGTTTCTACAGATGTTAATATGATAGTTATCTCTGAAGACGTCTCAGTACTAACCCGTACAAGTTGTTTTTGCAGCGCATAGCCTAATGCGGAAACCTGCAATTCATATTCCCCCGAAGGTATATTGGTTAACAGGAACTGCCCGTTCTCATCTGTCTTGGTTCCGGAGGTTGTGCCCTTTACTTTTACAGTAGCTGACGCAACCGGCTGATCCTTTGCGACGACCTTACCACTTATGCCACCCGTTTGTGCATTTACAAATTGCGGCCAAATGACAAATAAAATTAAACCAATGCGACAAAAAACGTTGAACATTTTAGTAGTAAATTACATCACAAAGCTAATAAATAAAATTAGGCACACCTAATTTTATCTAACCAAATTTATTTTACTTAGTTTTGGGTAAACCAAAAAAGATGAATACACTATCTGAAGAGAATTATTTGAAAGCTATTCTCAGGTTGTCACAAAAGTCTGACGAGAAGATTACCGCTACCGCTATTGCCGAAACTTTGGGCAATAATGCTGCTTCGGTAATTGATATGATAAAGAAGCTGTCGGATAAATCTTTAATAGAATACGACAAGAAGAAAGGTGCGCGGCTGACTCCTCAAGGCTTAAAAGATTCCATCCTGATAATGCGCAAACATCGTTTGTGGGAAGTATTTTTACTAGAAAAATTAGGATATCATTGGGATGAGATCCATGATATAGCAGAAGAATTAGAGCATATAAGTGATCCTACCCTTGCAGACAGGTTGGATAAATTTTTGGGCTTTCCCGAATACGATCCGCACGGCGATCCGATACCTACCTCAAGCGGTAAGCTGCCTAAAACTTATACTGTAAGTTTATCTGACGCCAAAACAGACGCCAACTGCCGGGTTGCTGCCGTTAGAGATACCAGCACAGCTTTTTTGCAATATCTTGTGAAGTTGGGCATCGGCATTAACTCTCAGATAAAAGTGGTGGAAAAGATCAGCTATGACGGCTCGTTGGTTATTAAGATCAACAACGGCGAAAATGTTACTGTTTCGCAAAAGTTCAGCGAGAATATTCTTATTAGTTAATGGCGTACAACCCAATGTGCTGTGTAACCATATACACACAACGGGGTATAAATAACACGGATTTTTTTACCATAAAGGTTGTATATTTGCTTAATACAACATTTTATCAACTGGACCGATTATTGCCACCTTATCATTAAACTACAATCATGAGCAAACTTTCCTTTTGTCTTTCAACTACCTTCACGGTGCTGCTTTTCACCGCACTTATAAGCTGCAAAAAAAGCGATCCGGGTGTAGACCCCCCTCCACCGGTAGCAACAACTGCTGTAATTGACAGCACGGGCATTACTAAAGGTGCTGTTGAAGGATCGGTTGCAATCGGGGCCGAGGTGGATGATCTGATAGAGAATTTCACTTTTAACAAAACTGTTTCTATCAACTTTAGTGGAGTAACAGCTACTATTACAAATGGAGTTGCCGGTGTGACAATCACCCCAACCGGCGCAGATCTGGTTATCCGTTCAACAGTAGACAATGTTGAATATGTAGTTACAGGTACAACTACAAACGGATCACTTAGAATTTATAGTGATTTTAGATTTAAACTTACATTAAACAACGCAAGTATCACGAATGATAATGCTCCGGCTATTAACATTCAATCAGAGAAGACCGCTTTTATCGTATTGGCTCCAGGCACTACAAATACACTTGTTGACGGCGCCACTTATGTAAAAGTAGGCACTGAAGATATGAAGGGCACCATTTTCTCAGAAGGGCAGCTGGTATTTAGCGGAACAGGCAGCGTGCAAATTACAGGCAATAACAAGCATGGTATTGTTAGCGACGATCACATCAGAGTGCGTAGCGGCAATATTACCATTGCAAATGCTAAGAGCGATGGTATACATGCCAACGACTATTTTGTTGCCGATGGCGGTGTTATTAAAATAACATGTAAAGATGACGGACTGCAGGTTGAAGAGGGTTTTGCAATTTTCAACAACGGAAATACCACTATTAATGCCGACGACAAAGGAATCACATTAGATTATGTAGGAACTGATCCTTTAATAATTCCTTATGCCAATATCAACGGCGGTGCGCTTACTATAACTTCGGTCGGCGAAGCTTTGGAAAGCAAAGCTGCCATAACTATTAATAAGGGTGACATAAAACTAACCTCGCAGGATGATGATATAAATGCAGCAACCGGTGTTTTTATAAATGGTGGTAGTATATACGCTATAAGCTCTGCTAACGATGCTGTTGACTCAAATGGAGGGTTTACCATGACCGGCGGAAAACTAGTAGCTTTAGGCTCAATAGCTCCTGAAGGTGGTATTGACTGCGATGCACATGTGCTTAAAATAACCGGAGGCATACTGGTGGCAACCGGAGGAACCACAAGTGCGCCAAGTCCTACTGTATCAACTATTCGTACATTGGTAATGGGCGGAGCAGCGGCAAACCAGATAATACATATCGAATCGGCAGATGGTGTTGAAGCGCTAACTTTTCAGGCTCCAAAAGCATATGCTACCTTGTTATATGCTTCTGCCAAGTTAAAAGCCGGAACGGTTTACAATGTTTACACCGAAGGAAGTGTCTCATCAGGAGTGAACTTTAACGGTTTGTTTATGAGTGGAACTTATACAAAAGGCACTAAAACAAGTACTTCGTTTACTACTACCACTATAGTTACACAAAGCGGCGGTACTGTGAGCGCAGGATAAATTTCCCTTAGATATAAATAACAAAGCCCTGTAACCAGCGTTATCGGGCTTTGTTATTTACATTAAAAAACTATCCAAAGCAGATCTACAGCTAAGATAATTACAACGACAAAATTTAATATTTTCACACTTCGCGGAGTTTCGGGATAATAGTCTTTATCAGAAAATTGCATAATCACTAATCAAATATTTATTGCTTTTTACGCAAAAAACTCCCTTTAGGTTTTCATAAACGATAAATTTCTTTTTTTTCGTGGTTATTTCAGATAAACATAGGTTATGCCGTCCCCTCCTCTATCGGCATGCTCATCTTCAAGTCTGTCAACCTGATCATATTTTTTGAGGTATTGTCTTATCATCTTACGAAGGATGCCGTCGCCTTTGCCGTGCAATATTTTAAGGCTGCCGAAACCCATCATTAATGCGCGATCAAACAAACGCTCAATGGCGCCAATCGCGTCTTCGGTACGCATGCCGCGTACGTCTATCTCCGGATTAAACCCGGCAAGGTCATTGGTTTGGCTACTAAAGCTCCGGCGAATCTCTTTTGGGACGGCTGATTTTGAAACCTTTTGTACTCGCTTCCTTTTTGCAACCGTGCGAAGATCGCCAATGGCTATTATAATGTTGTCCCTGGCTATTTCCATTACCTGACCTGTGGTTTCCGAATCGGTCAGTTTTACCCAATCACCAATTTTTAACTCGTCTGTGGATGGTTCAATTTTAGGTGTCGGTGCTTTTACAATATTCTTTTCCAGCTCGCGGCTCAAATTATCGCGCAGTGTGCGGGTTTTTTCCTTATCGGCGTTATTGCTCTTTATCTCTGCAATGGTATTCTCTACCAGCTTATTGGCGTTTAGTATTATGTTTTTAGCCTCGTCTTTAGCCTTGCGAATCAGTTCCTTTTTGTTGTCTTCAAGGTAAGTTTTCAGCTTTTCGTTCTCAGCTAACAAAAGGTTTACATGTTTCTGCTGGCGATCCAGTTTAACGCGGGTGTCCAATATTTCCTTCTTCTCGCGCTCTAAACCAACCAATAAGGTATCTACATTCTTTTGTCCGGCGCTTATTTTGGTTTTTGCAAGATCAAGCACCTGCCGGGGCAGGCCTATTTTCTGCGCTATCTCAAAAGCATATGAACTGCCCGGCTTACCTATTTCCAAAATGTATAACGGCTGCATTTCTACGTTGTTAAACAACATTGACGCATTTTCTATCCCCTCTGTATTGCCGGCAAATATTTTAAGGTTAGAATAGTGCGTGGTTACCATGCCCCTAACCTTTTTACTGTTTAACGATTCGAGCACGGCTTCGGCTATAGGACCGCCAAACTGAGGGTCTGTACCCGTACCAAACTCATCTATCAATATCATCGACTTGCCGTTGGCCTGCTCAACAAAGGTTTTCATTTTTGAAAGATGAGCACTATAAGTACTCAGATCGCTCTCAATCGACTGATCATCCCCTATATCAACAAAAAATTGTTTAAATACACCTATTTCGCTTGATTCATCTGCCGGGATCAACAAACCTGATTGTGCCATTATCTGCAACAAACCAACCGTTTTCATACACACAGATTTACCACCTGCATTGGGGCCTGATACCACAACAATGCGGGTTCCATCATCAATTTTAAGGTTAAGCGGAACAACTGTCTTGCCTTCTTTTTTAAAGTTTAAAAATAGCAAAGGGTGGCGCGCGTTGGTTAACCTCAAGGTAGCCTCATTTATAACCTGCGGCATATCAGCTTCAATATCAATCGCAAACAGCGCCTTTGCTCTGACAAAATCAAGCTTGGTTAGCAAACCATGATAAGAAAGCAATAGTGGCACGTAGGGCCTTAGCTCTGTAGTTAGGGCAGTAAGTATCTTTACAATTTCTCGCCTGCGCTCAAATTCAAGATCACGAATAAGGTTGTTTAGCGTAAAAACCTCTTCTGGTTCCATGTACACTGTTTGTCCTGACGCCGATTCATCATGAATAAAACCTTTTAGCTTACGCTTGTTTTCTGCAAGCAAGGGTATACAAAGCCGGCCATCCCTAACAGTTAAAGAACCATCGGCCGTCCATCCGTTAGATGACGCGCTTTTAAATATCTGGTCAATTTTTTTTCGGGTATCTTGTTCTGCCTTTGCTATTCCCGATGTTATATCGGCTAAGTCGCGCGAGGCGTTGGGCTTTATCTTTCCTTTAGCGTCAATTACCTGTTCAATTTTTTTTATTATGGCCTTTTCAATAGGCAAATGCTCAAACAACGCCTCCAGATTTGGATACTGCCCTTCACGTTCATTAAAGTAACCTATAACTGCAAATACAGTCGATAGCGACGACTGTACCTGAAAAAACTCTTCTTCGGTTAAAAAAGCGCCTTCCAGTTTTGCCTTATTAGCTAATGATTTTATATCGAAAAAATGATGAATAGGGAGCGCGGCATCATTGAGCAAAATATTTTTAAACTCCCCGGCCTGATTTAGAAACTTTTTTATCAGATCAAAGTTGCTCATCACCTGTATTTTGTCAACCATTTGCTGACCCATAACACTTAGGCAGTGCGCTTTTATCAATTCCTTTACCTCGGTAAAACCCAGCTTATCAATACTATTATTGGGGTAAAGCATTTATGTACTTATTGAATTGGTTTGTTTATTTTTAACTTAATTACTTTCGCCGCTTTTTTTATTGAGTCAAATCTTAATGAATCAGCCTTCCTTTTCTTTTCCGCTTTACTCTTTGCTTCCAACTGTTTAGTCTCCAGTTCCATATTTTTAGCGTGCACTTTTCCGATTGAATCACTTTTAGCTTTTAATAAGGCATCTATCCGGTTATATATGTCAATCATTTCGTCGGGCGTGGCAGTATAATATTTTAAGCTTTTGTTAAACAAAGCAGAGTCAACGCCATATTTTTTAAACAAAACTCCAAATCGATTAGTGCCATATTTGTAAAGACTGTCTTTAGGACCGTATGTTAGCAGAGTAGCATCGATAATATGGATATCGCTTAATATCTGCACCATTTTCTCTTTTGCGATAACGTTACCGGCGGTTTTATTACCCTGGCAGGAAACGAGTAAAAACAAAGCCAAAAAAAACAAGATAAGATGTGCGCGCATTACTTAATTTAGCGGTTTAAAACACAAAATTACGATAAATGAGCATTGCCGATAACATTAATAATTTAAAAAGCCAAACTGATAACCAAAAAGTGACCTTAGTAGCTGTATCAAAAACTAAAACGGTAGCTGAGGTTATGGAGGCATACGAGGCGGGACAACGTGTTTTCGGCGAAAATATGGTACAGGAGCTGGTTGAAAAACAGGAGCAATTACCCAAAGATATTGAGTGGCACCTTATCGGTCATCTGCAAAGCAATAAGGTGAAGTACATTGCTCCGTTTATCGCCATGATACAATCTGTTGATAGTTTAAAATTGTTGCAGGAGATAAATAAACAGGCTTTAAAAAGCAACCGGGTAATTGATTGCCTGCTACAGATCTATATAGCTGACGAGGAAACCAAATTCGGACTGGGGTTTGATGAAGCCATCGAGTTGTTGCGTGACGAGGAGTTTTCGACATTAAAAAATATCCGTATTCGTGGCGTTATGGGCATTGCGACAAACACAGATAAGGAGAAACAGCTTAGGGATGAGTTTTATGAACTTAAGGTATTTTTTGAGGGCCTAAAGCAAAGCTTTTTCAGGAAAGACAATTGCTTTGATACCGTATCAATGGGCATGTCATCCGACTATGAAATAGCCATAGAACAGGGCAGCAACATGATAAGGGTTGGCAGCACAATTTTTGGCGGCCGCGTAATTAAACACTGGAAAAATAATTAGATATCGAATTTCGGGTTTTCAATTTCGGATTTATTTTATTCAGAATTTTTAAGATGGTCTAATGATCAATGAATCAATGACAATTAACCTAAGAGTTGCTGTAAAAGAAGACTGCGTACGCCTGTTGGAATTAGTTAATGAGCTTGCCGTTTACGAGAAATTTCCGGAGGAGGTAACTGTTACTTTGGATGAGTTTGAAGATGCCGGTTTTGGTGAAAAGCCGGTATGGCGGGCATTTGTTGCCGAAGTGGACGGCTTGGTAGTTGGTTTTGCTTTATATTATATCCGCTTTTCTACCTGGAAAGGCTGCCGCTTATATCTTGAAGATTTTTTAGTTACCGAGACCATGCGTGGCAATGGCATTGGCAAAATGTTGTTTGAGCGGGTATTGACGGAGACCAAAGAAAAAGGATACAGTGGCATGGTTTGGCAGGTGCTGGACTGGAACGAACCGGCTATCAACTTTTATAACAAGTATGGGGCTAATATTGAAGCGGGTTGGTTAAATGCATCTGTATCACTTGAACAGTTGCACAAAATTTCAAGTTTATGAGGGGACGCATATCGGTAATAGCTGTAATGTTGGGATTAAGCGCTTGTCAATGGGGCGAAACCAGTCACCAAAAGGCAGACATAAATACTGATACACTCGCTTTCACCTATCAAACTATAAAAAAGCGAGCGGATGATTGTGGTGACAAAGCCGATACTAACTGCACCGTTATCAAACTAAAATATCCGATTTTTAAAACAGACAGCAAACTCAATGATTCCCTAAAAAACAGGCTATTGAATTTGTTTTTTAAAGAAAAACCTGATACCGGTATAACCGAAATGGTAAACAGCTTTCTAGCAGATTATTACAAATTTAAAAAGGATGACCCGAGAATGGGCATGATCTTCTATCTGGATGCCCACGCAATAATTTTACGACAGGATTCAAGCCTTACTACACTGGAAATTGGTGGTTATACTTTTCAAGGCGGCGCACATGGCAGCTCTGTTATCACCTTTATAAACTGGAACACCAAAAAGCAAAATTTTGTAACGCTGTCGGATATTTTAACTGATGGCTATAAAACCAAACTTGCTGCCGTAGCGGATACAATATTCAGAAGGCAGGAAAAGCTTAGCGATACAACATCATTGGCACGCGATTATTTTTTTAAAGACGATAAATTCTCGCTAAATGAGAACTATCTGATAACTCCTTTGGGCATCAGATTTTTATATAACCAATATGAAATAAAACCGTACGCGGCAGGTACAACCGACCTGTTTATTCCTTACAATAAGATACGATCACTTTTGCGCCCTAACACGGTGGTAACTCAATATATTAAATAATGCTTGTTTTTAAATTCGGCGGCGCATCCGTTAAAGATGCAAAAGGTATTATCAACCTGGCAAATGTGGTTGAGCAATACAAAGATAATCAGCTGCTTATTGTTGTTTCTGCAATGGGTAAAACCACTAACGCTTTAGAAACCTTAACCAAGGCGTATGTAGATGGATCTGAAAATATGCATAACGTATTTGAGGATATCAAACAATACCATTACACCATAATGGCTGAGCTATTTGAAGCATCCCACCTTGTTTTTGACGAAGTGGCAAATACTTTTGTGGAGATAGACTGGATGATAGAGGAAGAGCCTCAGGATGATTATGACTTTATTTATGATCAGATCGTATCCATAGGTGAGTTGGTTTCTACCCGTATAGTCGCTGCTTATTTAAACAAAGCGGGCCTAAAAACACTATGGGCGGATGTTCGGGGATATATTCATACAGATAACACCTATCGCGAAGGCACCGTTATCTGGGACAAAACGCGCGAAAGCATCAGCAAAAATATTCCTGCTTTACTTGATAAAGGTTTTGTAATTACTCAGGGTTTTTTAGGCGGCACATCAGAGAATTTCACTACGACACTTGGCCGCGAGGGATCAGACTATACCGCTTCTATCTTCGCTTCGTGTTTGGGCGCAGAATCTGTTACCACATGGAAGGATGTACCCGGGGTATTAAATGCCGATCCGAAATATTTTGAAGATACCGTTAAGTTTGATGTCCTTAGTTATAACGAAGCCATTGAGATGACTTATTACGGCGCGACAGTTATCCACCCGAAAACTATAAAACCGCTGCAAAACGCTAATATCCCATTGCTGGTTAAACCTTTCGGTGATCCAACCGCGCCCGGCACTGTTATAGGGGGAAATGTTACGCCGGTATTTAAAAAGCCCGTAATTATATTAAAACAAAACCAGGTACTGCTTTCGCTTTCTACCAAAGATTATTCGTTTATCACCGAAAATAATTTGAGCGATATAATCGGGCGGTTTGCTGCAAACAATGTAAAAATAAATACCATGCAAACATCCGCGCTTAGTTTCAGCATATGTATTGACTATAAGGAGGACAGCTTCGCTAAATTCATTGCGGTTTTTGACGACGCTTATAAAGTTCGTTATAATACCGGTCTTACCCTATTAACGGTAAGGCACTACGGCGAAACAACCCTAAAAGAGTTAACTGCGGGTAAAACCGTTTTGTTGGAACAATTTAGCCGTTTTACGGCACAGGTTGTATTAAGGTAGAACGTAAATTACTTTTCGCTAAAAACCTCTATTGATTTTAGAAGCGGAGAGCCTCCGGCATTTCCAACTCCTGCTACTGTGTAAATTTTTCCTTTATAAAAAACTGCTCCTGCTGCGTGGCGACCCTCGACAATGGGTGCCAGTGTACGGAAGGTGCCTGTTTTAACATTATAAACTTCCACTTCGTTATGGGCTTTGCGTTGCTTAGCACTTTCACCGGCTATAATAAACAGATCATTTTTAATAGCTATTGTTGTATTTCCGGCACGTAACGTAGGTAACTTTGCAGGCGCTGTACTCCATTGCTTAGCTTTAAAATCGTATATATCTACTGCATCAATTACATTCGCCAATCCCTTTTTTTCAAGTGCGTTTGACTGCACACCTCCTATTAAATATAATTTATCATCAATAAGTCCCGCTCTTACGTGGTCTCTGGCGGTTGGCGCATCTGTCAACTTTGTCCATTTTCCTGTCTTAGGGTCATACTCGTCAAACCAGGTTACATTGCCGGTCCAGTGTCCGTCTATTATACCTGTAACAACATAAAATTTGTCTTTGTACACTACTACCCCACCCGAGCCGCGTCGCCTGTCTGCAGGTATCTCGTCACCAACCCGCCAGGTATCTGTTTTAGGGTTGTAGATATAAATGTTTGCCACAGGTTTTTCGTGCGGGTAACCGCCTGTCATAGCGCATACAAGATATACCTCATCTTTATACACCACCGCTTGAAAATGGTTCAGTTCAATAGGCGGCTTTGCTCCGTTAGTCCATGTATTTGTTTTGGGGTCAAAAATATTTACATCATTTATCCCACGTCCGCCAATTAAGTAAAACTTGTCTTTCACAGCTACAAAATCACACTCTTCCCGTGGTGTGTAACTCCCGCTCGCTTCAATTATTTTCCACGAATAATTCTCAAACTGGGCGTAAGCAGTATTCACAAAAACATATGTCAGCAGTAAAAAAAACGTAATTCTTTTCATAATGATCTTTAATTTGGTCTGTATTAAGGATAAACAGACGGCTTAATTGGTTTCTGCTCTAAAAGTATCATATTTTTCGCAAATTACACAAGCACACAAGCCAGTAATAATAAACGCCATTGCGTGCACTCAATGGCGTTTAATCAGTATTACTGTCTTGCCGGAGGAGGCTGGGGCGGTGCGCCCTGAGGCGGCGGGCCTTGCGGGCCACCCCTTCCATCAGGCGGCCCACCGGGACCGCGCGCACGCATTTCCTCTTCTATTTGCTGATATTTTTTAAACTGAGTGGTAGTTAGGATGCTTTTTAACTTATTATTTCGCACTGCAACAAGTTTATCAACATCCTCCTTTTTTCCGGGAGGTGGAGGGGGCGGTGGTGGCGGTCCGTCTCCCCTAAGCTTTTCCATACTTGCAAAAAAATCTTTATAGGCAGCTTGAAGCTTTTGTTTTTGAGCAGGTTTAAGGGCAAGTTCCTTTCCTAAATGTTCTGTAGTTCGTTTCAGTCTTTCCTCTGGAGATGGCCTTATATCTCGCGGTGGTGGCTGTTGTGCTTTTAAAGCTGATGCAAACAGCAATGCTGCTGCAAATAATCCGATTCTATTTTTCATCTGTTTAAATTTACAGATTTAGACGATCTATTCAACAATAACCTTCGCCGCATGCAAATAAAAAAGCCCCCCGAAAATCGGGAGGCTAAAAAAATTGATACGTTGATCAAATTAAAGTTTAAATCCGTAAGCTACACGTAAACCTACTAAGCCATAGTTAACACTTTGACCAGAGAAGTTTTCGTAACGGGCAGATACGTCCCATTTATCATTTGCAAAACCTATACCCGGAGCAACAATTAACTTTGTACTACCACCTGAGTTGGTTTCAAAACCGGCACCGGCTTCTGCACCAAAATAAAGGTTCTCGGCAAAAAAGCCTTTAATACCTAATTTAACCGGCACCATACCCAGGTCGCCGCCCTTAACAGTTGTGCTACCAACGGTGTAGTTCTTTCCGAAGAAATTATAGAAACCAGAAGTAAGTGTCCAGGCTAATCCCTCATCAGCGCCATATTGTAGGCGGGGAGTAACACCTGCGTAAATATTTGAACCATTAGATGCACTACCGGTGGGCACACCCACTTCGGCACCTATACCAAAACGTAGCCTGCTATCGGTAGATTGTGCATTTGCATTTGTTCCGATGAATAGTGCTACACCTGCTATAGCTGTAGCAGCTAATTTTGTTAACTTTTTCATTGTTGTGTCTGTTATTTAAGTAAATATTAATACTGCTTCCATTTCAAATACTCTGCCACATATCCTGAAAAACAGCGCTATTTAACTTTTAAGATCGCCTCAACCATTCAGTTTTACAGCCAAACATGTGGTTTAAACGCTGATATTCACGCTTATTGGTTTCGCGATTAAATATGTTTAAACAAATAACCTACAACTATCAATCATAGATAAAAAGTGCCTTATTTTTAGTGCATTTTGTATGGTAAACTCGGCTTTATAAAACAAAAAAGGCCTTCAATGAATATTGAAGGCCTTTTTTATACTAATATCCTATTAAGTCTGCGGGTCGTGGTCAGGATCTGGTTTATAATTTCTTTGCAGTTCGGCCAACTTTTCCTTGCCGTAGGCCAGACGTGTTATCAAGAAAAACAGTACCGGCACTATAAAGATAGCCAGCAAGGTTGCTGCAAGCATACCGCCAAATACGGTAAAACCAATTGTTTTACGGGCAATGGCTCCGGCTCCCGACGCAAACAGCAGCGGCATTACGCCCAAAATAAACGCGAGGGATGTCATAATAATGGGTCGCAAACGTAATCTTACCGCTTCCAATATTGATTTTTCCAGCTCCATGCCCCTATCCACACGCTCCTTCGCGAACTCTACTATTAATATGGCGTTTTTGGCCGCAAGGCCTATTAACGTTATCAAGCCGATTTGCGCGTACACATTGTTGTCTAGCCCTTTGTTAAAAGTAAGAAACAATATTGCCCCCAACGCACCAAGCGGTACGGCTAGTAATACAGAGAAAGGTACAGACCAGCTCTCATAGAGCGCAGCCAGGAACAAGAATACAAACCCTACTGACAGCATGAAAATATACACGGTTTTTGAACCAGAAAGCTTTTCCTCCCGGCTTAAACCTGTAAATTCATAGCCGTAACCTTGCGGCAGGTTTTGGGCGGCCACTTCTTCTAATGCCTTTAAAGCATCGCCGCTGCTGTAACCCGGTTTTGCTGTTCCGTCGATCTCAGCCGCTCTGAAAAGGTTGAAGTGGGTTATTAATGGTGCATTCTCTATCATTTTATAACTGGTAACCGTACTTAAGGGCACCATGTTACCGGCCTGGTTACGTACAAAGTACTGCCCTATATTGTTAATGCTTGTACGATAGTTGGTGTCGGCCTGTGCCAATACTCTGAAAGTACGGCCATATAATGTCAGGTCGTTTATATAGGAGCTCCCCATGTAAACCTGCAAGGCGTTATTAATATCGCTGATCTGCACGCCGAGGCGCTTTGCTTTTTCGCGGTCAATGGTAAGTTGATAAGCTGGCGTACGCGCAGTGAAGAAGCTATATGCCTTGGCTATCTCGGGGCGTTTATTCACTTCGGCCACGAAATTATTGAGCACCGTTTGAAAGTTCGTTATGTCACCTCCCGCTTCTTTTTCTTCCAGCATAAAGGCAAAACCTGAGCTATTGCCCAAACCCGGAATAGCCGGCGGAGGAATAACCGTCACGTTGGCTTCTTTATATCTGGCTAATTTCTGCTGAATAACACCAACCAACTCCAACGATGTACGCTCCCTTTCGTCCCAAGGTTTAAGTTGAACGAACACGGTGGCGCTGCTTGATTTTGTGGCAAAGTTTACAACGTTCAATCCCCCTAAGGCAGCAAAGTGACCAATCTCGGGGATGCTATCAAGGGTTTTCATTACATCATTCAAAACTGCTACTGTTCTTTCAGTGGATGATGCTTCAGGCAAATCATAAGTAACATAGATACGGCCTTCGTCTTCTACCGGAATAAATCCGGTCGATTTTTTCATGAAAAGGAACACCGTACCTACTATGATACAGATCAAAATAACAACCACAAACCGGGAGTTTTTAATCCCGCGGTGGACACCATTACGATATTTACCGGTTACCCGCTCAAACCAGGTGTTAAACTTATAAAAGAATTTATCGAGGCCTCTTGATTTATTATCGATCTTATGCGGTTTAAGTATCAGAATACAAAGTGCCGGTGTTAATGACAAGGCAACAAATGCCGATATCATTACCGATATAGCTATCGTTATTGCAAACTGCTGGTACAACCTGCCCACTATACCCGGTATAAAGCCCACCGGAACAAATACCGCTGCCAATATGAGTGCTATAGCTATAACCGGTGCTGAGATATCTTTCATCGCCTGTCGTGTAGCATCAACCGGCGACATGTTTTTCTCGTCCATGTAATGCTGCACAGCCTCCACAACCACGATGGCATCATCAACCACAATACCAATTGCTAATACGAAACCAAATAGCGTAAGCGTATTTATGGTAAAGTGCAACGGTATAAAGAAAATGAACGTACCTATAATGGACACCGGGATAGCTAACACCGGAATAAGCGTGGTACGCCAGCTTTGCAGGAAGAGATAAACCACTATAATAACCAGCACCAACGCTATCAGCAGCGTTTCAACCACTTCATGCACTGATACCTTTATTACGGTTACAGCTTCAAAAGGCACCATGTAAGCTATGTCGTTGGGGAACGTTTTTTTCATTTGCTCCATGGTGGCGTAAACGTTCTCCGCAGTTTCAAGCGCGTTGCTGTTGGGTGCCTGGTAAACCAGCAGGTATGATGCCCGCTTGCCATCAACATAAGAGTTACCTGCATAATTGAACTTACCCAACTCTATGCGTGCCACATCCTTTAAATGAACTAAGGCGCCATTATTAGGCTGGGTGCGCACCACTATATTTTCAAACTCTGATATTTTTGACAAACGCCCTCTTACAAGCACACTGTATTCAAACGTTTGACCCTTTTGCTGTGGCGTTGCGCCCACAGTTCCAGCGGCTACCTGTGCGTTTTGCTCCTGTAAAGCCTGGGTTATATCAGACGCTGTCATACCTAACGCAGCTAGCTTATCAGGTTTTAACCAAATACGCATACTGAAATCATCTGCACGACTAAAAACATCGCCTACACCTTTAGTACGTAAAAGCGCGTCGCGAACAAAAATATTGGCGTAATTATCTGTAAAAGTTACATTATGCGTGCCCTTAGGCGAGTACATCGCTACCAGCATCAAAATACTTGGGTTACGTTTACGCACGGTTAAACCAAGGCGCTGTACTTCTTGCGGTAACGAGGGTGTTGCTATCCCCACCCTATTTTGAACATCTAAAGCCGCTATATTAATATCTGTACCCAGCTCAAAGTTAACGGTCATGCTCATGGCGCCGTTATTGGTGCTGTTACTTTGCAGGTAGGTCATGCCGGGTGTGCCGTTTACCTGAATTTCTACCGGGGTTGCAACTGTCTGTTCAACAGTTTGCGCATCTGCACCTACGTAGTTACCCGTTATTTGTACCGTTGGGGGCGTTATATCGGGATATTGGCCTACGGCTAACGTGCCAATGGCCAATACTCCTACAATAACTATCACTAATGATATTACGATGGCCGTAACCGGCCGTCGGATAAAGGTTTCTGCTATCATTCTATGTTATAATAATCGTCTGCGCTCTGTTATTTTGCCTGAGGTTTCTGCCCTGCTGCTGCCGCTTGCGGGGCATCGCCTAATGTTATTTTACCGCCATCACGCAGTTTCTGAAATCCATCGGTTATCACCTTATCTCCCTGCTTTAGCCCATCCATCACTACTATATTGCTTCCAATACGCGGACCCAAAGTAACTTTTTGCTGTTTGCCAATAGTATCTTGTGATACAAACACGAAAAACTCGCCCATTTGCTCAGACACAGCTTTATAAGGAATTTGCAGACGATTGCCCGACTGGTTATTCAACACTTTTAAAACACAGCTCATACCATCTTTTAACTTTCCATCCGGATTAGAGAATTCTACGCGTACCTTTATTGTACCTGTAAGGTTATTCACTCCCCTGTCAATCGCCAATATCTTTCCGGTTTTATTGTACTCGGTACCGTCTGATAACTGAAGGCGAAAAGTAGTATCAGTAACCTTACGCTGGAGATCATAAAACCGGTTTATGTCCTGCTCATTCACAACAACATCAACAGCAATCGGATTTTCGCTTGAAACCGTGTTGAGTAACGTTGTGCCCGGCGATACCTGCGACCCCAACCTTACCTGAGAGATACCGATACGTCCAGTAACCGGCGATGTAATCAAGGAATAGGAAAGATCTGTCTTCGCGCTTGCAATCATCGCTTTGGCTACCTCTACCTGGCTTTTGTTCATTTCGTAAGTCGCAGTAGCCTGATCAACCGTTTGCCGGGCAACAGCGTCATTCTTCAACAACATAGTATACCTGTCGATGTCTTTCTGTGCCTTGGCGAGGTTAGCTTCCGCGCTAATTAATTGTGCATTGGCTTGTGCATAAGCTGCCTGATATTTACGTCGGTCTATCTCATAAAGCGTTTTGCCTTTCTGCACTATGTCCCCCTCCTTAAAATATATCCCGGTAATAAAACCGGTTACGGCGCTGCGCAGCTCAACATTGTTTACAGAAACTACCGTACCCTGGTACTGATCGTAATATATAGCATCAGCATTTTGTGCCTCAGCAACCAAAACAGGTATAGGCGGAGGAGCGGCATTTTGTGCTGCTTGCTGATCTTTACAAGACGTAAGCGCCAAACCGATAATTGCGGTAAACAATAAGGAATTATATTTTTTCATTGGTATTATTTATAGAGACAAGTATTAAATTAACATTATTCAACCGGCAAGGTACCCAGCGCCCTTTGCAGATCTATTTTACTGGCAAGCACCTGGAATAATGCGTTGTAGTAATTAAGTTGCGAAGTTCGCAGATCAGCTTGCGCCACTATCACATCCAGATAAGTTTTTATCCCTTCGCGATATTGTAAGCTCACCACATTATAAACGTCGGTTGCAAGTGCTACGTTCTCTTTAAGCGTTTGCCAGTTGGTATAGTTGCTTTTATAAGCGGCAAGTGCCTGCACATACTCGGTGCCTATGGCATTTTGCTGGTTCACAATATCCAAGTCAGTACGTTCAACTTGTAAACGTGCCTTACTTAAATTTTTCAACCTTCGCCCGCCTTGAAATATAGGTATAGTTAAAGAAAGGCCAGCGTAAGCATTGGTAAACGACCTACTGTACAAATTGGCAAGGTTATTATTTAAAAACAGAAGATTATAAGCGCCGATGGCAGAAAGTGACGGTAAAAAACCGTATTTATAATAGCCAACGTTTACATTTTGCAGGTTCTTCCGGGTTTGCAAAAGCTGATACTCAATACGATTATTATAATTTAAAGCCTGATTAGTATCAACAACGGCCTCTTGTTCATAGCGTGTCGAATCATATGTTAAAGCAAAGTCCTTACCTGCTTGCACACCCATTATTTGTTTCAACGTCGCCATTTTAGCCTTTATGGCCTCGGTAGTTTGTTTGCGGGCAGCTAACTCATTGTTTAAAGCGATAGTTGCTTGCTTATAGTCAATTTTATCAACTACACCGGCCTGGTAGCGGCTGGTAGCGTCCTTTAGGCTGCGCTGAAGTCGTGTAATATTCTCATTGATAATATTAAGTCGCTTCTGAGACAACAATACATCAAAAAAAGCTTTGCTTACATCAGAAACAACATCGATTTGTGCGCTGACCTCGTTTTGACGATACAATAAGCGGGAATAGCCAGAGGCTTTTGAAGCCTGTAAAACTTCGTTATTGTAAATAGTCTGATTAATCTGTGCGCCTAGTGACGAAAATTCGCGAAAGGCAGTACCGCCGGCGTTCACCTGGGCAGCATTAACCGGCCCGCCTTTAAAATAATGTTGATATTGATTGGTAGAGTTGATTTGCGGCAGCCATGATGATAAAGAAATGTCAATATCCCTTTCGTTTATCAGTTTATCAATGGCGGCCTGCTTTATAGCGGGTTGATTACGGAGGGCAAAGCTTATACTTTGTTTTAGCGATAGCGTAGCGGGTAAGCTATCAACAGGTGCCTGCGCAAACAATATTAATGGAAAACAGTATATTATTAATAATGAGAGGTACTTCTTTTTCATAAATGCAGATAACAATAACCCTTTACCCGGACGAGTATAATTTAAATAGGGTTTAATTAATTAAGAACTGCGAAGATGAGAGATTTGGAATTACAGAAAAAGTGATATAAATAATTTTACCTAATTTATACATTACAAGCGTAATCAGTTGACTTTTGAACACATTTGGGTGCTTTTTTAAAAAAAATTGAAAATTGACCACTCAAATAAATAAAAAAATTAATTAATTTGCCGAGTGGGAAAATACATCGTGTTCAGAACAGAACTAGATGTTAAAAAAAATTACATACTAAAAATAGGTTATAAGCTTATTCGTGGTATTTTTACAAAAAATTTAAGCAGGGTTAATACATGGTTAAAAAACTACATGAGAAAATTGCTCAATTTAAAGATGCAGCAATGATCAGGGAGAAGGGCTTGTATCCTTATTTTAGGCCTATTGAGTCTGGACAGGACACAGAGGTTATAATAGACGGTAAGAGGGTGTTGATGTTTGGCTCTAATTCTTATCTTGGTCTAACAAGTCATCCTAAAATAAAGGAAGCATCAAAAAGAGCGATTGACAAATATGGTACGGGATGTGCGGGCTCAAGATTTTTGAACGGTACACTTGATATACATGTTGAGTTAGAAGACAGGTTGGCCCGCTACGTAGGCAAAGAGGCAGCAGTTTTATTCAGCACAGGCTTTCAGGTAAATTTGGGAGTTCTATCCTGCGTTACAGGCCGTAATGATTATTTGATATTAGACGAATATGATCACGCATCATTAATAGACGGTAGCCGTTTATCGTTTTCAAAAGTTATTAAATACGCGCATAATGATATGGCTGACCTTCAGCGGAAGTTAAGTATACTTCCTGAAGAGGCTGTTAAAGTTATTGCTGTTGATGGTATATTCAGCATGGAAGGCGATATAGTAAAATTGCCTGAAATTGTTGAGATTGCTGCACAATACGGCGCCAACATAATGGTTGATGATGCACATAGTTTGGGCGTTATCGGTCATAACGGTGCCGGTACCGCATCTCACTTTAACCTTACTGACGATGTTGACCTGATAATGGGAACATTTAGTAAATCATTGGCTTCATTAGGCGGTTTTATTGCTGCTGATGCTGACGTGATCGACTATATGAAACACCGCGCCCGTTCTTTAATGTTCAGCGCGAGCATGACGCCGGGAGCTGTGGCAAGTGTAATTGCCGCTTTAGATATTATAGAATCTGAGCCTGAGCGGATACAAAAGCTTTGGGATAACACCAATTACGCAATGAAGCTTTTACTGGATGAAGGTTTTGACCTTGGCCCTACTGAAAGCCCTATCCTGCCAATATTTGTACGCGATAACGATAAAACCTTCCTGGTTACTAAACACCTGCAATCATCAGGCGTATTTGTTAACCCGGTTGTTTCGCCTGCTGTACCGTCAGACTCATCTTTACTTCGTTTTTCTCTTATGGCTACTCATACTTTCGAGCAAATTGACGAAGCCGTTGAAAAAATAACAAAGGCGTTTAAAGACGTTGGTGTGCCATTGATGGGAGTAAAAGAACGAATTTAAATATTCACGATACTTTTTGCAGATGTGCGGCTATTAAAAGTAGCCGCACATTTTATATAGACCAATTTTATATCTAGTCGTCACCAATGAAAAAAGTAATTCCGGTAGTTTCAAAAAAAGAGCTTGCTGCTTTTATAGACTTTCCGCACGACCTATATAAAGATGACCCTTATTATGTGCCAGAGCTTTTTATTGCCCAGCGCGACCTGTTAACCAAGCATCCTTTTCATAAACATAACAAGTTGCAGGGTTTTCTGGTCTATCAGGATGGCAAAGTTACCGGCAGAATTGCAGCTATCTTAAATAACGCCCATAACGAGTATAATAAAGCCAACGATGGTTTTTTTGGTTTTTTTGATTGCATAAACGATCAGGAAACCGCCGATCTGTTATTTAAGGTTGCGGCAGACTGGTTAAAAGATAAAGGTGTTACCGGCCGCTTTTTAGGTCCGGTGAATTTTTCTACCAACGAGCCCTGCGGGCTGCTGGTAAAAGGGTTTGATAGCTCGCCTGTTTTAATGCAGACCTATAATTTCCCCTACTATGCTGACCTGATAGACAAAGCCGATTTTGAAAAGGACGTTGACCTGATAGCCTGGCATTGGGACGGAAATAATTATGACGACAAGTCAGTACGTTTGCTTAATGCATTGCAAGAGCGTTTAAAACGCAATAACATCGTCATCAGAAAAATAGATACCAAAAACTTTAAAGCAGAAACGGCTAAACTTCGCGAAGTTTACAACTCTGCCTGGGACCAGAATACTGGATTTGTGCCATTAACCGACGAAGAATTTAATTATTTGGCCAACGATCTGAAGTTAATATTAGACGGCGACTTTGCTTTGGTTGCAGAACAGGACGGCAAGATAGTGGCATTTGGATTGGCTCTTCTAAATTATAACGAGATATTTAAAACTATAAAACGTGGGCGTTTGTTGCCTACCGGTATATTTAAGTTATTGTTCGGCAAAAAGAAAATACAGAGCCTGCGCATTTACGCCTTAGGCGTTATCGATGGTTATCGTAAAATGGGTATAGAGGCTGTTTTATACGGAACAATCATTAAAAACTATACCGCCAGAGGCTTGAAATGGGCTGAGGCCGGATGGACGTTGGAAAACAACACCCTGATAAACGAAGCTATTATAGCTATTAAGGGCGATCCTTATAAAACATACCGCTTGTATCAGAAACAGATATGAGAGAAAGGGTTTTAATAACCGGTGCAAGTGGCTTTGTAGGCTATCACCTAATAAAGGAAGCGCTGAGGAATGATCTGGAAGTATTTGCCGCTGTTAGAAAAAGCAGCAACATAAGCCATTTGAGCGAACTGGATGTTCAATACACTGACCTGGCTTATAATGATCCGGAATCACTGAAAAAAGAGATCGAAGAAAAGAAATACAGCTATATAATTCATGCTGCTGGGGTTACCCGGGCACGAACGATTGAGGAATATAATACCATAAACGCAGAGTATACTTACAATTTGGCAAAAGCTGCGGTTGACTCGGGCGCAGATGTAAAGAAGTTTGTTTTAGTAAGTAGTTTAGCAGCTATTGGGCCTTTAAATGATATTATAGACATCATTAATGAAGAAACAGCGCCAAACCCGGTAACGGCCTATGGTGTCAGCAAATTGCTTGCTGAGCAAAAGTTAAAAACGATAAACGGATTAAATTATACCATATTAAGACCAACGGCTGTTTATGGCCCGCGGGACACAGGTATCTTTATCTTTTTTAAACAATTGAGCAAAGGCATTGAAGGGTATATTGGCAGAGCCGAACAACGGCTTAGCTTTATTTATGTAGCTGATCTGGCCAGGGCATGTGTAAGTGCGTTAAAAACCGGTGAGCAAAAGGCTTATAATTTAAGCGATGGTAAAAGTTATACCAAGTACGATTTAGGTACCGAAGCGAGGAAAACCTTAACAGGGAAAACGTTGAAGTTTCACATTCCTGTAAATTTTATGAAATTGATTGCTACGTTAGCAGAAAAAGTGAGTAATTTGAAAGGTGAAGCGCCAATACTAAACCGTGAAAAACTAAATGAGCTTACAGCCGTTAACTGGATGTGCAGTATTGAAAAGGCAAAAAAAGATCTGGAATTTGATCCTCAATATGATCTGAATAAGGGCGTTGCGGAGACCATCAACTGGTATAAAGAATATAAATGGCTTTAAAATAAAATAGATAACTTACAATAATAATGAAGAGTAACATTCAACCTGCCAAAGGCAAACTAGGTATATTAATACCGGGTTTGGGAGCCGTGGCGACTACATTAATTGCCGGCGTTGAAGCCGTTAGAAAAGGAATATCACAACCAATAGGTTCTGTAAGCCAGATGGGTACTATCCGTTTAGGTAAAAGAACCGAGAACAGACGCCCTAAAATAAAAGATTTTGTTCCATTGGCTAGTCTTAACGACGTTGTTTTTGGTGGCTGGGACGTGTTTTCAGATAACGTTTATGACGCTGCGACCAATGCAGCCGTACTTGATAAGGACTTGCTTGCTAAATTAAAACCAGAACTGGAAGCGATTGTGCCGATGAAAGCGGCATTTGACAAAAATTACGCGAAAAACCTTACCGGTACGCACGTAAAGGAAGGAACCCGTTATGAATTAGCGCAACAGGTTATTGAGGACATACAAAACTTTAAAGAAGCTAATGGCTGTGATCGTATTGTTTTGGTATGGTGCGGATCAACCGAAACATACTACGAAGCATCAGACGTACACAGTACTTTAGACAAGTTTGAAGCAGGTTTAAAAGCCGACGATAAATTGATATCACCAAGTATGATATACGCTTACGCGGCTTTAAAACAAGGCATACCGTTTGCAAATGGCGCCCCTAACCTTACGGTTGATATCCCGGCCTTAATCGAGCTGTCTAAAATTACACAAACCCCTATAGCAGGTAAAGATTTCAAAACCGGCCAAACATTAATGAAAACCATTTTGGCTCCGGGACTTGCTGCACGTTCATTAGGCGTTAATGGCTGGTTCTCTGACAATATTTTGGGTAACCGTGATGGCTTGGTGCTGGATGATCCGGATAACTTTAAAACCAAAGAGGTGTCAAAATTGGGTGTGTTAGAAGATATCTTTAAACCGGAGGATAACCCTGAGCTTTATGGTAACATCTACCATAAAATACGTATTAACTACTATCCTCCGCATGGCGATAACAAAGAGAGCTGGGATAACATTGACATTTTTGGCTGGTTAGGTTACAAAATGCAGATCAAGATCAATTTCTTGTGTCGTGATTCTATTTTGGCTGCCCCTATTGCACTTGACCTTGCGCTGTTTTGCGATCTGGCTAAGCGTGCAGGCATGAGCGGTGTACAGGAATGGCTTTCATTCTACCTTAAGTCGCCGCAAACTGCACCTGGCTTGCATGCGGAGAATGATATATTTAAACAACTGATCAAGTTAGAAAATACGCTTCGTTACATGATGGGCGAAGATTTGATAACCCACCTTGGTTTGGATTATTACGAAGAATTGGCCGAGGCTCAATAGCCAATAAAAATTTAAAATTAAAAGCCGTTATTGTTTGATGTTAATCTTACAATAACGGCTTTTTTATTAACAGCAAGTTTGTGATAATATTGTAACTAACAAAGCCGTTAACAATCTAAATTTCCGTTAGGTAGGAATTTGTATAATCAAAGTGACAATCACTATTTGACTTTTTGACCACAGAAGTCTGCTGCATTTTTGCATATCTTTGCAGCTTAATTTAAAAACCGGTTTGCGGCGGCGAATAATGATGTGGCATGGCGGTTACAAATTGGTTAGTATATTATTACATGAATTTTAGATATTTATTAAAAAGGCTTTTTCTTGCGGCTTCCTTTTTATTGTATTCAACTTTTTTGTTTGCCCAGGCAACGGTAGTAACCGGTAAAGTTATTGACGCCTCGGATAAACAACCTCTTCCATTTGTTTCTGTTGCGTTTCCGGGTACTACCATTGGCGTTACCACAGATAACGACGGTAAATTTACTTTAAGCACCAGCAGGCAATTTTCACAGATAAAGATCTCTTTTATTGGTTATAAAGATGTGTTACTGAATATAACAGCCGGAAAGACACAATCTGTAAATACTATAAGTTTGCAACCATCTGCCGCGCAGTTAACAGAAGTGGAAATAAAATCAGGCGCCAGGGTAAGATACCGTAACAAGGACAACCCCGCTGTTGAACTTATACGAAACGTAATAGCCCATAAAGCACAAAACCGCCCTGAAAGGTATAATTATATTGAATACAAGGAATACGATAAACTACAGTTTGCGTTGAGCAACCTGTCTACTACCCTATCTGACAAGAAATTTTTCAGGAAGTACGCCTTTTTGCTGGACAACCGCGATAGTGTAACCGTACCGGGTAAATCTCTTACCCCTTTCTTTTTGGATGAAAAACTGTCGCAGTATTATTACCGCAAAAATCCTGAAAGTGAAAATACCATTTTGTTGGGTAACAAAAAGACAGATCTGGGCTCATTTATAGATAGCGATGGTTTTGGCGACTACATTAAAAACATGTACGCCAAGGTTGATATTTACGACAATGATATTTTTCTTATTACTAAGAACTTTTTAAGTCCCATCTCTGATAACTCGCCGAATTACTATAAGTTCTTTATTACAGATACCATTATTACCGCTGATAGCAGCAAACTTGTAGAGCTTAGCTTTACCCCACGTAATACGGAGGATATTTTATTTGAAGGTAAGATATTTGTAACTATCGATAGCAACTACGCCGTTCAGCGGGTAAAATTGGGTATTAACAAAAACATCAATGTTAACTACCTGGCTTCAATGAATATTAACCAGGATTTTGAAAAAAACCCTGACGGTCGTTACCATTTGAGCAAAAGCAGTACACTGGCTGAGTTTAAAACCGGTAAGAAAAGAAACGGCGGCTTTTTTGGTATCAGAACCATTACTTATGGCGATTACCATATTAACCAGCCCCGCGCTGATACAGCTTTCGCCATTAAACAAAGCGACGAAGAAAAAGAAGCTTTAAAAAAACAACCCATAGAGTTTTGGCAAAAAAACAGGTTAGACACACTATCAACAGCCGAATCAAAGGTTTATTCAAATATTGATAGCCTGACCAATATGCCATCGTTTAAACGTACTATGGATATTGCTACGCTAATAGTGGCGGGCTACAAGTCTTTCGGGAAATTCGAAATAGGTCCTTCAAACACGTTCTATAGCTTTAACCCGGTTGAAGGTGTGAAAATACGTATAGGTGGCCGTACCACGCCCGAGTTAAGCAAACGTTACTATTTTGAAACTTACCTGGCATACGGCTTTACCGACGAAAAGTGGAAGTACTTTTTAAGTGCGACTTATTCGTTAAATAATAAATCTATTTACAAGTTTCCGCAGCATTATATAAGAGCCAGTTTTAACCGTGATACTAAAATACCGGGTGCCAGCTTGCAGTTTGTGCAACAGGATAATATTCTGTTATCATTTAAACGTGGTACTAACGATAAGTATCTATATAATGACCTTTACCGTTTTGACTATGTACACGAATATGAGAATCACTTCTCTTACACCTTTACATTTAAAAAATTAACCCAAACCCCTGCGGGATCATTGTATTACCAAAATAATACAGGCCGTATTGCTGATCTTACCACCAGCGAGGCGACAGTTGCTTTGAGATATGCTCCTAACGAAAAATTCTATCAAGGGAAAATATATCGTATCCCTATTCCGGGTAAGTATCCTATTTTCAGTGTAGACTATTCATTGGGATTAAAAGATCTTTTCGGGGGCCAGTATAACTACCATAATTTGCACGCCCGTATTGATAAACGCGTTTATCTTTCGCAGTTAGGTTTTTCTGATGTGTTTGTTGAAGGTGGAAGAATGTTTAGTAAAGTACCTTATCCCCTGCTGAATATATTCAGGGCTAACCAGTCGTTTAATTATGATCTGTACTCTTATAACCTGATGAACTTTTTAGAGTTTGTGAGTGATAAGTACGTCAGCATAAATATTGATCAGCATTTTCAAGGTTTCTTCTTTAATAAGATCCCTTTGCTTAAGCAGTTAAAATGGAGAGAAGTGGCATCGTTTAAAGCTATTAAAGGCGGTTTAAGTGATCAAAATAATCCGGCGTTAAATACATCGTTGTTTCAATTCCCGATTACCAGTACAGGCCAGCCAATTACCTATGCTTTGGGTAACGAACCTTATATGGAAGGAAGTGTTGGTGTTGAAAACATTTTTAAACTATTACGTGTAGATTTGGTTAGGCGTTTTAACTATCTTGATCACCCGCAGGTTTCGCAATACGGCATAAGGGCAAGAATTAAATTTGAATTTTAATTGCTAATTTAGGGAATGCAGCAGCAAACATCTATCAGAACAAGCTTACAGTTAGGAATTTACAAGATCATTGATCCGTTTGTTAAGCTTTTAATAAAGCTTGGCTTAACGCCCAATGCGGTTACTACTATCGGGTTTGTGCTGAACATTGGTGTTGCCGTTATTTTTATAATCGGTGCCGAAGATGGCCACCGCGGCGATCTGACCTATGTGGGCTGGGCCGGTGGATTGATACTTTTTGCAGGACTATTTGATATGCTGGATGGGCAGGTTGCACGCCTGGGCAACATGAAATCAACATTTGGCGCGTTATATGACTCGGTGCTTGACAGGTACAGCGAACTAATTATGTTTTTCGGAATTTGTTACTATCTGGTGGCACACCATTATTTTTTAAGTTCTATTTTTGCCTTTGTTGCTTTAATAGGATCAATGATGGTTAGTTATGTGCGGGCGCGTGCAGAAGGTTTAGGTGTTGAGTGTAAAGGAGGCGTTATGCAGCGCCCCGAGCGCGTTGTTACTATAGGGGTGTGTGCCATGATGTGCGGTGTAGCATCGCTGTATATAGGGGGCGATTACAAGTTATACGCCTTCGGGTTGAAGTTTCATATTTTTGAGACTATGTCCATTTTTACTATACCCATTACCTTACTTGCGGTATTAACTAATGTTACCGCGTTTAATCGCCTTAGAGAAGCAAAAAAGAATCTGTTGGAAAAAGAAAGAGGCTCTGATATCTGATGAAGTTAATTTTTACACTACTACTATCTGTTTTCTACATAATGCCGGATAACCCGGCAATTTTACAAGACAAAAAAACCAAAAAGGAAAAGGTATTACTAAACGAAGTAAAGTTCCCTACGCCGCCGGACAATCCAAACAACTTGTTTTACGTGCAGCGCGACCCGAATACCAATACCATTATGTACGACTTGAATGTTGACAAAAACGGCAAGCTTGATACAGAATCGCCGATGCATGTTTACTGGATAAAGTATGCAGAGAAGGGACAAAAAGAAGAATTAAACTATATACAGCGCAAATTTGCATACGGTACCACCTCAAAAAAAACCGGCGATGAGCAGTTTGATGTGAGGTTTGTATCCTATAAAAAGCTGCCGTTGCTGTTAAAAAAGGCGGAAGACAATAAATATCATATTTTCGTTACTGCAGATCAGAAGCAAATCATGCTTAATCGTATCTTTGTAAAAGTTGAAGGCGGATCTTTTTGGTTACCGAATATTGTTTATGTGGAACTTAAAGGCACAGAACAATTAAACGGCAAAGAAATTACTTACCGCTTTAAGCCTTGATTTCATTATGAAAAAGAACTATATATCAAATTCACAGGAATCAGTAAGGATGTTCAAAAACGACATTCTTGAAGCTTTATCAAAAGTGCATTACCTTGTTCCGGTCTTTTTATTTGTTCCGGTTATTATTATATCCACCTATATAGCACTTTTTGACCGGGGCCTGAGTGTTTTAACTTATTTTGAGTTTTTCTTTATCGGCCTTGCTGTGTGGACGTTTACCGAATACATTATGCATCGCTTTGTATTCCATTACGTGCCGAAAAATAAGCTGGGGTTACGCCTGCATTTTATTTTTCACGGCGTACACCATGATTACCCAAGCGACGCGAAACGCCTTGTTTTGCCGCCATCAGTAAGTATTCCTTTGGCTACTGCATTTTACTTTTTGTTTAATGCCATTTTGCCCCAAAACTATGTTTTCGCGTTTTTCCCCGGGTTTATATTGGGATACCTGTTCTATGATATTTCTCACTATGCTATTCACCACTTTAACTTTAAAGGAAGTATCTGGAAAAAAATAAAGCAACACCACATGCTGCATCATTACCAGGATCCCGACAAAGGATATGGTGTAACCTCTCCCCTTTGGGATAAAATATTCCGGTCAGATTTTATTAAGAAGTAAATGAACGGCACTGTTAATCACACTTTAGCAGTTAATACCCGTTCAATAATAACTGTATCCCTTTTATCTATTGCGTATCTGCTGTTATCGGCATGGATCGTTGGTTTTAAAACCGATCAGTTAGTATTGGTAGGCATATTCAACACATGCTTTTATGTGTCAGATATAACCCGCAAGTTTATCATCGGCTTTTCGGTTTTTATAGTATACTGGATGCTTTTTGATTACATGAAGGCCCTGCCCAACTACACGTTTAACAACGTGCACATGGCCGATCTCTATAATTTCGAAAAAAAGCTCTTTGGTATAGATTTTAACGGCCAGTTGCTCACCCCCAACGAATACTGGAAGATTAACGCCAAACACGTACTCGACATTATTGCCGGCCTATTTTACCTGTGCTGGATACCTGTTCCACTAGGTTTTGCCGCTTATCTGTTTTTTAAAAACAGGCGGCAGTTTCTCTGCTTCGCCATGACGTTTTTTGTGGTAAACCTTTTAGGCTTTGTTGTTTATTACGCTTTCCCTGCCGCCCCACCCTGGTATATACAAGAGCATGGCTTTATTTTTCATGCCAATACACCGGGCAGTACTGGTGGCCTTGCCCGTTTCGATAATTATTTTGGCATCAGCCTGTTCACATCCATTTACCAAAAAGGTTCTAATGTGTTTGCGGCAATGCCTTCCTTACATTCTGCCTACCCGGTAATAGTTATATACTACGGTATAAAAAACAAGCTTGGCTTTGTTAATATTATCCTGGGCACTGTTATGGTTGGTATATGGCTCACTGCTATTTACACAAGTCACCATTATATTTTAGATGTATTGGCTGGTATAATTTGCGCCATTGCAGGCATCAACCTGTTCAATCTCATCCTCAATAAAGTAAAACCCTTTCGCAAGTTTGTTGACAGGTACGAAACTGTAATTCAATAATTTATATTGAGTGCATTCTGTAATGTTTTGTATACACTTTCCTTCTCCATATTTTTTCGTTACTTTCATGTCCTGATTAATTAAGTGCCTTTTTTCGACGTAATGGCCCTTTTGCTTTTTTTGTTAAAGCAGGGCACATTATTTGAATATTATTTGCCGTTACCCGCGTATTATTTTTATGAAGAAACTCTACCTTTTTATTATTGCACTTATAACAGCGTCAACATGTTTCGCGGCTTTGCCCCCGCTTGACAGCGTCAGGCAAACACAATCATCGCCTGTTCAGGATAGAATTGCTATATTGAAAACCCAGGTAGATTCAACACAGAATGATTCTGTAAAGGCACTTCTATATGGCGAAATTGCTGCCCAATACCTGAAATACGACACTATTTCTAATAAAAAAGTAAGGCTTAAATTCCAAAACGAAGCTTTGGATTATAGCTATAAGGCCCTGCACCTGTTTTCACGATATGATGACACGGTTGGTATGCGCAACTGCTTTGATAACCTGGCCACGGTTTATCATTCAAAAAAGATCTATCCGCAAGCTAAATGGTTTATTCTGCAGTCTAATTCCCTTTCACGGGCCATTAATGATGTCCCTAACATCATGGCATCGCTTATAAAGCTGGCGGCCATCAAAATGGACATAAAGGACTACACGCTTGCTATGGGCGATCTGAACGAAGCATTGAAGCTATCTGTTGATAATCACGATCCCAGGATAGAATCGAAAGTACAATTGAACTTTGCGTTGCTTTATAACCGCATGAAGAACTTTAAAAAAGGGAAAATTGCGCTTGATCGGCATAATTTTATTGATGACAGCCTCAACAAAGCAGAGATAGCGTTTGCTGCAAAAATTGCCGCAGCAGATTCAGCGGAAGTTAAAAAAAAAGTACCCGCAAAAGTGGTCAGGAAAGTCTATCGCGCAGCTTCTTCCAAAAGAATAGCATCTTTATAATATTAGCAATTGCTGTTATTCTGTTAATTGTGTTTTGGTTGCGTAAGCGATCCTGATCCGTCAATTAAACCACCCGACCAATAAGCTGTCTCACCTGTATGAAGTTTTTGATCTTAACAATTTCTGCTTTCCTTTTTTTAATCAGTAGCAGCGCAAAACAAGATGTGCCCAAAGGCGACAAATTCAAAAAGGAATTTTTAGAGCGTATAAATAAGGTACGTGCCAAAGGTTGCAACTGCGGCAGGCAGTATATGCCGCCGGCACCGCCATTGGTGTGGAACGATGAGCTGGAGGATGCCGCAAAGGGCCACGCTAAAGACATGTATAAAAAGGACTACTTTAGTCACGACAGTAAAGACGGCCGTAAAATAGTTAACCGGATTGAAGCTGCCGGTTATGACCGCAAAGGCTACAGGAGCTACCAGGTTGGCGAAAACATTGCCCAGGGGCAGCGCAGCATTGAAGAGGTTACAGATGGTTGGTTTAAAAGCGAAGGGCACTGCTATAATTTAATGAACCGGGGCTTTAAAGAAATTGGCGTAGCTTATTACAATACCTACTGGGTGCAGGATTTTGGCGGCCGCGAAGAATTCTCTGACGAGGTAAAGCAACTGATCAAAAGCGGGAAGGCCCGTATAATTGAGCGTAATTAATAATCAACCTACAAGGTTGTCATTGCGAGGCACGCACCCTTTTTTAACTTGGATTATCTGTTTTTGGCTTTGCCGGTGGCCTTGGACCACGTTGATGGATGATCAATCCGTTTAGAAAATTGCGCAGGATCTGGTCGCCGCAGGGTTTAAAGTTGGGGTGATCGTCGGCTCTGAATATAGCACCTAACTCAGTTTTGGTTATCCTGAAATTAACCAGTTCCATCACCTTTATTATATCATCATCAGTAAACTTAAGGGCCACCCTAAGCTTTTTCATTACATCGTTATTGCTCATATTTATTAAGAAGCCTGCTTATACTGATCTTGCTTTTACTTTATCTTTAATAAAAGTGGCCACGGTTGCAGCCTCTTTGTGGGTGAGGTCGCCCAGGGCCGTATACTCCCACTGGTTCATGGCATCATCAAACACAATATTACCCAGGTTAGTTTTTCCATGTGTCAGTTTAAAAACCCCGCTCACAAAATTTTTCCCCGGTATAAGCTCTTTAACTTCGGTAATAGTGATATGGTGCACGTCGCTATCGCGATAAAGTTTGAATGTTAAAGTATCTGCCATGTTGTATCACTACAAAGGTATAATAAGTTTGTTTGAAAAAGAGCATTTACAGGAAGCAAAGCCTTTGCACTTTTTTTTAATAATTTATCGTCGATCTATTCATCGTGATAACTTGCCTCCTAATATTCCCTTCCCTACTTAAATAACCGAAAGGCTTTATACCATTCATAAGCTCCTGATTTATAATTATAAAAGCCTATATTTAAATGCAGATCAGTTAAGCGGAAGCCCAAGCTGCTTTTGATAGTATCTCAACCACCTTAAATCAATTTTTATGCAGCAGCAGCAGTACACAAAGCCGTTTTACATGTTTTCGTTGATAATGCCTATGGGTATCAGTCAGGGTTTTGTAACGGTTGCCCTACCTTTTTTACTTACACAACAGGGCTTTCCCGTTGCACTTACAGCGGGTATTGTAGCTATAGGTCTTTCTGCCAACTTGTGGCGTTTTGCATGGGGGCCATTAATTGACCTTTCGCTTAGTTTACAAAAATGGTACTGGATAAGTTTACTGGCTTGCGTTGCTTCGTTGCTGGCGCTCTGTTTTATCCCTTTTACTGTAAAAGGCGCCGCTTTACTTACCGCAATAGTATTTATATCGCAGGTAGCCGGCACCGTTACCTTACTGCCCATAAACGGCTTTATTGCCAAACGCATACAAGAGAATAAAAAAGGGGAAGCTTCGGGATGGTATCAAGGGGGTAGCCTGGCAGGCACCGGCATTGGCGGCGGAGCGGGTTTATGGCTGGCTACCCATTATAGCGTTGCAGTGGCTGGCGGAGTGTTGTGCATTATATCCATATTGTTTTCGCTGGTCATGCTTTTGATAAAAGATATTCCTTACCTGAAAGAAAAAACCGTTGCACAGGAATTAAAGGGCATGGGCCGCGATGTTTTAACCATGATAAAACTGCCGGTAGCTTTATTTGCCATGGTATTGGTAATTATGCCTATCGGCACAGGCGCTATGGCCAACTTATGGTCGGCAGTGGCAAAAGACTGGCGGGCAGATGCAGATACCGTTGCCCTGGTTACAGGTTTGATATGCGGAGGAGTAAGCGCTGTTGGTTGTGTGGTTGGCGGCTTTATTGCCGACCGTTGGGGCGTTTGGAATGCCTATTTAGGTAATGGCGTTATTTGCGCTGGAATTACCGTTTTGATCGCTGTGCTTCCCTATAACCCTGTTACTTATATCTTCGGCGTGCTGATCTATGGATTTACCACCGGGTTGATCTATTCGGCCTTTACTGCCGTGATATTTTTTGTGATAGGTAAAAAACATGTGGCTACCAAGTATTCTCTGCTATCGTCCTTAGGTAATCTACCTGTAGTGTATGTGACCGCAATTAACGGCTGGACGCATGATAAGTTTAACAGCAGATACATGCTTACTACCGAGGCAATACTGGGAATAGTTTTTTCCCTCCTGTTTATACTTATTTTAAAAAGGATGAAAATGAAAAGTATGATCCCGGCTGTGGTAGAATAACTATTAGTAAGCTTCGCCACAAAAAAATCAAAGTGAGCTGATCCAGGGTGATCCAAAATGATCCAAAGTGATCCAAAAAAAGCTAAAAAAGTGCCAATTTTTGCCTTTCACAATTGGGTTATAATCAGGACTTTATGACCAATCCACAGCTAAATTTACCGACGAATAAGTAGTTTCACGTTAAACAGGCAACTTATTGATATTAAACAAGTTATATATTTAATTTTTTGGTAACGCATTTATTTTGGATCACCCGCATAAATCACCACCCCATCATCCTCATCACCTCTAAAAACTTAGGCTGCAATTCAGCATTAATAGTAACCTGCTCATTGGTTACCGGGTGCGTAAACGAAAGCTGCGAAGCGTGCAGTAGCATGGTGGTCATTTCCCATTTCTCTTTAAAAAGTTTGTTCTGTTTATTGCAACCGTGGGTGCGGTCGCCTATTATGGGATGAAAGATGTGGGCGAAATGTTTACGTAGTTGGTGCATGCGCCCGGTTGTAGGCTCAGCCTCAATAAGCGAATAGCGCGAAGTTTCATGCTTGCCAAAGGGAACCGGCAACTCAGTACGTTGGAGTGTGCGATAGGCGGTGAAAGCATCCTGCAGGGTGCCGTTTTCTTTTCTTAAAGGATAGTCTATCTCGCCGCTATCCGGCGTGTGTCCTCTTACAATAGCGAGGTACTTTTTATGCACCTGGTTGTTCATAAACTGCTGTTGCGTAGCCTTCTCCACCTCCTTACCAAGCGCGAATAGCAAAACCCCACCCGTTTTACGGTCGATGCGGTGAGCCGGGTATACTTTCGCCCCTATCTGGTCGCGCAGTATCTGCATGGCAAACTCTTCCACATCCGTAGCGATGGATGAACGGTGCACCAGCAGATCATGCGGTTTGTTGATGGCTATCAGGTGCTCATCCCGGTAAATAATTTCGAGCATCCCCTAACCCAGTATCCTCCGCAAATCAGCCGGCGAATAGTTGACCGACTTGAGCGTTTTGTTATCAGGCGTACGGTAAACCAGGAATAGGTCCTCCACTTGTTGGTGATAGGCTTCGGTATTGTGGTTGAGCTTATAGTGCACAACCGTTGCATCAGCTTCCTCAACAGACTTACATGCCTTACTCATGTTAGAGCGGTGCACCTCATCAAACAGATCCTTGAATTTCTCGGCCAACCCAAACTCAAGCACAGCACCAGCCAACACATATTGCAGATCGCAAAGGGCATCGGCCACTTCAACAATATCATTATTATCAACTGCCTCCTGCAGCTCCTTTAGCTCCTCTGTTAAAAGCTCAATACGCAGCTTGCACCGCTCTATCGCCGGTATGGTTGGCCTAGGCAACACCGGGTGCTTAAAGGTTGTATGAAACTCGGCTACCTGGGTTAGCGGGTTAGGGTCTTTTATTGAAATGTCCATGTCTGTTTATTGATTGAGCCCACTAATTTAAATAATGACTCGCTTAAACTATACTGTGTTGGTAAGTTTGAGGCGGTATGTTAAAAAACAAGGCCCAGCACTATGCCTATAAGTATAACAAACGGGGTCTTAATTTTAGTAAAACGCAATAGTAAGAATGTTGCCAAAATGAGGCCATAGGCCATCCAATTTCCGGCAAAGGGTTTCATCAGCAAAATAAAGGCGGTAGCCATAAAGCCCACGGCAACGGCATTAATGCCGCTCATTGAGTTTTTAATGCGCGTTATCTTTTTAAGATCGTTCCAGAACGGGACTATGAAAGTTATCAATATAAAGCCGGGCAGGTTTATTCCTATCACTGCTATAATACTGCCTATAATTTGTCCCCCCACCCCATATTTAGCCATGGCAATGCCACCCAAAAAAGATGTGAAAGAAAAGGTGGGCCCGGGCAAACCCTGTTGCAGTGCGTAACCTGATAAGAATTCGGCACTGGTTAAATAATGCTTCATCTCAACAAACTCGGTATACATTAAGGGTATCAAAACCTGCCCACCGCCAAATATCAAAATACCGTTACGGTAAAAGTTCTCAAACAACCTTATCGGTAAACTAAACGGCGATGTACGGTTGATAAGGGCACCCAGCGCCGCAAAGGCCAATAAAATGCCTATGAAGTAAGCTACCTTATTAGGGTTTACATTGGAGAATAGCTTCACCCTTAATTCATTCTCCTGAGGCTGGGTTTCCAATGCCGAAGAAATGATCCCTCCTATCAAAATAAGTATAGGGAATGCGTAAGGCGACTGCAAAATAAGCGTTGCTAACATTGAGCCGGCTGCGAGCATTGTTGCCGTGCGTGTTTTAAGAAAGCGCTGCGCAAAACTGTAGGTGGCATAGGCTACAATACCAATAGCCATTGGCTGCATGTAGCGTAAT
>NZ_CAMLHX010000005.1 GCF_946479965.1 uncultured Mucilaginibacter sp. | reverse complement strand
TAAGTCAACCGCGCCTAACCGCTCGGTACATGATTGCATCTTTTAAAAGAACTTTGCTCTTCCCCTTCACGGTTCAGATTTTATAGTTTATCGTTATTGCAACGATCACCTTTTCAAATTTTTATTCCCGGAAATCGCTTCCGGTGTTTCGCTTATTTTAGCGCCCTTGTTTTGGGACTGCAAAGGTAGGAATCTTTTTTCCTTTTCCAAATATATTTTAAAATATATTTTGGTGCCTTTTGCTGTTGATTTTATCCTATCTCTTACTTCTCTTGTATCCGGTAAAACCTTCAAACCCTCTAACCAACTCCTTCTTCAATGAACAAACCGCTTCCTCATTTGCGGGCTGCAAAGGTACGTGGATTTTTATACTATGCAAACAATCGTCACAAAAAAAGCTTAGTGTAAAGTTAACACGCTGCATATGAGGGTAAAAAAATTCACCTTTAAATTTAAGCCCGGCATCCAAACACTTAAAACAGGCAGATTAAACGACTTTATATAATATAGATAAAACAAAAAACATCCCTTTAATAATAATACACACAAGTACATTTATATACTATATATACGTTAAAAGATGTTAAAAGGGGGATTATAGTGTATTTGCTATTAACCAGGTGCTTATATTTACACCCTACAAATAAAAAATTGATTGACTTTGTATTATTATTTATCTTTGCAAAATGTTTAAAAACCAACGATCGTTAGCTGGGGGCCTTTTAATACTGCTACTTGTTGCAGCCGGAAGCTGTAAAAGCAAGTATGAAAAACTAAAGGCCAGCAATGATAACACCAAAAAATTTGCGGAGGGGAAGCGGCTTTATGATAAAAAGCAGTACAGCAAAGCATTGGGACTTTTTGAAACATTGTTAACCCGCTATAGGGGACAGGACGGCGCTGAGGAGCTTTTCTATTTAAACGCGATGACCACATATAAGCTAAAAGACTATACTGCGGCGTCCTACTATTTTAAAGAATACTCTAAAGATTTCCCGTCAAGCATCCACGCAGAGGAGGCCCGCTATTTATCGGCCTATTGCTTATATCTTGAAGCACCTGTTTTTTCGCTTGACCAGGCCAATACCTTAAAATCAATTGAGGCGATGCAGCTTTATATTAACCTTTATCCGCAAGGCGAACATGTTGCCGAAGCTAATAAATTGGTGGACGAGCTGCACGGTAAGCTTGAAGAAAAGGCTTTCGCCAATGCTAAACTATACTATGTTACCGGCAACTACCAGGCTGCGGTAATTACTTTTGGCAATACATTACGCGATTATCCGGATACCAAATACGCTGAAGAAATTGAATATCTGAACGCAAAGGCACAATATGATTATGCCAGGAACAGTCGCGAATCAAGACAGGAAGAGCGCTTTGAAGAGGCTAAAAATCTGGCTGTCGGCTTTGTTGAGAAATATCCGAGCAGCAAATACCTTAAAGAAGTAAACGGCGTTAAAGAAGATAGCGAAAATGGCATTGCCGCTGTAAGGCGCTTAATAGCTGCTGCCGCAAGCGATGAAAAGCTGGCCAGAAAGCTGGCCCGTAAAGATTCTGTATTAAATCAAACACCATCAATAAAGATGGATATACATAAAAAAATACCAAACTAAAAAAATGGATATGAGTGCAAATGTTAATAACAAACCGGCTGTAGCCAGCAGCACAGTAACCCGCGATCTGCGCGAACTGGATCAGGAAACCGGCAACATTTATGAGTCGTTAGTGATAATGGGTAAAAGAGCCAATCAGATATCTAACAACATAAAAGAAGAGTTGCATCAAAAACTTTCGGAATTTGCGTCGTCAAATGACAATTTAGAAGAGGTATTTGAGAACCGTGAGCAGATAGAGATATCTAAACATTACGAAAAACTGCCAAAACCATCATTAGTTGCAGTTCAGGAATTTTTAGACGGAAAGATCTACTATCGCAACCCTGCTAAAGAAGTTTAATCCCCACTGCCCTTAAGGGGCCTGATGGATTAAGATATAGAAACTCCCTATGGGAGTTTTTTTGTTACTTTTAACTTTTATCACCTCCTTTGGAGTTTTGGGTTATGCTGGAAGGAAAAAATATAGTTTTAGGCGTATGCGGCAGTATAGCGGCTTATAAATCGGCCACGCTGGTGCGGTTGCTTATTAAAGCGGGCGCCAATGTGCAAGTTGTAATGACACCGGACGCTGTAAACTTTATTACCCCCCTTACTTTATCTACCCTTTCAAAAAAACCAGTACTTAACGACTATTTTAAACGTGAAACCGGCGAATGGAACAATCATGTTGAGGTAGGCCTTTGGGCAGATCTGATGATAATTGCTCCCGCTAGCGCCAACACGCTGGCTAAAATGGCTGCAGGGCTTTGCAATAACCTACTCACAGCTATTTACCTGTCTGCTAAATGCCCGGTTTACTTTGCCCCCGCTATGGATCTGGATATGTGGAAACACACATCAACCACACAAAATGTAGCTAACCTGCAAAGCTTTGGCAACATATTGATACAACCCGGTAGCGGCGAGCTGGCCAGCGGCTTACATGGCGAAGGTCGCATGGCAGAGCCGGAGGAAATATTGGAGTTTTTGATAAATGATATCAAAAAAAATCTTCCGCTAAATGGGCAGCAGGCTTTAGTTACAGCCGGGCCTACTTTTGAGGCGATTGATCCGGTGCGTTTTATAGGCAATCATTCATCCGGCAAAATGGGATTCGCTATTGCGGATGAGTTAGCGAGATTGGGAGCTGATGTTGTCTTGATAGCGGGGCCTTCGGCACAGATAACGAAACATCGATCAGTTAAGCGTATTGATGTAACATCAGCGGCCGAAATGTTGGAGGCTTGTCTGCAGCACTTTGAAAAATCAAAGATCTGTGTAATGAGCGCCGCCGTGGCCGACTACACACCCGTAACCGTTGCATCTAAAAAAATAAAGAAACAAGATAACGGCCTTGTAATCGAAACCAAAAAAACGACGGATATATTAAAAACACTTGGGGGCTTAAAAAAGCCGGGGCAACTGTTAGTAGGCTTTGCCTTGGAGACGGACAACGAAGAGGAAAATGCTATAGGCAAGCTAAAGTCGAAGAATCTGGACCTGATAGTGTTGAACTCGCTTAGGGATGCAGGTGCAGGCTTTAAAAGCGACACTAACAAAATAACAATTATTGACATCGGCCTTACCAAAACCATCTTCGATCTTAAGAGTAAGGACGAAGTGGCCCGTGATATCTGCGCCAAAGTAATAACTCTGGTATGAGATCGATCTGGATTTATGTCATTTTAAGTGTGTTTGTCCTGAAAACTTCGGCACAGGACTTGAATGCGCGGGTGACCGTATTATCCCCAAAGATTCAAAGCACCAACAAACGTGTTTTTCAATCGCTGGAAACAGCGATGAAAGATTTTTTAAATGGCCGCAAGTGGTTGGTTGACCCGGTTTTATCGCAAGAGCGTATAGAGTGCAGCTTTGTGGTGAATATTACCAACTGGGATGGCAGCAGCAATTTTAACGCGGAGCTGCAGGTACAGTCTACACGGCCGGTATTTAACTCTAACTACACCACCAGCCTTTTAAATATTAACGATAAGGATTTTGACTTTACTTATACCGAAGGGCAAACAATAGATTATTCTGATCAGAACTTTCAATCAAACCTGGCATCGGTAATGGCTTTTTACGCTTACATAATTGCCGGTGTTGACTACGATAGCTTTTCGCGGTTAGGCGGAACTCCTTTTTATGCCCGTGCGCAAAACGTAATGACTATTGCCCAATCATCGTCTTATAGAGGCTGGAAAGCCTTTGACAGTAACACTAACCGGTATTGGCTAATTGAAAATCTTAATAACAAAGTATACGAACCCCTGCGCGGCTTTTTATATGACTATCACCGTAACGGCATGGATGTGATGGCAGATAACGTTAGCCGGGCACGTAAAGCGATTGATAACTTTTTACCGGTATTGGCAGACGTGGACAGGCAGCGCCTGGGTGCTATGTTACCGCTGGTGTTTTTTGCTGTAAAGAGCGATGAACTGGTTAACTTGTATGCTTCGGCAACTCCGCAGGAGCGGGTGCAGGCTTTTAATATCTTAATGAAGGCCGATCCTTCCAATGGGATCAAATACCAGGCACTCCAAAAATAAAAACTGACCGCCCCCTAAAACAGGAACGATCAGTCGTATTTAACATTCACCATTATTTTTTGTCGTCGTCTGCATCAGACGCAGGGACGCTTATTATTTTATAAACCTTTTTGCCGTTCTCATCAACAGCATCCTGTAAATAATATCCGCTGGGGGTAACATAATATTTTTCACCGTTAAGATTTATCTTGCGGTAATCTTCGGGGAGGTTGTCTACTAAATCGCCAACCTGTATAGGCGGTGCTTCCTGGGCATTCACGTCATCAGTATTTAATTCGCCGTCTTTCCCTGCAATCTGATAGCTAAGTGTCCCATTATCCTTGGTTATTGGTTGATAGTAAACACCATTCAACTCGTAATATTGTACGCCATTTATAACTATTGATTGCGCATTATCCGGCAACTGTTTAACCTCTGCACCTATCGGCGGCTCAACTACGGTAAAGGTGTTATCATTTTGCTGATAATACATACCGCCACCATAGTAGTAAAGAGACGGGCCGTAGTAAAAAGGATAATAACCATACGGCAAAACATTAACACTTAAGCCTATGCGCGGCACGTAATAGGATGAATAGTACCCGTTATGATTATAATAAATTCCCTGCGGCCTTACTGAGATATAATTTCTGCCATATGGCAAACCTTCCCATACACGATACACACGGTTTGAGCCGGCAAGCTGGCGTGTAGATGGCCTTCCATAAGCGCCGCTGCCGCGAGCAATGTTAACATCAGTACCGCGACGTGCGGTACTGGGATTATTATAAGTGCGCGGCGGGTAATTATTTGGCTGTCTGCCGCTAACGTTACCCCCCTGCTGGCCTTGTGTACCAACACTCGCACCACGGCGCGGACCGCCGTAACCTTGCGAGGAATTATCAGCCCCACGGGGCGGCGAATAGCTTTGTGGCGGAGCGATAGAAGGCTGTGGCCTTACCATGCCCATACCTTGGGAACTCCCCTGAGAGGGAGCGACACCACCTGCGCCTTCGGTACCCCTGCGTTGCGCATCTGCACCCGTTGCTATAAACAATGCCATGAGCAGTGCGGATCCTAATTTTATATGATGATTTTTCATTATAATCTTATCTATCGCTGCATACATATGCCGCAGCGTATTGTTTTTAGAGTGAAATAAAGCCGGATAGTTTAACATCGACATCCTCTTTACAATAATAAATATACCTGAAATTGATGAATAAATATTCAGGAGATCAGATGGTTTCTGATATGAAAATAAAGCTATCGGTAAACTCCAGCTTAATAACGCCATCTGCAATAGTTTCATGCTGCCCCATTCCCGCCTGGGAAAGTCCGCTGGTCACAAGATCGTCCGGCTGCGAGTGCAGGGTAATAACTTCGCCCGCCGGCAGCCATTTTGTAAAGGCGGAACTTATGGGATATGTTTTTTTCTGCTGATGGAATACTACGAGATTGATGTGCGGTACAAAAGATTCAAAGTCGGCCAAATTCAACTCATCTATCACTATGTTAACCGCCATGTAGTTCTCGGCAACCAAAAACTGCAGGGCAGCTTGCGCAGAAGAAATACCGTTGGTTGGAATATATTTTACGTCAGATTGAACGTCGTCGGCTTGATTGTCACTTAGTATTCTGTCCACCTTGATGCCGAGTGAATTCAGCTTTTCCGCTATATCAACTGTGGTAATAACAGTTGGACTCCACTCCAGCAGCTGCCCAAACAACTCTAGATCAAAGGTGTCCATTCCCAGTATCAGCAGGGCAGGCTCTTGCTTTTCTCTTACAATATGATGAGACGACACGTTTTGATCCTACTTTATTACTTCTTCAATAGCGACCCCTATATTCCCGTTAGGTGCCTGTATATGTAGTAGAGCGGCTATAGTTGGTGCAATATCCGTCATGTTGGTAGCTCGAACGGTACTGCCATGCTTAACGCCCCATCCCATAAAAACAAGGGGAATATGGGCATCATAAGGGTTCCAGGTGCCATGTCCCGTTCCTGTAGGCGAATTTTGGCCCACCCTTCTGCCGCTTGCCCACCCAGGGTCCAATATAATCTGTATTGCTCCGCTAAAGTCGCGGCTATAACCGTTTATAATACGCGTGCGTAAAACTTCCGGGAGGGCCGCACCGCCAGCCTTTTGCATATCAACTACAAACGCAACGCCGGGTTGCTTTTCTAACAGTTTAATACAATCGGCCTTTATAGCGCCCTCATCCAAGCCTGCTTTTGCTATTGCCGCATAATTAAGGTTAAACTGATAATTGGTGAAAGAAAGCACAACGCGATCAGTTTTATATTTATCGAGCAATACTTTATTCAATTCTCGTAATGCAGCTCCGCTATCCCATAAATCGGCAGGGACATTATGGTCGCGCAAAAAACCTGTGTTATGTGCTGCGCCATGGTCGGCAGACAAAAATACTGTGTATTGGCCTTTTCCTATTTTGCTATCCAGATAAATAAAAAACTCGTTCAGATCCTTATCCAACCTTAGGTATGTATCTTCAATTTCAACTGCATTGATACCGAACTGATGACCAACATAATCTGTCGAGGAAAGGCTTACCGCCAAAAAGTCGGTAACAGCGTCTTTACCCATAGCTTCGTTATCAATTGCCGCTTTAGCCAGATCAAGTGTAAGAGTATTGCCGAAAGGTGTAGTGCGGATCATGCCGGCATTGCCTTTATATAATTCGGATGTTTTTATAGGGAAGCCCGTGGTGGCAGCCCCCGTAAATTTGCCCTCGTATTTACTCTCATCGGGAAGAGTTTGCGTGTAGGTATTTATGGGATATAGAGTGTTCCAATCTTTTTTAAGGTAGGCATCCGGTAGCTTTTTCGCATTAAAATCTTTCACCCACTGCGGCAGGTCCGTCATGTAGTAGGTACTGCTTATCCAGCTTGCATTTTTATCGTCAAACCAATACGCGGCATCAGCAGTATGCCCGGCAGGTAGTATACCTCCTCGATCTTTTAACGCTATACCAATAACCTTTGAACTAAAGTTAGTGGCCAGTTTCAATTCGTCGGCAACCGTGGTAACCAGTAAATTACGTGGTGACATTCTACCTGCAGTGGAAGTACTACCCACGGTTTGAACTGTGGTATCTTCGGTGCAGTACATTGATTTGCCCGTGGCCTGTACAATAAAATCATTACCTGCAATACCGTGCAGGGCCGGTACAGAGCCGGTGTATATCGTGCTGTGGCCTATGGCAGTAACAGTTGGAATATAGTCGATATTGGTATTCTCGCAGGTAAAGCCTTCATTAAGCATGCGCTTAAAACCCCCGCTGCTATAACGGTCATAAAAGCGATAAAGGTAATCCCAGCGCATCTGATCAACCACTATGCCTACTACCAATTTGGGGCGCGGCAGCGTGTTTGTTACGGTAACGCTTTTAGCTTTATTTTGGGCCGATGCAGCTATTGCTGTGCAAACAAAAGACAGCAGGAAAAGAACTTTTATCTTCATGAGGGGTTGAGCTTGATTTGCAAATATCAATATTACAAATAAAACCTTACATGAAGTTTCTGTTAAGCTAAAATTAGAATTTGCAACTATGCTAAAAACGCAAAGAAGGCACTAAGCCTTCTTTGCGTTTAATAACTTATGGTAGTAAATGTATGAGCCGAATACCAGCACCAAACCTACCAGCATAAATGCTACGTCGGCAATCGGCGTACCGATAATTAAAAAGGCGTAAGTAGCACCTATCAGGTCAAATGCGAAACCCGCATATGCCCATTCTTTTAACCTCGGGAAACCCGGAACCAATAATGCAATAACGCCAAGAACTTTGGCTACTGCAAGCAAGTGCAAAACACTATAAGGGTAGCCAATTGCCTTCATCATAGCTTCGCCCTGAGGGTTGGGAAAGAAAGCGCCTACTGCCGAGAATAACATCAGCAGGATAAGCAGCACTGTAAAAATCCAATAAATAATTTTCATGATTTTGTGAGTTAAGTTTGTAATAAATATGGTAATAATTATTTGATCATTACAAATATAGTTGCTCCCGTCCTATCGCGTGGGTTGTAAAAGAGACAAGTTTAGGGTGTAGATGTGTACCCCTGTCTGTGTTTGCATTCTGCCAATAATTACTGCATTTGCGTTATTGCGGCCGACCAGATAAAAGCGGTGCTTTGCAGATATCAATTTAAACGTAAAAACATGAAAAAAGCATTTATCTTAGTAATTACTCTTGCAATATTTGCAGCGGGATGCAAAAAAAGCGATGTAACGGCATCAGTAGATAGTAGTTGGACCCTGGGCGCGACAACCTACAAAGCCGCGTTATCTAATAAAGGTACAACAAGTGGTGGCACATCAAACACACTTCTGAGCTTTTGGGATGCTGTGCCGGTAGGAGCAAGCCCGACCGTAAATTCTATAAACTTTACTTTCCTAACTCCGCCAACAACAAGCGGATCATACGAATTGGTTGGTTTAGGGACGGCTTTAAATGCCAATAATTTTCAAATGTCAGCAGGTGGACCAGCCGGCGTTTATGCTTATAATAGCGTAGGCGTTAAAGTACAAATTACCGTTACAGGCGGAAAATTAAAAATAGTTGTTCCCGAAGTATCAATGATGAGCACTACCGGACAACCAGCTGTCAAACTGACCGCAAGCGTTCAGGAAATGAATTAATGATTAAATTACCTGTGCCATGCTGAGATGGTGTGGTGCAGGTAATTTACTTAAGCGGGCAGTTCTATAAAAAAGCTTGTTCCTCTGTCCGGCTGGCTTTCCAACCATAGTCTACCGTTATGTAGGGTAACTATCCTTTTAGATATAGCCAAACCCAATCCGAAAGACTTTTCTCCGTCTGTTCCCGGGCGTTTTGCTTCGGTAAACATCTCAAAAACTTCCTCATGTTCTTTTTCGGGTATACCAATGCCGTTATCAGCAACTAAAATTAATACTGTTTTATTTTCCGGGTTTCTTTTAAGTGTTACCTGTATCGTATCACCACGGTGGCTGAATTTTATGGCGTTGGCAATTATATTGCTGAATACACGCCATATCTTTTCATAACTTACTTCAACTATAACCGTTTCAGCGCTATCAAAATTTATTTTCAGGTGCTTCTCATCGGCTTTAAATTGCAGCAGTTCAATTAACTCACTTAACAGGGTTTTAAGATCGACGGGTTTCTTTTCAAGATTTTCCTTTTCGTCAGACAGGCCCGATTTGAGAAGCTCGTCTATCATATCTAAAGTTCGACCACCGGTACTTTCTATTAACTGCACCATGTGCCGATTGTCGCCATTGAGGTTTTTATCCTCATTTACTGCTGATGCGAGACCAATGATACCTGATAACGGGGTTCTCAGGTCGTGCGCCATAACACGCATTATCCTTGTTATATTTTTGTTGGCGTTCTCCAACTCGTCCATAGTTATTTTTAAACTAATGTTTCGTTCTTGTGCCTCGCGATGATTTTTACGGCTTTGTTTTAAAATACGCGTTATAAAAAAGATCACTACCAACGCTATAATAACAGCAATAGTAATAACTGCAACATACAATTTCTCTATTCGTGCCTGCTGTTCAAGGCGTTCCAGGCGGTTTTGCTGCGCAATAAAATTTAGCTCCTGCGCAACGTCAACGTTACGCAACTTTTCTAAGCTGCTGTCTAATGAATCTTTTAACCTTATATAATCATTTTGATATTGATAAGCTTTTACAGCATTTCCCTGTTTAGCCACAAAATCGGCATAATACTTATGCCAAAGCACTTTAACGCGGGCGTTGTGCTTGCCATAAAGTTTTAAAAGTTGGTAGCTTTTTTCAAAAGATGTAGCTGCCTCTTTATCGTTACCTAATAACTGATAAAGCCAGGCAAGTTTAAGAAACGATGACATCCGCATGCCATCATTATCTTTTGCCGGCAGGGCTACGCATTTAATAAGGTATTTAGCGGCCGAGTCTAATTTGTTTTGCTTTAAATACGTCCCACCCAAATTATCATAAAGCACAATGCGCGCATTTATAACCTGTTCCTGGTTAATACGGCTGTCATTCTCGGCAGTGTTGATCAGTTTAAGGTCGAGCTTGTAAAGGTATACGGCGCTATCCAGCTTGTTCATTCGTTCATAGCTGATGCCGGCATTGTCAAGCACTCCCTGTTTAAGATAAAATAAACGCTGCGGTGTGTATTTTGCTGCAGATGCTTCTAACTGCCGGTAACTTTCCATCCAATAACGGGCGGCAACCTCAAAGTTTCCTTGACCAAAATATATATTAGCCATCTTTGAAGCTAACACGCCATTATTATCGTTATTCCCCTTTAAGTTACGGGCGCGTTCATAATTTTGAAGAGCGGCACTATACTCTTTTGTCGCAAAACAGACATCACCCTTAGCTAACAAGGCCCTGGCGTATTCCGAAGGATAATTTTTGCGTTTCGTGTCATCGTAAAAAAATGAAATGGCACTGTCTGCATATAAAACCCGCAAGGCTGTGTCGGCCGAAGTATGTTCTACTATATTGCAATAATAAGTTACTAGAAGTGGGTCGGTTTTTTCAATACCCGGCCGCAAATTCCTTTGTAGTTTTAGCGCCGTATCAGGTTTGCCGGCGCTAAATAAACTATCAATAGTTTGAAAGCGCTTTTTCAACACCTCATTTCCCCCCCCTGCTTTTTTATCGCAAGAAAACAAGGCAATAAGCAAACAAAACAATAATGCCATTAAAATACGGCAATGTTGCGGTAACGGCATGGGATGTTTTAGCTATGGGAGATTTGGGGTCGTGATAATTTATTTCTCCCAAATATAATTATTAAATATATTATTAATAGATAAATGCTTCCTTTTGTCCTCTATATCAAAAAATTACAGCTTATTTTAGAGGTATTTCCGGTCCATGCAATATTATTTATAGAACAGAAAGTTAAATTGAAAAACCTAAACCCCTGCTATGTAAAGCTCTTCATTTGCAATACCCACCAGTTCGTCAGGATTATGACTCACTATTAAAATAGTAGCATCTAGATCGGAGAAAATGGATTTCAGATCACTTATCAATTCAGATTTCATGGCACGGTCCAGCGCGGAAAAAGGCTCATCCATTAATATTACCCGGGGCCTGATGGCCAACGCCCGCAAAATGGCCAACCTTTGCTGTTGCCCGCCCGATAAATGATGAGGCTTGTGGGTTGTTAACGTTTCCAGTTTACCTAAATGCAACAGACGGTCTATCCAATTTTTATCAGTTGTTGCATATTCCATGTGCTGCTTTACAGACATATTTGGGAACAGCGCGTAATCCTGAAATACAAACCCAACCCGCCTGGCCTGCGGCGATAGATTGATTTGACGTTCAGTATCCAGCCATACGGTATCGTCGACAGTGATTTGCCCCGCGTCAGCTTTTACGAGGCCTGCAATTATCTTTAAAAAAGTAGTTTTACCAGCGCCCGACGGCCCATGTATTTTAGTAATACTGCCCGATGCAAATTTGTGGTTTACCTTTAATGTGCCTGCCCCGCCGTAGCCCTTTAGCTTTTTTTCAACGTTTATATCAATCATTCTAAGGGACTTTTAGCTTGATATTTATTAAACACAAAAACGCCTATAACCATAATAAATGTAAGAGCAAATAAAATAAGTGAATAGTTATTTGCTGACGCATAATCCATGCGCTCAACAGAATCATAAACAGCTATCGACGCCACGCGGGTAACGTTGGGGATATTTCCGCCTATCATCAATACAACACCGAACTCGCCGAGCGTATGCGCAAACGTGAGTACCAAGGCCGTTGCCAGCGAAGGTTTGATATTGGGCAGTAGTACGCTTTTGAATGTTTCCCATTGCGTTTTACCTAATGTGTATGATGCTTGTGCCAATGATGCGGGCAGTTGCTGTAATGCCGATTTGATGGGTCCTGTCATAAACGGTAGGCTATAAATTACCGATGCCAGCACTAATCCTTTAAAAGAAAAAACAAGTTGTATATCAAAAGTATCCTGCAGCCATTTGCCAATGCCATGCTGCGGACTAAAAGCCAGCAGCAAATAGAACCCTAATACAGATGGCGGTAAAACCAAAGGCATTGTTATCAACGCTTCAATAATAAGCTTAAATACCGATCTGCTTTTAGACAACCACCATGCAAGGGGCAAACCCACAATTAACAACAGCAGCGTTGTTATTGCGGCGAGTTTAAGGGTGAGCCAAATAGGTGATAGATCCATAATAATATTATTTCCTATAACCGTACTTCTCGAATATTCGCTTAGCATCTCCACTCACCAGATATTTATAAAATTTTACCGCTCCGGGATTCTTTTCGGCACGTTTTAATATTACCATTCCCTGGCGTATGGGTGTATATGTCTTTGGGTCGATGACTTTCCAGTATAATTTTGTTTGGTTAGCAGGGTCTCTGACCAACGCCTGCGTGGTAAAGCCGACATCAACCACACCCGTTGTTATGTAAGTATTTACCTGGGCTATACTTTCACCAAAAATTAGTTTGGATTTCACATTATCTAAAACATCTTCCTTTTGCAATACTTCTTTTGCCGCTGCTCCGTAAGGCGCAACATCGGGGTTAGCAATTACAATTTTCTTTACACTTGGCGTTAATAAAACGCGCTGCCAGTTAACAAAGCCTATGTCCTGTGTGCTGCAAATTATTAGGTTACCGTAAGCATAAACAACGGGCTTGTTCGTGGTAAGTCCTTCGCTATATAACACTTCCGGAAAATCCATATCGGCAGAAAGGAACAAGTCAAAGGGTGCGCCGTTTTTTATTTGAGCCACCAATTTGCCCGACGAGCCTACTATCGGCTCAATAGTTATATCTGTTTTCTTTTTAAAATCTGCCCGGAGTGCTCCTATAACGCTTTGAAGGTTTGCGGCAGCGGCTACACGTAGGTTTTGCGCGGCGCTAACTGTAATTTGAAGAAATAAAATAAGCGCAATTATCCCGCAGCGCTTTACAATAGAACCTAACCCTTGAAACTTCATGGCTAAAGTATTAAACTTTCAATTTTTAATAAGATGCATGGAAGCAGGATCGTCTGTTTTCCGTTTTTGATAGCCGACTTGTAACAAATTACCCGTTAAGGCGACTATAATATATGTGTAACGCAAAACTAAATAAAAATATTTTGAAAAATTTTCATTTTTCTCTTGCATATACGAAACCAATCGTACATCTTTGTACGAAGATATTCGTATAGAGAAATTATGGAACTAAAAGCCACAGAAAGCGAGCTTGAAATTTTACAGGTGATTTGGAAAAAGGGCCAATGTACCGTACGCGACGTGCATGAAGAACTGGCAAAAAATAAAGATGCCGGTTACACAACTACGCTAAAGTTAATGCAGATAATGCACGACAAAGGTTTGGTTGAGCGCGACACTACGGCCAAAACACACTTGTATAAAGCCTTAATAAGCAGGGAACAGGCACAAAGCACCGCGCTGGATAAAATTATCAATACAGTATTTAAAGGATCAACTGCTGATTTGGTGATACAGGCGCTTGGGCAGCACCGTGCATCAAATGATGAGTTGGACGCGATAAAGAAGTATTTACAGCAATTTGAGAATAAGGGTTAGTGATTAGTTAAAAGAAAAAACTAAAGCGCAATGGAAAATCTGTTTTATAACATCAGCCAGGTTTTGGGTATCACAGTCGTTCATTCGCTGTGGCAGGGCTTAATTATATATATGCTGTTGCGCATATTTATATTGATTTTCCCGCAGGTCCCGGCTGCTATCAGGTATCGTGTTGGCTTTGGTGCACTTACTGCTGTTTTAGGATGGTTTTTATACACCTTATTTTTACAACTGATCAATTACCAATGGCAATCAACTACACCGCTGGCGCTTAATCCGGTTGCATTGCCCGCGTTGATAGACACGGGCATTCAAGCTCCGGTTAACAAATACTATGTAACTATTGCAGGCTATATGCCTTATGTTACCGTGCTATATGTGGTCGGCCTCGTTTTTAATACCCTTAAGCTGGCCTTCGCGTGGAATAACATTTACCAGATAAAAAAATACGTTACGCAAACAGAATTTGCTGCATCTATCCGCAAGCTATCATCTCAATTAAATCTAAAAACAAAAGTTGATGCTGCGTTTAGCGAATGGGTTGATGTGCCCTGTGTAACCGGTTTTTTTAAACCAATAATACTACTTCCGATATCTATATCCTGTTATTTAAATACGGAAGAAGTTGAAGCCATATTGCTGCATGAACTGGCCCACGTTAAACGCAACGATTACCTTCATAATTTTATTCAACAGGTTATAGGCATTATGCTTTTCTTTAACCCCTTTGCCCGGCTGATAGGTAAAATCATCAGCGAGGAAAGAGAGCATAGCTGCGATGACCTGGTGATAGCAACCACCAGCAGGCCATTTATTTACGCCCAAACCCTGCTAAAATTAGAAGAAAACAAGCAATACCAATGGCAACTGGCCCTTGCCGCTACCGGTAAGCGAAAATTTGAATTACTTAACAGAATTGAAAGAATCATGAAAACTAAAAAACACACCATAAATATTCGCCCGGTATTGGTAACTGTACTGGCGCTTACCTTCGGCATAACCAGCATAGCCTGGCTTAACCCAAAAGTTGAAGACGGAAAACTGAAAGTTAAAAACCTTGATCCGGCTATTAAAATGCTGGCAGCCTTTACATCGGGCGGCGATATTGGCTCGTCGGAGCGAATAGCTCCGGAAGTTGCCGTTACGCCTAAAGCAAAAAAACATAGGGTAGAAGTTAAATACGATGATACTACGTTTACTAATCTGGGTGATACCACTAAGAAGCCTGGGAAATATAAGGTCATAATTGTTGATGACAAGGGCAATCGCAAAGAATACAATTCAGCGGCTGACCTGCCTGCCGAAGTAAAGCGTGATTTGGATGCCAGAGAAAACCACAACTTTAATTTCAAGTTTAGAACCGACTCGGCATTTGACAAAATGAGCGCCCATTTTGACAAAATGGATACCTATTTTGAAAGCCCTGCATTTAAAAAACAACAGGCAGCTATTGAAAAACAGGCGTTGGCGATGAGTAAAAAGTTTGAAAGCAAAGCATGGAAAAAGCAACAAGCTGCTATTGAAAAACAAGCCGAAAAAATGTCGAAACAGTTTGACAGTCCTGAATGGAAAAAGAAGCAAGCTGACATTGAAAAAAGAGCGGCGGAATTAGAAAAAGAGTTTGGCAGCCCAAACTGGGAAGAGCGTAAAGACGAACTGGTACAAAAAGCTGTAGAAATTGGCCTGCAAGCTGCGGAGCTAAGTTCAAAAGTTACCAACAGCGCCGAATGGCAAAAAAACCAGGCAGAGCTTGTTAAAAATGCTACCGCGTTTGGCCTAAAGGCGGCCGAGATGAGTAAAAAAATGACTAACAGCCCCGAGTGGAAAAAGCAACAGCAAAAGATGGTAGAACAGGCGCTAAAAATGGCCGAAAAGTTTAAAGATAGCCCAGATTTTAAAAAAGTGATGAAAGAGGTGGAAATCATCAAAGAGCTTAAGGAATTGCCTGAGAAACCTGAAGCACCTGAGAAACCCGAAGCGCCTGAGAAACCTGAGGCAAAAGAAGCTCCTGAAGCTAAAGTTGCCCCAGCGGCAAAACCTTTATAGTAGATCAGTTTATATTTAGTTTGAAAGGACCGGCCGTACGCCGGTCCTTTGTTTTTTGCGGTTGTTTGCCGGGCCACTGCTGTTCCAAAAAATATAAAGCCTTGTGATATTGAAAATATGACTGACGGTGCTAACTATTTGTTTTTCAGCAGGTTTGATTTTGTAAGCGAAACAGTTTGGAACACTTTGAAACTACTTATAAGTCAGTAAGGTTAACTGTAAAACACCTGCAAACAACTGATAATAAGCATATTGTGGCGCTTTTCAATTTTCGCTTAAAATTGGAACACTTTGGAACAGCAAATTAATCGGTTTGGAACACTTGCTGCTTCAAACAAATGGTCATTAAGCAACGCATATTTCGCTTTCCGGGGAAATGTGAACCTGAATAGTTGGCCGTATTTTACCAACAAAAACCCGCGTTTTTTGTACTTTAGTAACCTAAATAAAGGATGCCTGTATGCTGCAAAAGCTAAGTATTAATAACTACGCTTTAATTGATGACCTGGAAATTGTTTTCGACAAGGGCCTAAACATACTTACGGGCGAGACCGGTGCGGGTAAATCCATCGTTCTGGGTGCGCTGTCACTAATACTGGGTCAACGGGCGGAGAGCCGCTACTTTTTCAATCAGCAAAAAAAATGCATTATAGAGGGCCTGTTTAAAATTGATGGGTTTCACCTAAAAAGTTTTTTTGAGGAGAACGACCTGGATTATGAGGCTGAAACCGTTCTACGCCGCGAAATATCTGCAGATGGTAAATCGCGCTCTTTTGTAAACGATACTCCGGTAAACCTTACTGTTTTAAAAACTTTAGGAGAGAAACTGATAGATATCCACTCACAACATGCCACATTAGAGATCAATAATCCCTTGTTTCAGTTGATGGTGGTTGATGCCGTTGCAAAACACCCGGCGTTGTTGGATGAATATCGCGTAAAATTCAGTCAGTATAAAAAAGGAGGCGCCCGTCTAAAGCTGCTGATAGAAGACAGCAAAAAAGCTAAGGCCGACCTTGATTATTACCAGTTTCAGTTTGATGAGCTTGAAAAAGCTGCACTAGTTGCCAATGAGCAGGAAAAACTGGAAAAGGAGCTTTACACGCTAAATAACGCCGAAGAAATTAAACGCAATTTATTAGCTGCCAATTACCTGTTGCAGGAAAGCGAAGCCGCTGCGTTGTTGCAACTACGCGAGGCGGGTACGCAATTAGGAACACCTGCTAAATTTAATCCGGAGATTGAGGAACTGCGCGAAAGATTAAACAGCGTAGTAATTGAATTGAAAGATATTGCTGCCGAAATTGATAATATTGAGCAACGCACCTATACCGACGAAGCCCGTGCCGCTGATATAAATACCCGCCTTACCATCATCTACAACCTGCAAAAAAAGCATCGCGTGAGTACCAATGCGGAGTTACTTGCTTTGCAGGAAGAACTATCAGGCAAAATACAACAAGCTGTTTTTGGCGACGAAGCCATTGAAAAGTTGCAGCAGCAGTTAGCAGCAGAAAGAAAAGAACTGGAGCAACTGGCCGGTAAATTAGCTGCCGGGCGCGCCAAGGCCATCCCTGAAATAGAGAAACAAGTGGTGCACAGCCTGGCCGAAATGGGTATGAGCAATGCAGCGTTAAATATAAATTTAACTGATAGCGAATTGGAAAAAGATGGCGCAAATGCTGTTCGCTTCCTGTTCTCAGCAAATAAAGGTCATGCCTTGGCAGAAATGAGCAAAGTGGCATCAGGCGGTGAGCTTTCTCGGCTGATGCTGGGCATTAAATCCCTCATCGCTAAAAACACGGCCTTGCCTACCATCATTTTTGACGAGATAGACACAGGTGTATCCGGCGAGGTAGCAAATCGTGTGGGGTTGATAATGCAGCAACTGGCCGAGAACTTGCAGGTAATTACCATAACTCACTTGCCGCAAATAGCCAGCAAAGGCAAGGCGCATTATTATGTGTATAAAGACGATACGGCGGCAACTACCTATACCCGTATTAAGCAGCTAAACAACAACGAACGGGTGACCGAGATAGCCAAAATGCTAAGCGGGGATAAGCCCGGAGAGAGTGCATTGCAAAATGCAAGGGAATTGTTAGCCCCCTAAAGCGGTTTTGCAATATTGACATCAAAACTTCAGACGATGAGCACCCTTAAAGGCATAATTCTTTTATTGATCATAGGATTAATTGGTTGCTCACCTAAAGCCTCCTTTCTTACCATCTCCTCAAAAATTTATAAAAAGAATGGGGGAGCTAATGATAAGTCTCCCTTCCATTTAAGCAGTCACAAAAATAAAGCGAGAATGAAAGCCTATGCTTTGGACACAACCTCTCTGTTAGAAGGTGAAATCGATACCTTATACTTCTTAGAAGGATACAACTTAGAGACGGCCACTTTCTATGGAACGATTTGGAATAAAAGGAAGAGCATTAATTACAGTTATTTCAAAGAAAATCTATCATTCTTAAATCGGTCGATTTTCTCGGACTATCAAATAAAACTCGTTACTGACTGGGATCTGTCCGGCATAAGGCATGAAGAGAAGGTTAATGGAAATTGGCTGGATAATAATTTACAAATAGGCGCGATACGAACTATCAAGGACGGGAAAAAGGTGAAGATAGATGAGATTTACTTTAAAGATTCTTTTGATCCAAATAGAGATAAGTAATCAAGTTGCGCTCATTTATCTTGCGCTCGTCTGCGACGAGCGCTTAATATGGTTAAGCGATTGCATCGCGATAAACGAGCATAATTGAATTATTATACATTTAAATAAATACATACATTTGCCCCGTTATAATCAAACTCAAATAAATGGCTTATAATTTATTAAAAGGGAAAAAAGGCATCATCTTCGGTGCATTGAATGAGCAGTCTATCGCCTGGAAAGTTGCGCAACGCGCGGTTGAAGAAGGAGCTCAAATTGTGTTGAGCAACGCTCCAATAGCCTTACGCATGGGCGAATTGAATAAACTGGCTGAAGAATGCAACGCGCCTGTTATTGGTGCCGATGTTACCAATAATGATGATATCAACAACCTGCTAACCCAAACCATGGATCATTTTGGTGGTGGTGTTGATTTTGTGCTGCACTCTATAGGCATGAGCGTTAACGTGCGCAAATCTATTCCCTATACGCAAAACAACTACGACTTTACCCACAAGGGTTTTGATATATCAGCTTTAAGTCTGCACCGTGTATTGCAAGCCGCCATGAAAATGGATGCGATAAACGAGTGGGGATCAGTTGTGGCGCTAACTTATATCGCCGCTCAACGGGTATTCCCTGACTATAACGATATGGCCGATAATAAAGCCATTTTAGAAAGCATTGCACGCAACTTCGGTTACTTCTACGGTACCCAAAAGAAAGTTCGCGTAAACACTGTATCTCAATCGCCAACCCGCACCACTGCAGGATCAGGCGTTAAAGGCTTTGACGGCTTTATTAACTACGCCGAGAAAATGAGCCCGCTGGGTAATGCTGATGCCGCTCAATGTGCTGATTATTGCGTATCGTTATTTTCAGACCTTACCCGCATGGTGACCATGCAGAACCTATTCCACGATGGTGGTTTTTCTTTCACCGGTGTTACCAAAGAGGTGATAGAACAAATGGAGAAATAATTCCTAACTCAATAAGCAATTTGCTAAAAGCAAAAAGCCCTCCCGATAAATCAGGAGGGCTTTTGTTTTTTTACACCGGCTGCTAATAATTAGAATCTATTAGCACTATTTTAACCCTAATGTCGTTTGTAGGCGGTGTTTTAGGACCACCGTTAGGTGCCTGTGAGTAAATTACAACTTTGCCGGTTGTATGGTAATAACTGTACGACTGACCTGCGTATACCTGGGGTATTTGCTCAAACACTCCATCTCCAAATGATAAATAAACCAGTACTGCTCCATCTTCGTTGTATTTATTGTCGAGAGCAGGAACGAGTACAGTAGCAGCATACGAACCGCCGTCGGCGGGGTCTAATACCCAACTATTGGCTTTTACTGTTGCATATACCGTTGTATTGGTATTGGGTGTAACGTACTTTTTTGTACATGATGTTATAGCTGCTACAAACATAACTGCTAACACTATTAATAAACTTTTTTTCATAAGTGCTTTAATTTAGTTACTGTATGATTTAATTGTAACCAAAAGGTTTAGCCGTTGGTTTTGATATTTTCAACTTTTTCCATTTTGGGTAATTAAGCACAAAAAAAACGTCCCGATAGATTGATCTACCGGGACGTTACCTTATTTATTCGAACTAAATTAGTTCTGTTCTTCTTGCTTTGGCTTTTTACCCGGGGCTTTCTTTCCGGTCACCTTTATCTCGTTAGCATCTTTATCGTAATCAACCAACATGGTCTCGGCATCGCCAAGCTCGCCTTTCAGTATCTCTTCAGCAATCGGATCTTCCAGGTATTTTTGGATGGCACGTTTAAGCGGACGGGCACCAAATTGCGAGTCGTAACCTTTATCGGCAATAAACTCTTTGGCACCTTCAGTAAGTTCAATTTTGTAGCCTAAGCTATTAACACGACCGAACAATGAAGCCAACTCTATATCAATGATCTTGAAGATCTCTTCTTTACCCAATGAGTTGAATACGATCACATCATCAATACGGTTTAAAAACTCCGGAGCGAAAGCACGTTTCAAAGCATTTTCAATCACACCTCTTGCATGCGCATCGGTCTGACTGGTTTGCGCCGCTGTACTGAAACCAACACCCTGACCAAAATCTTTCAATTGGCGTGCGCCAATGTTTGATGTCATGATGATGATAGCATTTCTGAAATCAACTTTACGGCCTAATGAGTCTGTCAGCTGACCTTCATCCAGCACCTGTAACAATATATTGAATACATCAGGATGAGCTTTTTCAATCTCATCCAATAATACTACAGCATATGGTTTGCGGCGTACTTTTTCTGTTAACTGTCCACCTTCTTCGTAACCTACATATCCCGGAGGCGCTCCCACTAAACGTGATACCGCGAATTTCTCCATGTACTCGCTCATATCAATTTGTATAAGCGCGTCTTCGGTATCAAACATAAAGCGTGCAAGCTCTTTTGCCAGCTCTGTTTTACCTACGCCGGTTGGGCCCAGGAATATAAACGAGCCAATAGGCTTTTTAGGATCTTTTAACCCGGCACGGGTACGCTGGATAGCACGGGCCAGTTTTTTAACAGCATCGTCCTGGCCAATAATTTTCTCACCAATCTTTTCAGACATGTTGAGTAATTTCTGGCTATCAGCCTGGCCAACTTTCTGTACCGGGATACCGGTCATCATAGATACCACCTCGGCAACATTATCTTCGGTTACCGTGTAACGTTTTGATTTTGTTTCAGCTTCCCAAACACCTTTGGCTTGTTCCAGCTCTTCCAGCAAATGTTTTTCAGTATCGCGCAACTTGGCCGCTTCCTCATACTTTTGGCTGCGTACCACTTTGTTCTTCTCTACCTTTATCTGCTCAATTTTATTCTCAATATCCAGTATCTCTTGCGGAACGTGGATATTGGTCAAGTGCACACGTGAGCCCGATTCATCCAGTGCGTCTATCGCCTTATCAGGTAAAAACCTGTCAGTAATATAACGGGTGGTTAAAGCAACGCAGGCTTCAATAGCTTCCTGGGTGTAAGTTACACCGTGGTGCTCTTCGTATTTATCTTTTATGCGGGTTAATATCTCCACGGTTTCAGCAGGTGTGGCCGGTTCAACCATTACCTTCTGGAAACGACGATCTAAAGCGCCGTCTTTCTCAATATACTGACGATACTCATCTAAAGTTGTAGCACCAATGCATTGTATTTCGCCCCTGGCCAAAGCCGGTTTAAACATGTTAGATGCATCTAACGAGCCCGAAGCCCCGCCTGCACCAACAATGGTATGGATCTCATCAATAAACAAGATCACATCCGGAGATTTTTCAAGCTCGTTCATAACAGCTTTCATACGCTCCTCAAACTGGCCGCGGTATTTTGTACCTGCCACCAGCGATGCCAGATCTAAAGTAACTACACGTTTGTTAAACAACACGCGCGAAACCTTGCGCTGTACTATACGTAATGCCAAACCTTCGGCAATTGCGCTTTTACCAACGCCCGGCTCACCAATCAATATCGGGTTGTTCTTTTTACGACGTGATAATATCTGCGATACCCGCTCGATCTCTTTCTCTCTTCCTACAATCGGGTCCAGTTTACCATCCTCGGCAGCGCGGGTTAAATCGCGGCCAAAGTTGTCTAATACCGGCGTTTTTGATTTGATGTCTGATACCTTTTTAGGCTGATTAAATGCTTCTTCTTCCTTAAAGTCGTCGTCGCCACCTGTTGGTGAGCCACCCGGCATTTCATCGGTTACGTTATTTTTGTGCGATTCAACCTCGCCTTTAAAAATCTCGTAATTAACATTAAACTGCATCAATATTTGTGACGCAATATTGTCCTCATCGCGAAGGATAGACAACAGCAAATGCTCGGTGCCTATTACATCGCTTTTAAAGATCTTTGCTTCAAGGTAAGTTATCTTCAATACTTTCTCGGCTTGCTTTGTCAGCGGAATGCTGCCAATATGTACGTTAGTTCCTATAGTTCCTTTTACAGCGTCTTCAACAGAACGGCGAAGCCTGGCAGTATCAACTGCCAGTTCTTTAAGCAGCTTAATAGCCACTCCGTCACCATCCCTTATAAGCCCAAGCAAAAGATGCTCCGTGCCGATATAGTCGTGCCCAAGGCGCAAGGCCTCCTCTCTGCTGTATTGTATTACATCTTTTACCCGCGGCGAAAATTTAGCTTCCATATATACTCCTATGTTAACACGCCCTAATATACCAAAATGTTTTTAGATGTTATGACGCTTGTTTCCAACTTATCAACAATATTATTGCCAACTTTTCAGCTCAACAATAAACAGACACTATTATGATGTGCAATCTATTAAAAGTTAAAGTTTATGCAAGAAATATTGTGTTAAAAAAGCTAAACGTGGTTCAATTTTTACATTTAGCCAATGTAACTACCTGTTTGATACATATTAGCCAACAAAGTTTAACCTAATTGTAGCAATATTTCCCTAAAGTGTAATAACAAGGCAATACGTCAGGATTTATGACAGAACGGCGGTTATCCAGCCGTTCGCTTTGACAAACGATTGCATGTGCCTAACTTTATATGTATTTTGCATACTTTATACCATCCTATGAAAAAGTTGCTCATCCTATTATTAGCAGTGACATCTGCCCGCAGTTTTGCGCAAACTCACCCCACGGCTATGCCGGCTGTTATTATAGATTCGGTATTGGTAAATATCAATTACGTTAACTATCTGCCACCTGCTGACATAGTAAATATTGATGTACAAAGGCGGGCGGAGTTCCCTAATGGTGTTATTTATGTAACCTCAAAGGATAAGCAGAAAACACAAAACCTGCTTAAAAGCCCGCTTCTGTCTTTAAAAGATATCGTAAAGGCCAACTTAGGCGCAAGGGAACAATCAAAACCAATAATCTTTCTGCTTGATGGCGCGCTTTTAACTGATACCGCCAATGTACGCATTCCGGCACTTGCCATATACAGCGTTAAGGTAGCACGCTCAGATGAGGCTCCTTATTTTAAAACGGCGCTGCCTAATGTACTGCTGCTAAAAATAGCGACAAAGCCACCGGTAATTATGATTAGGGGAGAGTCGCAGGGAAACTTAAACGGCCTTTTGCAAGGCAAGTTAGAGTAGAATACTTGTTACCTTTCTATTCCTCCAACTTAAAGGCAATTGTAACCTCGGCACCTTTATCTATACCATCGCTTTTTATATCAAACTCACCGGCATGGCTTTCAATAATAGAGCGACAACTATACAAGCCAAGTCCGGTGCCGTTGCTTTTGGTGGTAAAGCCCCGTTCAAAAAGATGCGCCCCCGTTTCGGCTGAAAACCCCTTGCCGTTGTCTTTAACTTTTAACTCAATTAAGGCAGAGGTAGCCAGCAGCGATATGGTAATGTCCCTTTCTTCAGTTTCCATATCAATGGCCTCCACACTGTTTTTCAACACGTTCAATATAACCTGCATCAATTTGGTGTGATCGCCTTTTATAATGAAGGTGCCGGGCGCAATATTAGCGTGCAGCCTTATGCGTTTCTTTTCTAATGATGCCAGTAACATGGCCCGGCAATCGCTGATTATATTGACCAGATTTACAGGCTTACGTTGATGCGTACCTTCACGGCCTGCCACAAATTGCCGCTGAATATTCAATATTTCCTGAATGTGACCGGTAATATTAAGCAGCTCGTTTACCGAGGTTGACAGCTCGGCATTCCCTTCTGTTTGTGTTTTGGCTATCCCTTCGGTAAGGGCAAGTAAAGCGTTGGCCTTGTCTGCACCTAAAGCGTTTGCAAGCACGCTTTGCTGCGCGTTAATAAAAAGCGACAGATTGGTTATGGCTTTAAGATTGCCTTTTTCTAATATCCGGTTAATACGGTTAAGGTAGGCCCCAAAGCCTACAAGCGCGTTGCCTATATCATGCAGTATTTCTGATGCGATCTCAAATTTGCCCTGTGCAATTGCCTTTTCTGTTTCCTGCTCCTTTTGTAGCGTAAGCTGTTCATTGAGATACTTTAGCTCCTCTGCCTGGCTGCTAAGTTCCCCGTTAAGTTTCTCTAGCGAGTCCTCGTATTCCTTCCGGCGGGTAATATTATGTCCTATTCCTAATATATGGCTTGTTTTGCCGTTTGCATCCTGCACGGGCATTTTTGTAGTTAGCAGCCATTGCTGCCTGCCTTCGGCATCAAAAAAAAACTCCTCTTTATTAACAATAGCCTGGCCGGTGTTAATGATATCCATATCATCCTGGTAACACCGTTCGCCTATACTACCCTCTAACAGTTCAAGGTCGGTTTTGCCTATTACATCCTCTTCGTTTACTAATCCCAACGATGCAACATCGGCGTGGTTGGCAATTATCTTCCGCCCCCGGTCATCTTTTACGTAAATAACATCGGGCAAACTATCTATCAGGGTGCGCAACAGCGCGCTTTCTACCTGGCTTGCATTTATTTCTTGTTTCATATCCGGTTGTTGAAATTCTGGCGGCCATGCCGCTTACAAAGGCAGGGTTAGGGTAAATAACGCTCCCGGATCATTCTTAACCTCAATACTGCCGCCATGTGCAACTACGTATTGTTTAACTATAGCCAGGCCCAAACCTGTGCCCTGATTCTTCTGCTTTGTAACAAATGGTTCAAAAAGCGTCCGCTGAATTTCTGAAGGGATACCCGGGCCGTTATCCTGCACCGTTATAACTATCTCCTTGCCAATAACCTGGGCACTCAGCTTTATCCATGCGCCCGCAACTTTTTGATCATGCAATACATCAATCGCGTTAGCAGTCAAGTTACTAAACACGCGGCGTAATTTACTTTCATCGCCTTGTACCATAAGGCCATCGGCAACATCAACCTGTATACTTATCTCGTTTATACCGGGGCGGCCTTCGTTCATTACCACTGCATCATTTACGATCTTACTTAACGGAATAGCCGACTTTTTTACCGGTTCGTTTCTAATGAAATCTAAAAAGTCATCAAATATTTCTGATGCTTGCTCGGCACATTGGTCTATCAAACCTATCCACTGGCTTTCTATTCCATCGCGGCGAATCAGATCAGTAAGCAGTTTAATGCTTTTTATAGGCGACCGCAGATCGTGCATTACCATGCCTATCACCTGCCCTACAGCAGAAAGCTTTTCATTTTGTAGGAGCTTTTCATTTAATTCGGCGTTGCGTATGGCTTGCGCGGCGTTTTGAATAAAAAGCTTCAGCAGATACATTTTTTCGATCTTAAGCTTTTCCTGTTTCTTCAGAATGGCAAACACAGTATAGTTGTCCATCCTTGCTAAAAACAACTCGTCTATTTGTACAACCTCATCTTCCTTTATGTTTAAGTTCTTTACTCTTGATACCAATTCATCGGTATTAATTTCATTGTCGAGTGCTCCTATTGAAAGAATCTTTTCATAACTGAAATCGTTATGCAGTTTGCCAATCAATGCCAGGTCGGTATCAACAAAACCGGCAAGCTGGTCAAGAATATTTTTTAACAGCGAGTTAAGTTGATTCTTATTAAGACCGATAGTAGAAATAGATTCTATCAATTTTTCCAGGTTGCGGAGCTTGTTATAATCTGTTACCGCTTTGGTTGCAATCTGTATGATCTCTTCGGGGGCATAGGGTTTGCAATGGTAGCCTACGTTTTGTCCGGCCTGCTCAACTATCTCATCAATAGAGCGGTCGCTATAAGCTGTAATAAAGATGATCTCCACCTTCATATCATGCTTCCTTATCTCTATCGCGGTTTCAAGTCCGCTTATGCCCGGCATACGCATGTCCAGAAATATCACGGCAAAAGGCCGCTGCTCTGCAACTGCCTGCTTAACACATTTAATACCTTCCATGCCGTTGGCTGCCTTTTCAACGGTAAAAATAGGCCTGTTTGATGCCCGGGTAGACAATAACGGCTTCGGCGCATCAAACAACACGTCCATTGCATCATTCATATTGTCGTAGTCCTCAAATGAGGATTGCGGCATTAATATATCGGCAATATTGTCCCGAACCATTTCCTCATCATCTATGATGAGTATGGAAGTATTCACTTCGTTCATAACGGATTTAAAAAACTGTTTATAAGCTTATTACGATTTTGGCCCTGCTTTAGTTACACACAGCCGAAGGGTATCGCAAGTTAATAAATTAACTGAAAAGAACTGACAATTAATTAAAAGTTTGTATAATTTATGAAACTATACGTTTTAGCAAACTGCAAACTAAATTACCGGTAAGCCTCATGCCGTATTTTTAATATTTTAAGCGATAATCCAACTAAAAACACCAAAGCAATTAGGTAACGCGGCAAAGTATGGGGCGTATTATCCGGCGCTTCTTTTTTTAGCCGCTCCTTTTCACGCTCAATACTTTCCAGGCGATCAGCAAAAAGTTTTATATTTTCCTTAAAGGCAATGTCATCGCTCTTAAAATCAGGGTTTGCAGGCCAGGCGTATCTAAGTGCCTCTACTCTTGGCTTAACCGGAAATTGCTTGCTTTTAAAAACAAAGCCTTCGGTATAGTTTACAAAACTTTCCCAACGCGGCGACTCATAGCCCTCGTCCATAAGGTCGGCTACCCGGTGGAACCAGGCTAAGCCAACACGTTCTCCTTCTGACGATTTTGCTAAATTGAACATAGGCGCGTGCTCGCCAAGTAGTATCTGCGCTTCCTGAAATTCCATACGGGCGGCATCATGCCGTTCTTCGTACTCGCCTTTCTTGTCTATACCCAATACTTCAATAGTGCCGTATATTACCCCCATAAATGATATCAGCACCCAAAAAAGCTCAACCTTGGCCCAAAATACTACAGGAATATCTTTGGGTATAACCGAGTTGAATAACAACAGCATTAACACTAATGAAACAACCGCGACAATTACAATGATCATTTGGTCTTTTAAAGGCAATTAAGCGGGTAAAATAAATCATAATCTGGTCAGAATAATTGCGAAAAAGCCGATTTAACACATTGATAACATTAGGGAAACATTGTGTTTATCTGTATGGTGTTTGAGTGGATGGCAATGCGCCCCAATGCCACTAATTAATTTGTAATAAGCCTGTGGGCCTTAGTATTTGCTAAAATCTGGCAGATTTAGCTAACTTTATTTATAAACCTAATTTAAATGAAATTTCATAGACTATTGCTCGCTGTTGTTTTTACAGCACTGTCTTTTAACGCCGTGGCACAAAAACTGGCCGACCCTATACTTTTATGGCCCGCCGGCGCACCGGGCGCAACAGGAACAAGCGATGAGGACAAACCCGCAATTATTCCCTTTATCCCCGATGCAACAAAGCGTAATGGCGCTGCCGTGTTAGTGGTGCCGGGTGGTGGATTTACCATCCGCGCTATTGACCATGAAGGCACGTTGGTTGCACAATGGCTAAAGGAGCACGGCATCACCGCGTTTTTGCTGCGTTACAGGTTAAGGCCGCTGTATGCCCGTAATGATTGGGTGGCCGACGGACAGCGCGCTATGCAATACATACGGGCGCATACCGCAGATTATAAAATATCTGCAGACCGTGTAGGTGCGGTTGGTTTTTCTGCCGGGGCAACCATGATAGCTGACATGTCGCTGAACCCTTTAAAGATGGAGGCGACAGATGCATTGAGCGCTTTACCCTCAAAACCCAACTTTTTGATCCTTGCTTATGGCTCTACCCGCATTGCGGATAATACAGATGCCGCTGCTTTAGCCGCTATGCCGCCAACATTTATGTACGGCACAGTGGAAGACAGGGGCAGCCAGGGGGGTATGCTGGATATGTACACCCGTTTGTATAGAGCAAACGTGCCGATAGAGGCGCATTTTTTTAGAAACGGCATACATGGTACCGGCTTCGCCATAGGCGACCCCATATTAGGCGAGTGGACCAACCTGTTGCATAACTGGATGACAGCAGGCGGCTACCTTACCGCTAAGCCGCAGGTTAGTTTAGCGGGTGTTGTAAAGTTAGATGGCGCGCCCTTGTTGGACGGCATGGTGATACTAACCCCCTTGGATGATAAAGAAGCCCCACCGGCTATCGTCTTTATCAGGAATACGGGTACCGGCGAATTGGGCAGATTTTTGGTGCCTAAAAACCAGGGCCCCGTCGAGGGCCGGTATAAGGTGGAGGTAAGACAGGATGCTACCCGCTGGACCAGCAACTCGCGCGAGCCTTTTATGATAGCCATGATGGATAAACAAGGCCGCAACACCCTTACCGATGCTGATAAAAAAGCATGGGCAGAATACCTGCGCAAACGCGACCTGTCGCCGAGTATTTATAAGCAGCGTGTTTTTTCTCACAAACGCCCGGCTGATAAGGGCGACTATATCGTTGATATTAAGAGCGGCAATGAGGTGATGATTGACGTGTTTAGTAAGTAACATCTAACAACCGAGGCAGAGTTCATCAGCGATAATTAAGGTAAAGTGCAGGTGATCCAAAATAAATACGTTACCGAAAAATCAAAAATGCAATTAATTGAATACTAAGTATTTAACCATTTTAAGTGAAACTACTTATTCGTCAGTAAAATTAGCTGTAAAATGATGATAAGTAATTGATTATAAACTTATTGAAAAAGGCCAAAATTGGCCTTTTTTTTGGATCAGTTTGGATCACTTTAGCAACAGAATAGCAACACTTTGGGTCACCCTTGGATCAGCGTATAGAGACCTAATTTATTAAAGCGTCAAACAATAAGTAAACAACAATGCCAGCGCAATTACCAGGAATCTTATTAAATTTTTGGTTTTAAAACTATACGCAGTTGCCAAAAACGAATCGGGTTGCGGCTTAATAAAAAACACCAATAGCCTTTCGTAATGCAGCACCAGGATGAACGAGATCCCCATTGTAATAAGGATAGATTGTAGTAAAGCGCCTAAGTTTAGGTGATAAAAGATGTTTATCAGCATAATATTTAGCATCAGCGAAAACAGAATAACTGCGCCTAATAAAAGCGTCCTTCTAAACAGCAGCATAATAGCGCCGCCTAATTGAAGGCAAGCCAAAATAAGTGAGAACGTGTGCGAATAGCCAAAATAGTACCACGTAAGCATTTCGCCGCTTTGCTGGTTCAATGGCAGTTCTGAAGTATAGGACGGCGTGGCGAACTGCAGACCAAGAAACTTTTTCCACGCAAAAGTCATCATGTTAAACGCTATAGCGTAACGGATAAGGTTGTATAACCATGTGTAGATCTTCGCAGAATTCCAGGCTCCCTTATTCTCCCTGTACTGCCATATAAAGGGGAAAACTATCGAAAAAAACAAGCTCAAACCGACGAGCGAGAAAACCACCGGTGGAGGGAACCATGAGATTGCACCGCTATGGCCAAGCACCAATAATACCGCGGCAATTATCAATCCGGCCATTACGCAGGTAATAGCCTTTTTTAACAGGGACGTATCTTTCATTTCCCTATCCGTTTATTTTTTTCCAATGATCGGTACCCATCACTACAACCTCACTCACCTTACCTTTTGAGTCACGGATAAATTTGACGGACCAATCGTGCCCCTCCATCATGAAATTATCGCCGGACAATCGTTTGATCTTGTTTTCTTGTTTGTCCCATAGCGAGGTAAGCGTTAGTTGATCGCCTGTCAGCTTGATCTCTATATAAGCCGGCTGGCCTTTAACCGCCATTTGATATTTGCCTTCGTAGATAGCTAATGCTGATTGCTGAATGGAGGCAGGACTACCTTTGACAGAACGTGCGGAAAATGTTGCGGTGCATATAAATGCGCTGAGGAGGAATGATGTAAAAAGCTTTTTCATTTGTTATGTTTTTGAGGCAAAGAAGGTCAATATCTTAGCTCGCGTCCACTCAAATCGGGATTTGAGGATTATTTACCGACAAGTTTTCGGAAGTTTAGTTATAAGACTCCTTCCCTGGGGAAGGGTGCGGCTGGTTGTGAAATGGCGGGTAGGGGTTTTCGCGAACTAAACTCCAATTAACCCCTTCCTACACCTTCCCCGAGGAAGGAATCGCACCACCCCCCGCTTCCTTTCAAATCCTCCGAACAACGCTAACTATTTTACATCATCGCTTGCTTTTCGAGTCGTTTTGATACTGACTCGGCGTTATGCCTGTTGTCTGCTTAAATACCCGCTGAAAGGTCGCCAGTGAGTTAAATCCGCATTCTAAAGCAATGGCGGCTATGGTAAAATTGCCATAGCGGGGATCTGTTAACTTCTTTTTCGCTTCTTCAACCCTAAACTCATTTACAAAATCGTTAAAGTTTTTTCCGGCGTATTGGTTTAACAAATTGGAGAGCCCTTTTTCGGGAATGGCTAGACGCGCGGCAAGCATGTCAACTTTCAAAACAGGATTCATATACAAGCTATCTGTTACCATTAGCTCTTTAAGCTGATTATAGTAACCCGATGCTTCCTCGTCTTTAAAATGAGCTTTTACCGGTTGTTTAATATAGTCAAGCATCTCGTCCTTATTCATTATCCTTTGCCGCTTGTAAACCATCATCCCCAACCAATAAACAAATACAATGGCCGGGATATATAAGCAGTAATGAAACCAGGGCTCCATGTCAGGTATCGGAAAGATAAAACCGGCAAGTATGGATACAAACCATACCAATATCAAAACCGAAACTATCTGTACCAGCATTTTTACCCATTTCAGGTCTGCTTTTCTGTAAGCTGATAATTCCCTGTCATCAATATGATCCGACACCATTTTATAAGTAACGAACGAATAAATCACCAACGAAAGAAATGCAGGGATAAGCGCAAGGCTATTAAAACCAAAGAGGATGCGCTGGGTAAAAGGCAAAACGTACAGGTCACTAATAAAAGGGATTGATAAAACGCCCGATATGTAAAGCAGATAAATGATCTGGTGCTTCATGTACAAAATGGTCGGCACAAAGTGGATGAAAATACTTCGACCAGATTGCTGATTACCAAATGCAATGCCGCGGGCATATAAATAAACCAGCGGCCCTAATGCCATGTTTAATGGCGCTATCGCTGTAAGGAGCCATGGATATTGTTGTAAAACGCCCAAATAATCCAACTCCATTAACAGCGTTGATTCTGCTACCACGAAAATAAAAGCGGCAATGTAACGGTTGTTATCAATCTTCCTTGAGGAAACAGTTAACACTATCGACAGTATTAGCCCTTGTACAACCAACGCAAGCATCAAAAAATCAACTATTCCAATTGAGATATTCATTGATGCAAATTACGGAATGATCCTGTAACAAATACAATACTTGCTACCTACGCGTTGGTAGTTAATTAAATTTGATCATGAAAATCCTTATCACACTTTTACTCTTTTCTATCGCGGCCGAGGGGATGGCTCAAAAGCAAATAAATCTTCCTTTAAAAAAGCAGCTGGATAGTGTTATGGCACTTGATCAAAAGTACCGTGAAATACTCACCTACCTGGCTCAACCAACTAAAAGAGATTCGGTAGCTAAATCGCTCGCGCTTACAGTTAATGAAGCAAACATGCATTACTGGAAATTACAAAACCATATCGATTCATCCAACCTGGCATTTATTGAAAGGGTGTTTGACAAATACGGCTATCCCGGAAAAACGCTGGTAGGAAGCCCTACCAACGAATCCGCATGGAACCTTATACAGCATTCCAACAAAATTGACAGATACCTCCCCCTTATTAAAAAAGCTGCCGAAGAAAATGAGCTTCCATTCTCTCTATACGCTATGATGCTTGACAGGCAACTGATGAACGAAGGCAAAGAGCAAGTATATGGGACCCAAGCCATGACGAAAAAGCTGAAAAACGGGAAAGTTGAAAGTTTTATTTGGCCCATAAAAAATCCTAACCAGGTAAACCGTTTGCGTAAGGAGGCGGGATTTGCAACTACTGTAGAAGAAAATGCCAAACGTTTTAATATTGTATACCAGGTGGTGGCAATAGATGAAGTTAAATAGCGTTTTTCTCCCGCTATCCGAAGTTTTCAACTTCGGATTGTCTTGTCCTAAAATAGGTTTACACAAAAAAAACGCCCCGATCTCTCAACCGGGGCGCTCAGATTTAAACTAAATAATTTACTTAGGCAACAGCACCGCGTTTATGCCGTTCACAACCCCATTGGTACCAATCAGGTCGTAAAGCGAAACTTCGGCTGATACGCCTGCCGCGTTAGTTAACTGCAGCGTTTTATTAGGACTTACTGATAGAGCCAAAGTCTGCCCGTCAATAGTAGATAGGTTTGCCTTGCCTTTACCCGCTGTTAAGGCCTTTATAATATCTGCTTTACTGTATCTGCCGGTTACTATGTGGCCCTTTAAAAAGGCGCTAAGCTTAGCCGGATCTTTGGTTAAGCCCTCCAGCGTACCAGCGGGCAGTTTGTTAAAAGCCGCGTTATTGGGCGCAAATATGGTATACGGCCCGCCTGCTTTAAGCACAGTGTCAAGTCCGGCAGTCTTCACTGCTGCCGCGGCTGTAGAATAATCTGTGTTGCTTAATAATACCCTTGCTACGTCATCAGTAGGCGTAGGCGATTCTGATTGTGCTGCCGGGGCCGGTGTCGTTTTTCTTGTTGTATCTGTTACCTGGGCCGATGCTTTACCCGCGACAAAGTATAATGCCGATGTGGCTACGGCTGCAATTAAAAGGAACTTTCTCATGTTGTCTTCTTTTTTAGTGAATAAAATTTTGAGTAAAGTGCGTTATATGTTCCCTTTCTTTTTGTTAAAAACTGTATTAATGACGGTTTAACAGCCCAATTGTTGTGCCATTAGGGTTGTTTTTAGCTTAAATCATTGGGTTTCAATAAAAAAAATTGCTTTAAATGACCTGTTTTTATGTCTTCGGCGGGGGGTATTGTCTATAAAAAGAGCGGGATGAATGGTAATAAGGGTCAATTTTTAGGCAAAAAAAGAAGCCTCCCGACACTCGCTGTCAGAAGGCTCCAACCTAAACCTTATCACATTAGTAAGAAAGGATTTCTTACCAAACCACAAATATAATGATTATTTTACTATACACAATTTTTTCATTGCGTTGCATTCATAAATTGCTATTTCACTGGTTACTAATTAATTGGTTAGTTTGACGCGACGGGTTTTAATGTGCCTTTATTGCTTTGGCTGCGGCCTTTAGCTCTTGCACCTGCTGTTTGGCCTGCCTGCTTTCCAGGTAAAAATAAATGGCGCAGGCTAAAAATATCTTTCCCAATACAAATACAGCCGCAAAAACCCATTTCCAGTTTTTGTGTATACGCATGTAGTTGGTTTCAGCTTCAACTTCTATATACCGGCTCTTATTTTCCTCTCTTTGCTGCCCCCATTCCCGGTCAAGTGGACGCATTATCTCCGTGTCCGGAGCTATTACCAGGTCATTAATACTGTTTTCTATCCGTACAAACATATCAGGCGGTGGTGGCACAGCCATATATTGCGCAATGCGCTCCATGTCTGTTTCCAGTTCAGTCAGGGTTTTATTTACTTCTGGATATTGCTTTTTAAGCAGCAAAACTTCGTTCGCCTCCTCCTCGCTTGCACATCCCAATACAAATGCCTCCAGCACTCCGCTTTCTATGTATTCCTTAATTCTCATCCTTCACGTCCCTTATTATCATAAAAGCTTCCTTCAATCTCAACCTCAACTCCGGTTCAGGTAAATTTAATTCCTCCGCCAGTGCCGCTGTGGTTTTGCGATGGTAGTAAACCTCGCAAAATATAAGGCGCTGGGCTTCATTCATTCTGTTAAGATATTTATGGGATTGTATATACGTAGTATTGTTAACAACAGATTTACACTCACTTGCGGCTTCTCCTAATTGTTCAACCTCGTTGTTTGCAAGGGTTATAAGCCAGGTCCAGGTATTGCTATAAGCATTTGCCGGCAACACTTTTTTTGAGGAGGAAATATTAGTGAATACTTTAATAACGCAATCTTCGGCAAGCTCGCGGTTATTCACAACAGGCAGGATATAACCAAGCAGCCTATCCGCGTACGTGTTGTACAGGGTTTTTAAATCGGCAGGCCTATCCGTTGTCAGTACATCATTGCTATTATAACCTTGCTCCATGTGTTATAAGTTTGTTCATTCCAATGCCTTTTCTGCATTCGTTCTGCTCCATGCGAAGACCTTAAATATAAGAAATTATGAGTTATTAAATTGAGTTATAAGTCAAAATGTAACAATCGGAAGGCAAGTATGTCATAATAATAAATACACTATGGCTGGCAAAGAAAGTTTTACATTGAATGGCGAAAATCTTTTAAAAAAAGTAAAAGAGCTTATCGCCGAAGGAAATATCCGCAGAATAACTATAACCGATAAGGAGGGCAAGGAACTCATTACCTTCCCGGTAACAATTGGAGTGGTTGCTGCCATGATTGCCCCTGTATTGGCGGCAGTTGGCGCACTGGCTGCTTTTATTGGCGAATGCACCATTACTGTTGAACGCGAGGAGACCCCGGCATAATAGCGCCGAGGTATATACTATTGTAATATAAAAGCCGTTTTTATAAAGCTTAATAGGATATATTTGCGCCAATTTAAACCACTACCCGCCGCTAATGTATAAGTTCCCGGTTTTTTATTTGTTGCTGTCTGTACTGTTTTGTATTTGCTGTAGTGGTGCTTTCGCGCAAAAAAACTATGCTGTTAGCGGCACGGTTAAAGATGCCGCCACCGGCGAAACATTAATTGGCGCTACTGTACGGATAGTTGAATTAAAGCAAAGCGGCGCTGTATCAAACGCCTACGGGTTTTATTCGTTAAGCGCACCACAAGGAAATTACACGCTTGCAGTAAGTTTTGTGGGTTATGCTACATATACGCAGCCGGTTCAATTAAATGCAAACACGCAGGTTAACGTGAGCCTTGAAGCTAACAATACCCTAACCGAAGTTGCCGTTAAGGCTAATGCAGGCCATGAGGCTGATAATATTGAAAGCGCGCAGATGGGTGTATTGCGCCTTGACGTAAAGCAGCTGGATAATATCCCCGTAATTTTTGGCGAGAAGGATGTTTTAAAAACAATTCAGCTTTTGCCCGGAATTAAAACAACCGGCGACGGCAATACCGGGTTTTATGTTCGCGGGGGCGGCTCCGACCAAAATCTGATCCTGTTAGACGAGGCGGTGGTGTACAATGCGTCGCACCTGTTCGGTTTCTTCTCTACTTTTAATACAGATGCTATTAAGGATGTTAGTATGTACAAAGGCGGTATGCCTGCTCAATATGGCGGGCGCATGTCGTCTGTATTAGATATTAAGATGTTAGATGGCAACGATAAGAACTTTACGGTACAAGGCGGTATTGGGCTTATCGCGTCGCGCCTTAAGGTGGAGGGGCCAATTGTTAAAAACAAGGGCTCGTTTATGGTGAGCGCCCGGCGTACTTATGCCGATATGTTTTTAAAGTTATCGTCAGACTCTACCACGCGTAACGCCAGTCTTTATTTTTATGATATAAATGCCAAGGCCAACTATCATTTGGATGATAAGAACACGCTTTTTATCTCCGGATATTTTGGCAAGGATGTGCTTGGCCTTAAAAACAACTTTGAAACCAATTGGGGCAACCAAACAGGCACCCTACGGTTTAACCATGTTTTTAACAGTAAGCTGTTTTTAAATACCTCGCTTATTTACAGTAACTACAGCTATATAATACAAAGCTACAATGCCAACCGCGATTTTAAAGTAACATCCAGAATACGCGATTTTAATTTAAAAGAGGACCTGCAGTATTTTATATCAGACAAGCACACACTTTATTTTGGTGTTAACGCCGTACGCCACACCATAGCGCCCGGCGAAATAAGTTCATCCGGATCGTCATCTATCAACTCACGGGCCATCCAAAATCGTTATGGCCTTGAAGCGTCTGCCTACGTGTCTGACGAATGGCGTCCATCCGAGAGGTTTGATATCATTTTTGGCACACGGTTAAGCTGGTTCTCATTAATTGGGCCGGGTAAAATAAATACTTATAACAGCAGCGGGACCATTACCGCTACTAACAACTATTCATCGGGGCAGGTAATTAAAACCTACTTTAACCCCGAGCCACGCATATCCATGAACTATAAGCTAACGGCACTTAGCTCGGTAAAAGCATCATATAACCGCAATACGCAAAATATCCATTTGCTGGCCAATTCAACCGCGAGCACACCTACAGATCTGTATGTAATGAGCAGCAATAACATAAAGCCCGGTGTATCCGATCAGTTCTCTGTGGGTTATTACAGAAATCAGGCTAATAACGCCTATGAGTTTTCCGCAGAGGCCTATTATAAGCACATGAACAATTTGATAGACTATCGTGATGGTTCGCAGCTTATTGGTAATGAGGATGTGGAATCGCAGTTGGTGTATGGCCAGGGAAGAGCTTACGGGCTTGAACTGTTTGTTAAGAAAAAGGCGGGCAGGCTTACCGGCTGGATAGGCTACACGCTTTCAAAAACCGAGAGGAGGTTTGATGCTATAAACAGCGGGCAGTATTTCCCTGCTACTTATGATCGCACACACGATGTATCGCTGGTTGGTATTTATAAGATCCGTAAACGCGTAACCGTGTCAGCCACCTTTGTATACGGTACGGGGAATGCTATTACATATCCGCAGGGAAAATACCGGATTGGCGGCCTTACCACTTTTTATTACCCACTGCGCAATGCCGACAGGATGCCGGCCTATCATCGCCTGGATCTGGGGGTAACGCTTGACGGGCGCGAACATAAACGGTTCCATTCCAGCTGGACCTTTGGCTTGTATAATGCCTATAACCGGAAAAATCCGTATACCATTACATTCAGAGACAATGCAGCCGATCCATCGCGCACCGAAGCGGTAAAAACAAGTTTATTTGGTATAGTTCCGTCGGTTACTTATAACTTTAAGTTTTAATATGAAAGCATTTTATAACCTGGCGGCCGTTATCTTCTCGGCAATTGCTTTTTGCTCCTGCGAAAAGGTAATAGACCTTGATCTGAAGAATGCATCGCCGCAGCTGGTTATTGAGGGTAGCCTTCTTAATATTGCACATAATCCAACTGTAAGGATATCCCGCTCAGTGAGTTTTGATGCACCGAGCAATTTTCCGGGGGTGAGCGGGGCAACGGTAAAGATCCTCACCAGCGGTTCGCCTATATTTTTAACCGAGACATCGCCCGGGGTTTACCAGGGGCCCGGTGTTATTGCCCGGTCGGGCAGAACTTATACACTCCAGGTTGATGTTGACGGGCAAACCTACAAGGCGTCGTCAACCATGCCCAATATGACCGCGATAGATTCATTGGCCCTGGATGAGCAGGCATTCCAGGGAGAGATAACCAGAACTGTTATAGTATATTACTCAGACACCCCCGATGAAAAAAATCAGTATCGTTTTGTTTTAAACGTAAACGGCAAGCAGGTTAACGAGGTTTTTGCCCGTAATGACCAGTTTAATGATGGCAAAACGGTTCGCGTTGCATTATATCAGGAAGATATTGATATAAAACCCGGCGACAAAATAGATATTGAAATGCAATGTATTGACGAGCGCGTTTATACCTATTGGTTTACTTTTAGTAAACAGGGCGGAACCGGGATGGGCAATGGCTCTGTAGCGCCTACTAACCCACCTAATAATTTTGACAGACCAGTGCTTGGATATTTTAGCGCCCATACCGTAAGCCGCCGAACATTTGTGGTGAAATGATATTATTGGGAAGGCACAAAAAAAGCCGCTCAAATTGAGCGGCCTAAAAAACTATTCTTAACTACTCTCTTTCCCGATAGCTATCGGGATAAAAATTATTATGCTTCTTCTACCAGTTTGTCACCGGTAACTTCGGTTTTAATGCGGGCTTCCAGCTCGTCCATCAATTCCGGGTTATCCAATATCAATTGTTTAACGGCGTCGCGGCCCTGGCCTAAACGGGTTTCGCCATAGCTAAACCATGAACCTGCTTTTTTAATGATGTTGTGCTCAACACCCAGGTCAATTATCTCGCCTGCTTTTGAAATGCCTTCACCAAACATAATGTCAAACTCAGCAATACGGAACGGAGGTGCAACCTTGTTTTTAACGATCTTTACCTTAACCCTGTTGCCGGATACCTCATCAGTATCTTTTATTTGCGATATACGGCGAACATCTAAACGCACCGAAGCGTAAAACTTAAGCGCGTTACCGCCGGTAGTAGTTTCGGGGTTACCAAACATTACGCCTATTTTATCGCGCAGCTGGTTAATAAATATACAGCAGCATCCTGTTTTGCTGATGGTACCGGTTAGTTTACGCAATGCTTGCGACATTAAACGCGCATGCAAACCCATTTTTGAGTCGCCCATTTCGCCCTCAATCTCTGCCTTTGGCACCAACGCGGCAACCGAGTCAATAACCAATATATCAATAGCGCCAGAGCGGATCAGGTTGTCGGCAATTTCAAGTGCCTGCTCACCGTTATCCGGTTGAGAGATCAGCAGATTCTCAACATCAACGCCTAACTTTTTAGCGTAAAAACGATCGAAAGCGTGCTCAGCATCAATAAATGCAGCTATACCGCCATTCTTTTGCGATTCGGCAATGGCATGTATAGCCAATGTAGTTTTACCTGATGATTCAGGGCCGTATATTTCTATCACACGTCCTTTTGGCAGGCCGCCAACGCCTAAAGCGATGTCTAATCCTAATGATCCGGTTGAAATAACCTCTGTTGGTTCAATAACAGAATCACCTAACTTCATTATGGTGCCTTTTCCGTATGATTTTTCCAGCTTATCCAGCGTAAGCTGTAGTGCTTTTAACTTATCTGCGTTGCTCATCTTAAATTATATCTTCAGCAAAAATAATAATTAATTTAATAAATGCTAATTTTTTTAGTAAATATTTACGTTTATTTCGTGGTTCTCTCAAAGCTAATTATTGTTGCAGACAAATAACTAAAATAAATTTCCACAAAAACTTGCGCAACCGAATGGCTGCATGTATATTTGCAATCAAACGGTTGCAAATTATGATAAGACGAGATATTTTCCAGGCAATAGCCGATCCTACCCGCAGGGCAATACTGGCCCTGCTGGCACTACAGGCCATGACGCCTAATGCCCTTGCCGAGCATTTTAACAGCAGCAGGCAGGCGGTATCAAAACATATTAAAATATTAACCGAGTGCGAGGTTGTTAAGCAGCAACAAAACGGGCGCGAAATTTATTATCACTTTAACGCAAAAAAAATGAAAGAGATAGACTTATGGTTGGAACAGTTTAAGAAACAATGGGAAGACCGCTTTGATCAGTTAGATAATTTATTAGGATAACCTACAAAAAAAATAGCTATGGCAAATTATGAAACCGTGGTAGAGAAAGACCTACCCAACAAAACATTACATGTAGTAAGAGAATTTAAAGGCACAGTTGAGCGTGTTTGGGCCGCCTGGACACAAGCCGAACTGCTTGACCAATGGTGGGCACCGCGCCCATGGAAAGCCGTTACCCAGCGTATGGACTTTAAACCGGGCGGCATATGGCTGTATTATATGCTCGGTCCTGAAGGTGAGCGCCACTATTGCCGGGTTGGCTTTACGGCTATTGATCCCGGTAAAAGCTTTAGCGCAACGAGCAATTTTTGCGATGAGAATGGCAATATTACCGATGGCATGCCAACAATGTACTGGAAAACAGCTTTCAGCAGTACCGCTACAGGTTCAAAAGCAGATGTGAAACTGAGCTTTGAAAGCGAAACCGCATTACAAACAATACTTCAAATGGGCTTTGAGGGCGGCTTCACTATGGCGCTTGGCAATCTGGACGAATTGCTGGAGGCTTAATTTTAGATATACGTTTAAAAGAGGTTGTTACGCTGCGTAGCAACCTCTTTTATTTAGCAGATGCCCAAACCATTTTGCATTACGCATCATTTACTCATCAACAAAATCCAATCCCAGTCGGCCGGATCGCCTATACCTACACTGGGCGCATATAGCATTACACTGATTTTCTTGTTTGCTTTTCGGTATTCTGCTACAATGTGCAGCTTTGACACAGCACTCCATATAGTTTCAAAATTTGGCGCTGTACCACCACCGGATTGACCCATAACAGGCTTAAAGGCAGAATTACCCGGATAAGGAAGCTCTCCGTTCAGCGTTTGATAGCTGCCGGATGGATTTAAGGCTGCAGGATGACTCATTGCTCCTGTGCCCAGCCAGATGATAGTACCTTTAAACAGCAATTCATTGCCGGGTTTGTGGTAAAGTGCTATCCCGCCAAAATCGCCGGGAGCCTGGTAGTCCACTTTCAGCGGGATGGTATCGGCGTCGGGCAGGGTTGCGTTTACTTTTTGTTCTATTCCTCCTTCAAACTTAAGTGTTTGGTAATCTACCTTTAAAAGCAGAATGGAACCCGATTTGTTGATATCGTCCTGTTTACATCCGCATAGCATTATAAGCGCAGACAGGGTTAGTATAAGGTTTTTCATGTTTTAATAAACTTATACTACGTAATACGGATCAAACAGGAGGAACGCTACACGCTTCAAAAATAAAGTGGAAACACGGGCTTAACGAAACGAGCCACAGACGCACTATCTGTTAGTGCGCCTGTGGCTCATTATTATTGATTTAATAAAAGAGGGTTCCTCTTAATTATTTTTTGCCGTTATTTTATCACTAATTCTAAAGTAGTCGAAATCAACATAGCCGCCGGTTGTTTTGGTAGCATAATTAAACAAGCCAAAGCGATAGCCCATAAAATGCGGCAACGTGTACGACATTTTTAGCTCATTGCCAATCGGAGTCCATGCTTTGCCGTCCAGACTGTAATATAACCAGGCTTTATCGGTTTTATTGGTGAAATCGCAATCAGCTTTAAAGTATACCACTTTTTGAGAGATAGGAATATTAGCCGCTTCAACTTCTTTTGCGCCTTGTCCATCGCCAACTACAATAGATTTACCGGCAGCGGTTGCTTTTACGCCCACCCATTCGTATTTTTTTTGCAGTAATAATAATCCGGCATAATCGCCATCCTTCATGTTGGATACATCAACTGAGGTTATACCTGATGATGTTGGTCCAAACGTGCGTTGTGTCAGCGTATTGCGCGCCTGCAGTACGCCATTACTGTCTACACGGCCCGTGGTTAATCTTAAATATCCCGGGCGTTTTGTAACCGACCAAAGATCATTAACCGGATTGTGGTTCCATTGCCAGACAAGTGGCAGTGCTGGCTCACCTTTTTTACGGGTAAACTCATCGCTGTTAACCAAACCCGGTATTAAGCCTTTGCTTGCCGGCAAATTCAGTTTTGCCGGGAATTTGCCGTTATCGCCAATAACAGGCCAGCCGTTTTCCCATTTTACAGGAAGTATATACGGCGCACGGCCAACCGATCCATAATCGCGGAACAGGTAAGCAAACCATTCTCCCTTAGCATTATCTATCAGGCTGCCCTGGGCAACACCCAGATCCTGAAAGCCCAATTTACCCTCCCAAGGGCCGGTTAGTTTGTCCGCACGATGCATTACCACAGTACGCATACCGCCACGCGGCCAGGTAATATTAAACAGGTAGTATTTGCCATCGTGCTTTAAAAGCTGCGAACCCTCTGCCTGCAGATTAATATTTGTTCCGGCCGGAAGACTTGCATTTTGTATAACTATTTGCTGAGTTTCAGGTTTTATACCCGAAAGATCATCTTTCAACTCTACCAATGTTATTTTACCGGCGTTATATGCCATGTAGATCTTTCCGTCATCATCAAAAAACAAAGAATGGTCATGCAATGATGGCCTGAACGAGTGCTCTACCCAGGGACCTTTTTCAATATTTTTAGTAGTGAAAATATAGGTTTTACCCGTAGTGCTCGAAAAAGTTGTTACATAAAACGTTCCATTATGAAAGCGTAAACTGCTTGCCCATGATCCTTTACCATAGGCGTTTTTCTTACCAATCAGGTTAAGGTCATCATTCTCGCCTAGTGTCTCATAAGCATAGCCAACCAATTGCCAGTTCACCAAATCTTTTGATTTCATTATAGGCAACCCGGGGTTCATGTGCATGGTGGTGCTGCTCATGTAGTAGGTATCGCCAACGCGTATCATAGCCAGATCGGGTACATCAGCATACACTACCGGCAAGGGTTCAGGGGCGTTTTGGGCAACTGATGTTTGTGAGCCCACAAAAGCCATTACCACGCCTAAGGTAAGGCACTTAAAAAAGGTGTTCATATCGGTTTATTATTTTTGTATGGTTTCAGGCAAGCCAAAGATGGTTAAACCCGCTTAAAAATCAGTAAGTTCTATTCTCTATTGGTTCAGCATTATTAACTTATAGTTGGAATATTTGTTGCATCGGCAACCACTTTTCGCCGGGTTTAGCCCATGGCAAAGCTTGTTGAAATTTCCACATCAGCTGCTCCCATTCCTGCACCTTTGGATTCGTCGCATCCATCTTTGCTTTTTGTTCTGCCGAGTATTCATCGGTTACTTCCATTATCATAAACAAACGATTGCCGATACGATATATTTCCATCGCCGTTATATGCGCGTCTAAAATGCTTTTCCTTACCTCGGGCCAGGCATTTTCGGCCTTATGCCAGCGTTCATATTCAGCAATTAATTCCTCGTCGTCTACCAGATCAAGGGCAAAGCAAAATCGTTCCATAATTTTGTATATGTAGATAAATTAATTCTGTTTGTGCAGTTTGATAATTTATCGGATGCTAAATAATAAACAACATTTAAATAAAAAGCTCCGTCACTAAATTAATACTACCATAGGTTTTGAAGTGTCGAATATCCTATATAATTTCGAGAAAATTAAATGTAAAAAGTACATTTAAAAAAATCCCACTATGAAACTTCACTTTTTTTCTGCCGCGCTGGCGCTTGCTTGCTTTTGCGGTACCGCCAATGCGCAAAACACAAAATTAACGCTCGATCTTACAAAACCCGGCGCAACGGTTAGTCCGATGCTATACGGATTGATGACCGAAGAGATCAATTACGCGTACGATGGGGGCCTATATGCCGAACTGATACGCAACAGGATATTCAAAAATAACCCCGCAAAGCCGGATGGTTGGAGCATGGTAACCGAGGGCGATGCAAAAGCTGCCATCCAGTTAATTGGCGCTAACCCACAAAATGTACCTAATAATGAGCGCGGCCATGCTATAAATGACGCCCTAACAACTTGCTTAAGATTAACTGTTGAACAACCCGGCACACGTGCGGGTATTGCCAACTCGGGCTACTGGGGAATACCGGTTAAACCAAGTACCACTTATAGCGCTTCTTTTTATATAAAAGGAGCGGGTCAGGCACCACCACCGGCGCGCGGTGGTAATCGCCCTCCGCAAGCCAATGCTGTACCTATACCGGTTATTGAAAACAACACCGCCGGCCCAATTACAGTAAGCCTGGAAAGCAACGACGGTAAAACCGTGTATGCTTCGGGAACGATCAACATGGAGAAAACGCCCTACTGGAAAAAATATGCCATTAAGCTGACCACCCAGGCAGGTATAACGCCAACTAAGGATGCTCATTTTGTGATATCAACCAACCGTACCGGCTTATATTATTTTAACCTGGTATCGTTGTTCCCGCCTACTTATGGTAACAGGCCGAATGGCAGCAGGACTGACCTGATGCAATTGCTGGTGGATATGAAACCAGCGTTTTTACGTTTCCCGGGTGGTAACTATCTGGAAGGGCCATACCTTGCCGACCGTTTTCCGTGGAAAACAACATTGGGTCCGTTGGAGCAAAGGCCGGGTCACCCGGGCAGCTGGGGTTACCGCGCTACAGATGGTTTAGGTTTATATGAATTTTTAGGCTGGTGCGAGGATGCGCACATGGAACCTCTGTTAGGTGTTTATGCAGGCTATTCGCTAAATGGCGATCATGTGGATGCAGGGCCTTTGTTAGTGCCTTATGTAGAGGAAGCTTTAGAAGAAATAGAATACATTATTGGCGATGCCAAAACCACCAAATGGGGTGCACAACGTGCAAAGGATGGTCACCCTGCACCGTTTAAACTTCACTATGTGGAAGTTGGTAACGAGGATTGGTTTGACCGCTCAGGATCATACGATGGCAGGTTTAATCAGTTTAGAGCAGCTATCAATAAAAAATATCCGCAGTTAAAAGTGATATCAACCATAGCAAGTAAAGTGTATCCTACCCAAAAAGTAACGAGCGGCCCGCCGATTGATATGGAGGATGAGCATTACTACCAAAACTCCTGGCAGATGCAGGAAGATGCCTTTAAATATGATAACTACGATCGTACAAAAGGGCCAAAGATATTTGTAGGTGAGTGGGCCACGCGCGAGGGATCGCCAACCACTAACCTGATATCTGCTTTAGGTGATGCCGCGTTTATGACCGGTATGGAGCGCAACAGTGATGTTGTACTAATGTCGTGCTTTGCGCCATTGTTTGTTAACGTTAACCCACGTAACGAAGCTACGGGCGAACCGTCTGGTATGCAGTGGGCATCAGATCTTATTGGTCATAACGCGCTTACAAGCTATGGCTCGCCATCCTACTATGTTCAATCCATGTTCAACAATAATATCGGAAATAAGATAGTACCGGTAAGCGTACAGAACCTGCCGATGTTGCATATTGATACAGCAGCACTTAACAAGAACCTGCTACCACAACAACGCCGTGGAAGACAGCAAAAGCCTGAGCGCCCTTCATTATATTATGTGGCTACAAAAGACAGCAAAACAGGTACTGTTTACCTTAAAGTGGTGAACGTTGCTGATCATGCAGAGAATGTTACACTTGATCTGAAAGGTGTGGGTGCAGTTGCATCTACCGGTACTTTGATCGAGTTAAAAGGCGACAAGCCGGAGTCAACAAATTCAATAACAGATCCAAAACATATAGTGCCTGTAACAACCAACTTAACGGGTGTAGGCAAATCGTTCTCGCATACCTTTAGTCCGTATTCTGTGAGTATTATTAAAATAAAGACAGCAGCGGCTAAATAAAAACCACGAATATCCAATAAAAAAATTCTACGCCCCTGTACTGTTATCAGTATCAGGGGCGTTTTCTATAACGATTGCGTACTTAAAATTTAAATTAATTGTTCTTACAACAGTTATAATTGTAATATTGAATTTTTATTTTCCTGACTAATTACCTTCTTTTTAAAATATATTTTATGAGAGCTTTTTTAACGATTGCTTTAATAAGCTGTGGCCTTGGGGTTAATGCGCAGATACCCGCAAAGCCACAAGCGCCGGGGCTTAAGTTGTTTCGCATTCAGGATGTGCATTTGCTGCCGAGTCCTTTTAAATCAGCGGAAAACGTTGATCTTAAATACATGCTGGCGATGAACCCCGATAGGTTGCTTGCGCCTTTTTTACGCGAAGCAGGCCTAACACCTAAAGCACCTACTTATACGAACTGGGAAAACACGGGTCTTGATGGCCACGTAGGCGGACATTACTTAACCGCGCTGTCGTACATGTATGCATCAAACGGGAACCCGGAGGCGCTAAGGCGTTTAAATTATATGGTGGCAGAGCTAAAAAAATGCCAGGATGCCAACGGCGATGGTTATGTTGGTGGTGTACCCGGTAGTAAGGAACTTTGGGCCGAAGTATTTAAGGGAAATACCGGTGCATTGGGAAAAAAATGGGTGCCATTTTATAACATCCACAAAACGTTTGCAGGCCTGCGCGATGCTTACGTATTAACAGGCAACGAGACCGCTAAAAACATGTTTATCAAGTTTGGCGATTGGTTTGTAAAGTTGACGAATACGCTATCACCAGAACAAATACAAAGGATGTTAGGCACAGAGCACGGCGGTCCAAATGAGGAACTGGCCGACCTGTACGCATTGACCGGCGAGAAAAAATATTTGACAGCCGCATACAGCTTCTCGCATCAAGCAATTTTACAGCCGCTTGAAAAAGGTGAGGATAAACTGGATAACTTGCACGCTAACACTCAGATCCCTAAGATCATCGGCTTTAAACGCATTGCTGATGTTAGCGGCGATACCTCTTACAATGCCGCTGCCGAGTTCTTTTGGAAAACAGTGGTTAACAACCGTACTGTTGCCATTGGCGGTAACAGCAGGCGCGAACTTTTCAACCCGGCAAATGATTTTTCGCAAATGATCAGCGAAGTGCAGGGCCCCGAAACATGCAACACTTACAATATGTTGAAGTTGACCGAGGCGCTGTTTTTAAGTGATGCAACATCCGGTTATATGGACTTTTACGAGCGGGCTTTGTACAATCATATCCTGTCATCGCAACATCCAACAAAAGGCGGCTTTGTGTACTTTACACCAATGCGCCCGGGTCATTACCGTATTTATTCGCAGCCTGAAACCAGCATGTGGTGCTGCGTAGGCTCGGGTATGGAGAATCATGCTAAATATGCCGAGATGATCTATGCACATGATGCTAATAACTTGTTTGTAAACTTGTTCATCCCTTCTACGGTAAACTGGAAAGCAAAGGGCGTTGTGTTAACGCAGAATAATACCTTCCCGGAAACTGAGAAAACTTCATTCACCATAACAGAAGCTAAAAGTGGTGCGTTTACTGTTCAGGTTAGATATCCGTCGTGGATAAAAGATAACGGTTTAAAAGTTACTATAAATGGCCGTGCGTTCCCGGTTAAAAAACAAGCAAACGGATACGTAGCCATTAAACGAGTTTGGAAAAAAGGAGATAAAGTAACGGTTGACCTGCCAATGCAAACCAAAACCGAGCGTATGCCGGATGGATCTAACTACGAAGCAGTAGTTCACGGTCCAATTGTAATGGCAGCCGAAATTGGCAATAAGGATATTCCTTTGTTATTTGCTGACGACAGCCGTATGGGTCATGTTGCCGCAGGTAAAGTTTTGCCTTTACAAAACATGCCGATGTTTGTGAGCAGCGCTACTGCTAACGACGCCGGCTTTATCAAACCAGTAGCTAATCAGCCCCTGACTTACAGCATGAAAGGTTTGGTTTATCCTGAAAAGTTCCAGTCTTTAAAACTGATACCGTTCTACAAAGTGCACGATAACCGCTATGTTATCTATTTTGAAAAAGAAACGCCGCAAACTTTTGAAGTAATTAAACAAAAATTAGCTGCCGAAGAAGAAGCTGCAGCTAAGTTGGCCGCCGCTACCGTTGATGTTATTAACAGTGGAGAGCAGCAACCGGAATCAGACCATTTTATAGACAGCGATAATTCGGCAACCGGTGTAACCCGAGGCCGCCATTGGCGCAATGCCAAAGGCTATTTCAGCTATAAACTGGTTGATAAAAATAAAGAAGGCGCCATCATTCGTCTTACTTACCTGGGCAACGAGCGGAACAGGCAATTTAATGTATTGGTTAACGACCAGACAATAGGTAAAGTTAGTTTAGACGGCAACAACGGCAACGACTTTTTTACTGTAGATTACGCTATCCCGGCCGAAATTTTAAGCAAGGCCAATAACGGCGGCTTAACCGTTAAGTTTGTGGCTGCCGAAGGCTCAACTACGGCTAATATTTATGAGGTGAGGTTGTTGAAAAAGTAAGGGTCTCAAACAAAAAATTGTCGTCTCGAACGCAGTGAGAGATCTATACACAAGCCACTCCTGTGGCTCAACATGTGTATAGATTTCTCGCTATTGCTCGAAATGACAAACTTTAAATAAATTCCTTCCAACAGACTTTTTATTTTATGTTTGTTCAACAATGTTTACCCAACGGCAACAGTCTTTATGTTTCCGGCATAGCCAATTAAATCCTGAGAATTATAAATAATGAAGATCAAATCGATACGTACAAAACTTTACCAATGGAAGGGACCTGTGAAAACAACAGATACCGTTTTTGCAACCCCGGTTAGTTTACTGCCATTTCAGGTTGACGCGCAGGCAGCCTACCGCTTTTTTAGCTGGCTGGTTGTTGAAATTGAGACCGATAATGGCTTAATTGGCTATGGTAATGCAGGACTTAGTCCTGATGTTACCAAGCTGATCATCGACAGTAAATTCAAGTCTCTTTTAATTGGCGAGGACCCATTGAATAACGAGTACCTGTACGAAAAAATGTACCGCTCATCAGTAGCTTACGGTCGAAAAGGCTCGGTTATAGCTGCCATCAGCGCCATTGATATTGCGTTGTGGGACATCAAAGGACAAGCGGCAAAAATGCCTGTTTTTATGCTGTTAGGCGGTCGTACCAAAGAGTATATTCCCACTTATTACAGTCGTTTATATACCCGCAATCTTGACCAGTTGCAACAAGAAGCAGCGCATTATAAAGCCGAAGGTTTTACCGGTATGAAACTGCGCTGCGGTTATCCGCTAACCGAAGGCAATGCCGGCTTGAAGAAAAATGTAGAGATGGTTAGAAAAGTGCGCGAAACGGTAGGCGATGATGTAGAGATAATGCTGGAGTGCTATATGGGCTTTAACTTTAACTACTCCAGGCAATTGCTTAAGGAATTGGAGCCGTATAACCTGCGCTGGATAGAAGAAATGCTGCTGCCTGATGAGATCCACAATTTTGCCAAATTGAAAAACTACACAGATATCCCGTTGTCAGGCGGTGAGCATGAGTATACCCGTTTTGGTTTTTATGATCTGTTAAAAGCAGATTCATTGGATATTTTCCAGTTTGATACTAACCGCGTTGGCGGCTTTACCGAGGCGCAAAAGATCTGCACCCTGGCTTACATGAATGGAGTTGAAGTCATCCCGCATGGCGGACAAATGCATAACCTGCATGTGGTGATGAGCTCTTTTGCGTCGCCTATGGCAGAATATTTCCCGCAAACCGAAATTGAGGTTGGTAATGAAATGTTTTGGTATATATTTGATGGAGAAGCCGTTGCCGAAAATGGCAGATTGCAGCTGGACGATAACAAACCAGGCATGGGTCTAACCCTGAAAACAGAGGGCCTTGAAAACTTTAACATCATAGAATAAGTGAAATACAGCGTACTTAAACAATTTGACCTTACAGGCAAAACAGCATTAATAATTGGCGGTAACCGTGGCCTTGGTTTAGCTATGGCGCAAGCTTTGGCCGAAGCCGGTGCAGGCATTGCCATTGCAGCGCGCGATGAAAAGGTAAACCAGTCGGCTTTACAAACAATAAAAGAAGATTTCACGGTTGATTGCATAACACAAGCTTGCGATGTTACCAGCGAGGAAAGTATAAAGCAAGCCGTTGGCGCAGTTTTGGCTCACTTTGGTAAAATAGATATCCTGATCAATTCGGCCGGTATCAATATTCGGGGTAAAATTGAAGATGTTTCTTTAGAAGATTTTAACCGTGTGCAGCAGGTAAATGTTACAGGCGCATGGTTAGCTGCCAAAGAGGTGATCCCGTCTATGCGGAAGAACGGCTATGGCCGTATTATTAACCTCGGTTCTATGCTATCAGTAACCGCAATGGCCGAAAGAACGCCTTATGCTACGGCAAAGGGCGCTGTTTTGCAACTTACCCGTGCATTGGCAATGGAAGTGGCAAAGGATGGCATAAATGTTAATGCATTATTGCCAGGCCCTTTCGCTACTGAATTGAATTTACCGCTTTTAAATGATCCTGAAAAGTACCAGGCGTTTATGGCTAAGATACCTATTGGCCGCTGGGCCGAACCGCACGAAATTGGCGCGCTGGCACTATATCTTTCAAGCCCGGCATCAAGTTTTGTTACCGGCGGCATGTTTTCTATTGATGGTGGCTGGATAGCTCAGTAAATTAGCGGCATGGAAAAACACACAACACGCTTAGTACAGCTTGAAAACACCTCCGGAAGATGTGTGGCATTGGTTAGAGAACCTAAGCTGCTCATTATTGATAAATTCGATTCTGTTTACGGTCTTGCCTTAGAGGCGATAGACTCTGGTAAAGCACTAAAGCAACTGATTGAAGAGAACGTTACCGACAAGGCGCTTGATTACGACGAAATATACGAAGGCAAAAATGAGTGGAAGTTATTGCCTGCTTTTGATCATCCAACCAACGTTTTAGAATGCATGATATCTGGCACCGGCTTAACGCATAAAAACAGCGCGGCCAACCGCCAGGCCATGCACGAGTCGGCAGATCAAAAACCAACCGACAGCATGATAATTTATTGGTGGGGCGTTGATGGCGGCATTGCTAATGGCGATAAGCCGGGCATACAGCCTGAGTGGTTTTATAAAGGGAACGGCTCGGCATTAAAAGGACATGGTGATTTTCTGGAAGTTCCCGAGTACGGTAATGATGGCGGCGAGGAGCCCGAAATAGCAGGTGCTTACATCATTGATCGCCAGGGAAACCCATACAGAATTGGTTTTACTACCGGCAATGAGTTTTCTGACCATGTTATGGAAAAGAAGAACTACCTGTACCTGGCGCCGTCTAAACTAAGGCAAAGCGCAATTGGTCCCGAGTTGGTTATAACGGATGATTTTTCTGATTTGACGGGCAACGTTAGCGTGAGCCGCAACGGAGAAATACTTTGGGAAGCGCAAAATATTAAAACAGGCGAAGCGGCTATGGCGCATAACCTGGCCAACCTGGAGTACCATCAGTTTAAATACGAAGGGCACCGCGTGCCTTTACAGGCGCATGTACATTATTTCGGTACGGGTCAGTTTAGCTTTGGTAAAGGCATATTGTTACAGCAAGATGATGAGATGTTGGTTGAATGGGATGGCATGGGCCGCGCGTTAAAAAACTACATTAAAACAGTTAACGGAGAAGAAAAATTAGTGCCTGTAAAGACACTTTAAAAGATAATATTATTCGCATCCAGCCGTGAGAAGAGGGATGCGGATTTAAACCAATTGCTCGGAGAAGAAGAGCGGAGGGCGGTGTGATTCCCCTCTTGAGAGGGGTGTAGGGGTGTGTTATGCCACCTCCTAAACACACCCCCGCAGCCGCACATCCAAACACGCCCCCTCTCAAGAGGGGAGTTTTGGCGTATAATTCTCCGAACAGTTGAAACTGTAACCAATTATTGCAACCCACTGTTTAGCAATCGGGCAAGGCCGAACGATAAACGGTTAAGGAAGTTACTGCCTGAACATATTTAAAGCACCAATCAAAATGGAAGCCACACAGCTATTCCCTAAGCCGTTAAAAATGCGCTGGATCATGATCGGCATGGCGTTTTTGGCGACCGTTTTAAATTATGTTCACCGGCTATCATTCAACTACTTGAGCGCCGACGGCCCTCTGCGCGAGTTGATCCCCGACAGCGCCTTTGGCTACATAGGTACCGCGTTCTTTATCGCTTATATGATCTCTAATGCCTTTTCAGGCTTTGTTATTGACAGGTTGGGCACACGTTTAGGTTACTCCTTATGTATGGCTTTTTGGACCACCGCCGGCCTTTGCCACGCGCTTGTTAAGACACCGCTGCAGTTTGGAATAGTAAGATTTTTTTTGGGGATAGGTGAAGCCGGTAACTGGCCGGCCGGGGTAAAGTTAACGGGTGAGTGGTTCCCTCCCGCAGAGCGCTCAACAGCCTCGGGGATCTTTAACAGCGGCTCGGCACTGGGGGCCATTATTGTGCCGCCATTGGTGGCCTACTTAAGCATTTTATACAGTTGGCAAACCACATTTATTATTTTGGCCGCTTTTGGTTATTTATGGCTGGTGGTATTCTGGTTTATCTATTACACCCCAAAACAGGATGTTAATGAACCTAAACCAAAGGCGCTTCCGGCAGGAAAGCTGTTAAAATCAAGGTTTGTTATCACCTTCATCATCTCCAAATTCTTCCTTGACCCGGTTTGGTATTTTGTTACGTTTTGGTTGGGCCGCTATATGGTTGATGTGCACCACTGGAGCTTAAAACAAATTGGCTGGTACGCTACCATCCCATTCATAATAGCTGATATTGGTAACGTTGCGGGTGGTTACTTTACCCAATATATCATCAAAAAAGGCATGCCCATACCAAAGGCGCGTAAACTTTCTGTTTGCCTTTCTGGGGCTATAATGGGCGTTTCGTTATTAAGCGCGCCGTTTGTCATCACGTCGCCTATGTGGGCGCTTATTATTTTCGGCTTTGCCGGATTTGGCTATACATCATATACAGCTAATTCACTGGCCTGCCCGGCAGATGTTGTTCCTAAAAGTTCTGCCGCTACCGTGTGGGGAATAGGCTGTGTGGGCACGGGTTTGGGTGGCGCGCTGTTCCAATCCCTTTCGGGCGTTACATTAAATGTTTTTGGCAAAGCCAACATTACCCAGGGGTACGATTATTTGCTTTTTATGTATGGCGGGATAGCCATTATTGGTATGCTGGTAGTATGGTTTTTAATGGGACCAATTGTTAAAGACCAAAAACTGTATGCCTATGCAGCCGAAATTGACGAGGGCAAATCAGCCTAGACAAAAATATCCAGGTAAGTAACTACGTCAGAAACAGGAATGATACCGTGTTTTTGTATGGTGTTAAAATACAGGCTGTCGCCTTTTCTTAGGGTGTACTCGGCATCGCCTACTTTCATTTTCATCTCGCCATCAATAACAAAAATAAACTCCTCCCCATCGTGCGATAACTGGTGCGATTTAACCTCGCCCTTTTTAGCAACGAACAGAAAAGGCTGCATTTTTTTCTCATGAAACTCAGACGCGTAGGGGAAAATGGAATAGCCTTTTTCGGTGCGCATCAATTTGCTTTCGGCCTCGGCGCGGGTAGTGGCAATAGCTTTGGCCCAGCCATCCTGCTCCATTAAATTAGATATGGTGGTGCCAAGGCTCTGGGCAATTTTTACCAAAGAAGCAACAGAGGGCATGGTCCTGTTATTCTCAATTTTTGAGATCATACTTTTAGACATTCCACAGCTATCAGCAAGCTCCTGTAAAGTACGTTTTTGTGTGACCCGCAATATCCGGATCCTGTCACCAATATTAAAGGTTTTATCTGCCTTGCTATCTTCCATTAATAAAATTGTTGTCCTGTTCAGAACTTTTTGCAGCCGCTAAAATAGTTAACTTATTTTATAATAAGTTAACCTGGTTTAAAGCGATTTATCTAAGCTGAATCAGCTATAAGCGCTTTCTTCAAATCCGTAGCTAATTGGTTAGTTAGCAGGGTGACAAATATGTTACATTTCCGGTGTTCCAATAGTGCGGTATAGATTTATATTTGTACTTAGGCATTTAGTATGCAAACGATTGAGAACCGTTTGCGCTAAAGCGCTTTTAAACCAATTTGTTATTATAAACTCTTATTGTTTTTAGTAGTATAATCAAATACGCTTTTCAATTTTCATGAGATCAACTACAAAAATTATTGGTTCGTGTGCTGCGTTATTGTGCTTGCTTGTTTATGTAAGCTTTGTTGCAGACCTGCCTCCTTTTGGCAATCATAAAACATGGGCGCACTATGCAGGCAGCCCAGATCAGTCGAAGTTTTTTAACGGCAGCCAGATCACCAAACAAAATGTTAATCAGTTACAGGTAGCCTTTGTTTATCCTACGGAAGATGTTGGGGCTAACCAATTCAGCCCTATTGTGGTTGATGATGTTATGTATCTTACAGGCAAAAGCAATTCGTTGATTGCTATTAACGCTACTACCGGTAAAGAAATCTGGATCCATACAGGCTTAAACGGTATTACCCGCCGTGGCATAAACTACTGGGAAAGCAAAGATCGTAAAGACCGCCGCCTGATATTTACCCTTAACAACACCATACAGGCTATTGATGCCCAAACCGGTAAGTCCATCACCACATTTGGTAACAATGGCTACACCGATATGCGTGAGGGACTTGACCGCGAGGTTACCAGCATCCGCAGAATGCAATCAATGATGCCGGGTGTTATTTATGATAACCTTTTGATATTGGGCTCTGCACCGGGTGAAGGATACTTCTCGCCTCCGGGGCACATACGCGCTTACAATGTAATTACCGGCAAACGCGAGTGGATCTTTCACACTATCCCGCATCCGGGTGAGTATGGTTACGAGACCTGGCCTAAAGAAGCTTACAAATACGTAGGCGGCGTTAATGTTTGGGGCGAAATATCTGTGGATGTTAAAAGAGGCATAGCTTATTTGCCAATTGGCTCGCCAACTTATGATTATTATGGCGGCGACCGCTTGGGTGCCAACCTTTTCGGCAACAGTCTTGTAGCATTGGATGCAAAAACGGGTAAACGCCTTTGGCACTTCCAAACCATTCATCATGATCTTTGGGATTATGACCTTACATCTGCACCGCAGCTTATCACCGTAAATCGTAACGGTAAAAAAATAGATGCTGTTGCCGTCGCCACCAAACACGGTTTAATGTTTGTGTTTGATCGTGTAACCGGCAAACCTGTGTTCCCTATTGTTGAAAAACCATTCCCGAAAAGCGAAATGCCGGGCGAGCAGGCATGGCCTACACAGCCAATGCCATCTTTACCGCATTTTGTTCGCCATGAAATAAACGAGAAAAATCTTAATCCGTTATTTGAGGGCGAAGAAAGAGCTAAATGGTTGGATCGTATCAAAAAAGCAAAAACAGGGCTGTATGTTCCACCTTCCGACAAATACGAAACCATTATGGTTCCGGGAGCATTGGCAGGTGCTAACTATGGCAACAGCGCGTCTGATCCTGATAAAGGCATAGTATACCTGATTGCCCATGAGTGGCCATCTGTTTACAAACTGGAGCGTGTTAAACCTCCGGTTGAATTAATGAATGCCGACGACAGGGAAAAAGCGCAAACCCTTTACGCTACCACCTGTAAAGGCTGCCACGGCGAGAATATGCAGGGTGCGGGTATTGCGCCATCTTTGGTTAATGTAGGCCAAAGGGTAAGTTTTGAAGATTTCAAAAAAGTATTAGAAGTTGGAAAAGGCCAGATGCCAGGCTTTGCCCACGTTGAAGAGAGCAGGGTAAAGGCTATATATAGTTACTTAGGCGGCAATCCTAACGCCCGAGCTTTTGGCGGTCCCGGTGGTTTTGGCAGAGGCGGCGCGCAGGCTAAACCTGTTACAGGCCCTGTGGTAGCCAACGGCGGTGCAACAGTAAAACCCGACGAAAAACCTACGCCTGCAATGAGCGATTATCCTGTAGCCCACGCTAACAAAGACCGTTATTTAACAGATTACGGCACAACCTGGTCTAACATGCTTAACCCGGTATGGTCAAGGGTATTGGCTTATGATTTGAATAAAGGCGTAATTAAGTGGGATAAACCACTTGGTGTTAGCGCCCTGGCCGAAAGCAAAGGCTTAAAAAATACCGGTGCGCCCGAAGGTGGTGCAAAAAAAGGTTTGATAGTTACATCAACAGGTATTGTGTTTGCGACAGGTAAAGGCGGAAAATTATATGCTTACGATGCCGCGAATGGCAACGTGATATGGGAGACAAACCTTAGCTGGGAACCCAACGCGCAGCCCATTATGTATGAGGTTAATGGCAAGCAATATTTAGCTGTAAGCGCTACGGCCAACTTCGCTAAAGAAAATACAGACAGATCAAAAGATCCTGGCGCTTTACCACGCGGATATGTGGTTTACTCCCTTCCTGATAAAAAATAAACTAAAATGCCTTTGCACTATTGTGCAGGGGCATTTTTTTAAAATAAAAAGTATATTAGACAACCAATTATATAAAATCATGAAAAAACTATTATTCCTGTTTTTAGCCCTTACAACTATTGCCGCCAACGCTCAACCGGGCCCGGGTGCAGGTGGTCCGCCGGCGGTTAAATCACGTGTTGTTAAAAATGATCCGTCAAAATTAAGATCACAACCAAAAATACACGATGGTGCAGGCACTATGGCCTTTACGCAGCTATTTGGGCCCCGCGAGCTAACAACCAACCTTATGTACCTGCATGCGGGTGTAATGAATTCCGCCTCAAGCATAGGTGAGCATTTTCACCATAGCATGGAAGAAATGTATGTATTGCTGGAGGGCGAAGCAGAATTTACCATTAATGGCCGTACGTCGTTGATCAAAGCTCCGGCATTGGTTCCATGTAAACTGGGCGATGCGCATGGCATGTATAATACATCAGGCAAAACCGTAAAATGGTTAAATTTTGGTGTGGGTAAAAGCAGAGGCAGCGGCGGTGGCGTATTTAACCTGGGCGATCCGCGCATACCGGGTACAACCCCGCTTGATGCTATTCCTCAGTTTGTTTCAGGTAGATTAGACCGCGAAAAACTGCGCGCTGGCAATACCTACACAGGCACAGGCATAACTTCACGTCGCTTGTTTAGTCCTGATGTTTTCCAAACCAACTGGAACAACGTAGACCACGTACTTATGCCGGCCAATACCGCTATGGGTACCCGTACAATGGACGGTTTTGAGGAGATCTACTACGTGGTAAACGGCTCAGGTAATGTTGATATCAATGGAACAAAATATCCTGTTGGCCAGGACGACGCTTTCTATGGCGCCGTTGGCGAAAAATTAACTGTTAGCAGCACATCAGAGCTTGAATTGTTAGTTATATGTATAGCTGTTGACAAAACCAAAATGCCTGCCGCCGGACCAAGATTTGGCGCGGTAGGAGCACCACCGGCAACCGGCGAAGGCGCAACCCGCGCTGTAGGCGTTCCAGCCGGCGGCATAGCAAGTGATGCAGCTGACGTAGCGGCACAGCCTAAAGCCATGGCATTGCAAATGGATTTTGTAGTGACCAAAGCCAACGCGGCAGCTTTCGAAAAAATGTATAAAACCGTGTATGTTCCTGCGCTGCGTAAACAGGTGGGTTATTTGGAATCAAAGCTTCTGCGGATTTTCCCGACAGCAATTGAGAAAAAAATAGAAGGCGAGCCAACAACATATAACTACCAATTGCAACTGTCATTTGATACCGAAGTTAACCGTATGAAATGGGTGGCCAGCAAAGAACACGTGGGCACAGCCTGGCCTGCAGCTGTAAAACTGGCCAAAAGCTACAAATGGCGCGGTTACGACGTGATGGGCGACGACAACGTGAAAATAAAATAATGTTTAATTTGGGGAACAGACCGGGTTTAACGGTCTGTTCCCCATTAAAATATCTGCGTACGATCTAACAATCGGGCGCGCGGTTATTTAACAGCCACCTTCTTAACCTTATGCCGGTTACCAATTGCCGGCTTTTTATAATTTATTGATAACACAATTTAATATGAGAATTAAATTTTACGCTATTGCCGCATTTGCCGTTTGCGCGGGCGCATTTGCCAGCCACGCACAGGACATCGCGCCTGCTACAACACTGGTTTATCCGGGTATGGAGGGTAAACTTGTTTACACACCTGATAGTTTAGGAAACCGTATTCCTGATTTTTCAAACGCCGGTTTTAAAGGCGGCGGTGTAGCCATTCCTTACGTGCCTAACAAGGTAACTGTTTGGCCGGTTGTCGGCGATTGCTCAGTTGTTATACAGGCAGCTATTGACAAAGTATCGGCTATGCCATTAGATGCACAAGGTTTCAGAGGGGCTGTGCTTATAAAGCAAGGCACTTATCCTTTGGATAAACCACTGGTTATAAAAGCTTCGGGCGTTATATTACGTGGCGAAGGAACGACAGAGATCGGAACCATATTATTTGGCAGAACGGTTACCCCTCGTCCTCCCGGGAATGCAGGTAGCTCATTGATCAACCTTGCCGGCGAGAAAGGCATTACTTTAATAGAAGCCAGTAAGCAAACAGTTACCGATAATTACGTACCTGTTGGCGCGCGTTCATTAAGCGTGACAGCTGCCAAAGGTTTTAAGGTAGGTGATAAAGTTTTGGTTAGGCGTTATGGCAACCAGGATTGGATAAAAGAACTAGGTGTAGACAGCGCATCAGTCGGCAATGGCAAAAGGTGGAGACCGTTTACCATCACTTATGACCGTATAATAACCGAAATAAAAGGCAATACCATCACTGTTGACGCACCGATATTCACTGCCATCGAGACTAAATGGGGTGGCGGCGATGTAATAAAATATGATGATGCGCGCATTGAGAACGTAGGTGTTGAAAACCTGCGCGGTATATCAGAATACAATCCTACTGTACGTACCAGTCAATATTACAACATGGACAGGCCAGATAATAAACCTGCCGCCGCTTATAAAGGGGAGGAATATTTTTCTGATGAGAACCATTACAGAAACCTGGTAACCATCAGCAACGCTAAAAATGTATGGGTACGCAGTATGTCTGCTTATCATTTTGTTAATAGTGTTGTGCAAACTAATGCAGGCACAAAATGGGTAACCATTCAGGATGTAGAATCGTGGGAGCCGGTATCTGTACGTCAAGGTGCCCGTAGGTTTATTTACCATTTGCAAGGTCAGCTGGCTTTAGTGCAACGTTGCTTCTCACAAAAAGGGCGTCACTCGTTTGTATTGCAAGCTCAGGAAGCAAGCGGCAACGTATTTTTAGATTGTAAGGCAGTAAACCCTTACTCAACCAGCGAGCCGCATAACCACTGGGCCAATGGCGTATTGTATGATAACGTGAAAGCGCCTTTAACAGCCCGTTTCTGGGATTATATCATCGGTTGGGCAGGTGCCAATATTGTATTTTGGAACTGCGAAGGTGATTTCCTGATCCAAAGCCCGCCTACGGCTAAAAATTATTCATTTGGCCATATTGGTACGGCTTCGGTTATCTATAACGCTCCATTGCAGGATCTTTCAAAACCAAGAGGGTATATTGAATCGTTGGACAGGCACGTTGCACCAAAAAGTCTGTACTTAACGCAACTAAAAGAACGTTTAGGTTTGGAAGCTGTGCACAATGTCACATTAAATAACACAGACAATTTTAAATTTTAATAATAAATACAAATTGAAGAAGATGAAAGGAAAAGGGATAATAATACTGCTGTTGGTTTGCATTGCAACGGTTAAAACCACGTTAGCGCAAACTATTTCAAAAGAGGAAATGATCTTCCTTACGTCAGAATGGAAAGGCGAACGTTTTGCGGATGGCAGGCCTAAAATATCTGATGCGTTGCTGGAGCGCGCCAAAACTATTATGATTGATGATGCCTGGACCGTTTTAAAAAACGCGGGCTATTTACATCAGTACGAGGGTAACTTTAAACGCAGCAGCGATATTACCATGACCGGCCGTGCCGTAACTGCCATGTATATGCCGAGCCGCCCCGATGTGGAGAAAAACATTAAGGAGCGAGGTGCCAAGCAGGGCCGTAAGGGTAATACCAACTCATGGCCTATTGATGTATTGCAAAAAGGCGACTTATACGTTGCCGATGCCTTTGGAAAGATAAGCGGCGGTGGCATTATGGGTTCTACCCTGGCCAATTCCATCTTTGCAAAATCGGGCAACGGCGTTGTGTTTGACGGCGCTGCCCGCGACTTGCAGGAAATAAGTCGTATGCAGGGTTTCAGCGCTCTGGTACGCGATTTTCACCCTTCGTTTACCGAAGATATGGTGTTGATGGGCTTGAATGGCCCTATCCGCATTGGCGATGTAATGGTTTTGCCCGGTGATTTGGTATTGGTGCAAAAAGAGGGCGTGTTATTCATCCCCGCGCACATGGCCGAAGAGGTAGTAAGCACCGGTGAGTTTGTGGTAAGAAAGGACCAGTTCGGCTTTGAAATGGTACGAACCGGTAAATACAGCACCGGCGAAATTGACAGCCAGTGGACAGATGTTATTAAAGATGACTTTGTTAAATGGCTGGCAGGCCATCCTGAACTTGGTAAAATGACCCGTGCTGAGGTGGATAAAATGATGAGCAAGAGGACCTGGTAATAGGGGGCCGGATAATAAAAAACACAAAGGCTTGCCCCGGAGGGGCTACCTATTTGTAGGATAATTAAACATTAGATTTTTACCCCGTCAGGGGTTACCCTAATTCGCTAAGGGTAGCTCCTGACGGAGCAAAAAATTATATGCAATCAATTTGCTACAAATAGGTAGCCCCTCCGGGGCATTTTAATAATGTAATTATCGAACTAAAATGAAAAAGCTTTACTATTTATTGCCTTTGCTTGCTGTGCTACTGTGCGCAAACAATTCATTCGCCCTTGTTAGGATACCACCTATCATAAGCAGTGGTATGGTGCTTCAGCAAAATGCCAACGCCACTTTATGGGGCTGGGGCGATGCCAGCGAGCGGTTTACGGTGATTTCCTCATGGAAAACTACGGCAGACGAGGTTACTTCAACCCCGGGTGGTAAATGGAAAGTGCAGATAGCGACACCTCCGGCAGGCGGCCCATATACAATCACATTGAAAGGCAGATCAAACACCATTGTGTTAGAGAACATTTTAATAGGCGAGGTGTGGTTATGCTCGGGTCAATCGAACATGGAAATGAGCGGCACCAAGCAAATACGCGATGAATTGCCTACTGCGGCTAATGATAAGATCCGCTTTTTTAACGTGGCCCATGCATCATCAGAATATCCGCAGGAATTTGCTGATGGCAAATGGGTGCCTTGTAACGAGGAGTCGTTGAGAAGATTTAGCGCTGTTGCTTACTTCTTTGGCAAGAAAATAAACAAGGAATTGAATGTTCCTATTGGTTTGATCCAATCGGCCTGGAGTGGCACGCCTATAGAGCTTTGGGAGCCGCAATCTGTTATCGATAGCGATGCGGATATGATCAAGGCATCAAAAACCATCAAAACGGTTACTTACCGCCCTGATAAGCCCGGTCTGATCTATAATTCAATGATAGCTCCTATCATTAAATATACCATTGCCGGTACTTTATGGTATCAGGGCGAAGGCAACGTGCCACGCGCTTATGCCTACGAGAAAATGTTGACCGGCATGATTGCCGACTGGCGCAAAAATAACGGCAACGAGTTTCCGTTTTATATTGTGCAGATCGCACCATTTTCGGGTTATGAATTACCTATTGATGCCGCCTTGCTGTATGAACAACAAACCCGCGCGCTTAAGTATCCTAAAACGGGTATGGTGGTTATTACCGACCTGGTTGATGACCTTAAAAGTCAGCACCCGATAGACAAGCTAACCGTTGGTAACAGGCTGGCTAATCTGGCACTGGCGGATACCTACAAAAAGCCTATCCCCCTGCCGGAATACCGCAACCCGCTATATAACCGCATGGAGATAAACAAAGGAAAAGTTACGCTATATTTAGATTACGCGCCCAACGGCTTTATGCTAAAAGGCGATGCCAAGCAGGCAACGGAGTTTACCATAGCAGGCGAAGATCACAACTTTGTTCCAGCCGATGAAGTGAAATTAGATAAAGGTAAAATTGTAGTATCAAGCAAGGCAGTGCCTAATCCGGTGGCTGTACGTTTCTCGTTTACCAACATAGCCATGTCTAACCTGTTTAACAAAGAGGGCTTACCTGTTAATCCATTTAGGACGGATGATTGGAAATAACATCGGATAAATCATTCTATTTAAAACCAAACAGCCCCGCATTTGCGTGGCTGTTTGCATTAGCAGGATTTGATGAAACGAGAATTATTTTAATACTACATCGATATGGTTTATCCACAATGCCTTCCTATCAAGAGTCTTATTAAAACCGGCGAGCATGTAGCTTTTGTCGTAGCTGTACTTTTTTGTACTATACACTTTCCCATTAACTTTAATGGTAACGGGCTTTTTCAAATCAACCATTTCCGGGGAAATAAGTATAGAAAACGCTTTTACCGCTGATGTTTCTATGCTAAATACATTATTTAAATAAGTAGCCTTTATTGCGCCCGACTTTTTAACATTACTGTATGCATTTAACATTGTATCATGTTCAATGGCGCGATTCTTTTTATCCAATACCAACCATTTATGTATACCAAAATTAACGTCAGTATGCCAGGCCGCTCTTTGGGATGCCGTGTCCAACGCGGTTATTGTCAGCCAGTCGCAATTGCCGTATTTAACATCATCGCATTCCCAATACAAATTTGTTCTGAATGGGTTGCGCTTTCTTGCGGCCAGATCGTCAAACAATGTTTTATAAACCGGTTCAGACTCATCAAACTGCGGAAACCAGTGCGGAAAACCATTATAACGATGGTCCTGGTAATCCACTTTCAAGGCTTTCATAACCAGGCTTAACGTATCATGTGCCTCCGGCGGAAAATAGTAATCCTGATCTGTTGAAACATTGAAGAACGACCGGTTTAAAATATTACGCAGGTAAGTTCCCCCTGTTGCCACCCTTGGCCAGGTATTAAAGCCGTAAAACGCCGCAAAAGGCGAAGGCTGTTTAACCAGGTAGGAGAAAGAACCGGTGGCACCGTTAGAATGCCCTGAAATATAAACGCGGTTATCATCTACATTTATGATATTTTTCATCTGCCGCAGCATGGCCGGCAACATGTAAAAACCTTTTTCGGGATACATCCAATTATAATCTCTGTTACCATGTGGGTAGACCATAATTACATCACCGGAATATTTGGTATAATAGCGGTTCCAGCCCTGAGTATCCCAGTCGTCCGCGTAGTTAAGGTAACCCGTATTGCTTCCTACAGCACCGTGCAAAAAGAATAATACAGCGTATGATTTTTTAGCATCATATTTTGGTGGCAGCACCACCAAAAAGGCAGTATTCAGGCTATCGGTTATCTTAAATTGTAACGAAAGCATCCGTGATTTAATTGCTGGGTAACCGTTGTAGTTTTTTATGACGCTGTATCCCGATTTAGCATCAGTTGCGTTGAGCTTAGGTACTATGCTCAACAGTCCCCTTCGTTCCAATGACCTTTGAATGGCAACGGCGCTATCCACCTTTTTCTTCTCTGCCAGCCGGATAGCATTCTCATTATTTTTTACCAACGACAACAAGCTTATCCAACGGGAATCAGTTTTTAAAAAGTCAAAGCTCGACTCGGCTTCCAGTTCCTTACTAAAGAAGGGATAGTTATTTAAGGCATTATTCCGGATATACACTTTTACGGCGTTTATCGTCTTGTCTTTATCCCCCGCCTTTGCCCACGCCACCGCCGAACGGTAGGCAATGCCATTGGAGGAACTATCCGAATTGGTCAAATAAAGATCATAGTTAACAGCCGCACATACGTAATCGTTACGCTTCATACATGAGTCGGCTTTGCCAACGTAGTTTTGAGCATCTGCAATACATGGCATTAGTAATAAAAAAAGGATCAATCTTTTCATCATTAGGTTTTTAAGCTAAAGTAATCCGCCACAACAGCAGATTATAACCTAATTGATGAAGCGGCTGGTAGCATTGACGAACCGGGTATTTTAAATGTTGACAGAATAATACCGCTTGGTCAATAAAAATCAGGCTTTGGTGTATTTTTATAGCCGTACGCCATATGAAATTCTAATTTTAACGTTGTGAAAAAAAGAAATGTCATACTGATACATATTGCAATTTGGGGGCTGTTGCTTATCAGCAATTTGTGGGGGGCATATTCCAGCCATTTTTTTAAGGCAAAAACCGACGGCATACCCCTATTTTTAAAATATTTTATACTCGAAACCGGGTATATCACCATCCCAATTTTTTGTTTTTATACAGGTTACAGCTGGGTGGCAAAGCCATTATTTGTATCGAAGCAATTTTTTAAGGCATTTGTATGTTTTTTACTGGCGATAACCGGCGCGGTTGCATTGCGCTACGCCATAGAGTATTTTGTTTTTTTGCCTGTTCTGGGGTTCGATAATTACCGTGGGCAGGAATGGTCGGCATATCGGTATATAAGCAACGTGTTTTTCTATTATTTCCCCAGGTATTTTGTTTACGGGTTAATGTATTTTTTTGGCGACAACTGGTATAAAACCAGGCACCTGCAACAATCATTGGAAAAGGAACGGTCGGCTGCCGAACTGGCTTTACTAAGGTCGCAGATCAACCCGCATTTTCTGTTCAATGCGATAAATGATATTTATTCGCTTAGTTATCATAAATCGGACCAGGCACCTGTAGCATTGCTTAAGCTCTCTGAAATATTACGGTATACTTTGCACGAAAGCAAAACGGAATTCACCAGTTTAAAGCAGGAAATAAAGTATCTTGAGAACGTTATAGAACTGCAAAAAATTAGTGCTAAAGGTGAGATTTATGTGGATTTTGTGGTTGAAGGCGACATAAACAAGCAACGTATACCATCGCTACTGCTGATAGTTTTTGTTGAAAATGCTTTTAAACATGGTATAATTAACCAGCCCGATTACCCGGTGAAGATATCTTTAAAGGCAACTAATAAGCTGATAACCTTTTCGGTTATAAATAAGAAAAGCGATCATCAAAAAGATAAAATGGGCGGAATAGGACTGAACAATGCCAAACGCAGACTGGCGCTGTTAGCTGCGGGTAAATATGACCTGACAATAGATGACACCGACACGTATTACAGCGTTAAATTAAATTTGAAGGAATGTAATGGGAATTAAATGCTTAGTTGTTGATGATAAGCCGTTGGCCATTGATATTTTGGTGGACTATGTGAGGAAAACACCGTTTTTGGAGTTGGCGGCTACAGCAACAAATCCTATTGAAGGGTTAAGCATAATCCGCAATCAAACAATCGACTTGATTTTTCTGGATATCCAGATGCCGGAGCTTACCGGGCTGCAATTTATGTCAATAGCAGGCCGGCAATGCAAAGTAATATTGGTAACCGCCTATGCAGAGTTTGCTTTGGATGGGTTTGAAAATGATGTAGTGGATTATTTGCTAAAGCCGGTTTCGTTTGATCGGTTTTATCGTGCTGCCGAAAAAGTGGCGCTTGCGCTAAATGTTAAAAATGAGGACAAAGCTGAACGCTATACGACCGATTATATTTTTATAAAATCAGCACATCGTCTTCAGAAAATAGATCTGAAAGACATTTTATTTATTGAGGGACTTCAAAATTATATTGCGGTACATACGCGATCTGAAAAAATACTTAGCCTGCAACCATTAAAAAACATGGAGTCGGAATTGTCCTCATCGAAATTTGTAAGAGTTCACAAATCGTATATCGTTGCGGTTGGACAAATTTCATCAATTGAGCGAAGCAGAATATTTATTGGCGATGCGGTTATCCCGATAGGCGATAGTTACCGTGATGCGTTTTTTAAGATTATCGGAAATCCGACAGATAAATAAAAGCGATTACTCCCCTACAACTAAAAAGCAGGATTGATGTATTACATTTGCGCGCCATGATTAAAAAGATACACCGGCATGTTAGAACGGCGCGGTACATTGTTTACAAAGAAACCTTAGTTGATTTTAAAGAACATTTCTGGACCTTCCTGGGGTCTTTCTTCGGAATTGGTTTAATTGGAATAATAAGTAGTCGAAATTTTCAAGGGACCGATAATCTATTCCTGATCGGATCATTTGGCGCATCATCTGTATTGATCTATGGCGCTATTAATAGTCCGTTGGCGCAACCGCGCAATTTGATAGGAGGGCATGTGGTATGCGCCATAGTGGGTGTTACTATTTATAAGCTGATACCGGACCAGCTGTGGCTATCCTCGGCGCTGTCGGTATCCTTGTCAATTGTGCTAATGCAGATAACTAAAACCCTGCATCCACCCGGCGGTGCTACCGCTTTAATAGCCAATATAGGTTCTGAAAAGATCCATGCGCTGGGATATTTTTATGTTTTAAACCCGGTATTGGCCGGTGCGCTTATTCTTTTACTGGTAGCTATTATTTTTAATAACAGCACAAATCACAGGCATTATCCAAACAATAAGCATTGGTATAAGGTGTGGCGCAGGTATAAGCGTACTGCCCATCTGCATAGAAAATAATGCTCTCTATCCGGTTGCCCTTCTCGTATTGGCTACTGAATTAGATGAAATCAGATCAATTATTGGTGTTCCACGCCTGTTCCAAACTGTTCCAAAAATCCCCTAAAAAGCAAAACCGCCACAAGTAATTGACTAAAAGGAATTTACGCCAGATTTACAGCTAATCTTACTGACTTATAAGTAGTTTCAAAGTGTTCCAAACTGTTTCGCCTTTAAAAGTCACTGCATTGATAAACAACAGATTAAGCCCGTCAACAAAAAATTAATTTTTCGTGGCTTTATATTTTTTGGAACACTAACATGGCACAAAAAAGGCTCTCACCATTTAAGATGAGAGCCTTTTTAAATTGAGTGTTGTATGCTTACAGGTAATTAATATAACCCGTAGCGTTAGTGCGGATCTTAAACACCTTATCGTAGCTTACAATGTAAAGGGTTTTCATATCCTTATCGCCAAAGCAAAGGCTAACCGGGAACTGCGGCAGGTTGATCATGCCAACAAACGCGCCCTTGTTATTGAATATTTGTACACCGTAATAGGTAGCCACATAAATGTTGCCGTTTTTATCAATAGCCATACCATCAGCGCTTGATGAGCGGCCTTTTCTGTCTAACACAAGGTCAACCAGGAACAATTTAGCAAACTGGCGGCCATTGCTGATGGTGCCATCAGCGTTAACATCATATGCCCAGATGTAATTGTCTTTCTCGCTCTTAACCGGGTACCATGACTCATCATCATAGCAGTTGTTAATGTAAAGCGTTTTGCCATCAGGCGATAATACAATACCGTTAGGCATGGCAAACTCGTTAGGCTTGGTTAAGCGGGTAACTTTACCATCTTTAGGCGATACATAGTAAACTGCTCTGCCCGGCTGGAACTTGGTAGGTTCCATAGTAAACTGAGGATCGGTGAAATACACACCGCCTTTAGCATCGGTAATCACATCGTTTGGCCCGTCGATAGATTTGCCGTCGTATTTGTTGGCAACTACACCAACTACCTCACCTTTGGTTGTCATTTCAACTACCTGGTGACCCATCATGTCGCAAACTATCAGGTTACCGTTTTTGTAAGGATACAAGCCATTGGTTTGCATTTTGCCTGCAGAAATAGCCTTGTAGGTCCCGTTCGGATCGATCTCAACAGTTGAACTCTTTTTAGGATTAGCGTTAAAGTCCCTATCAAAAAACATGCTCGACATGTAGATCTTGCCGTTCATCCATTTAGGGCCCTCGCTGAAGATCAAGCCTGGTTTGGTTTTAGAACCATCTATAAACAACTCCGGTTTAGCACCGGCAGGGATAATAGCGTTGTAAGCAGCTGCGGCAGTTTTCTCTTTTTCCAGATAATCTGCACGTGCAGGCCAGAACATATCAATAGCATCGCAACCCAGGTCGCCAATATTGGCACCATGCACCATGTTATACGGAATGCGTACTACATCGCCTGGTTTCATGGCTTGCGTGCCATCCAGCAGGATCTCGTCGCAGCCACCACGCAAAACAAACATCATTTGCTCTTCAGGATGGATATGGCGGTCAAACGTAGAACCCGGATCCATAGAAATAAAGCTTAGCTGAACGTTTTTAGTAGATATTAAGCGGGTATGCGCGCCTTTTAAAAGTGGGGTAAGTTGAATATCGTACAGATCATACACCTTGTTTGGCGCTATATTTGGCTCAAGTGTAGCGTCAATATCTTTGATCTCGGCAGGTAGATTTTTAACACCGGCCTTGCTCAGATAATCCAAACGGAAAGGGCTGTATACTTCCAGTATTTTGGCACCGCCGGCTCCTGCTGTAACAGCATTTTTACTGCCTTTTTGCAGGTAAACGAAGTCGGTACGTGGTGTGCCGGCATGTTCTCCATCAGGTGGGGTGCGTTTTACCGCAGTCATGGTAACCGCAGCGCCATTAACAGTTTGGTCAATTGATCCTTCCATAACAAACAAAAGCCTATCGGCAGGCAGGGTTTCTTCGGGGATCTTGGCGTTAGCATCAAGGGTGATAACGACGCTCATTAAACCTGTACCCCAAAACATTTTTGCTTTAACGCCAGGATATAGTTCAGCGCTGTCTAAGGTACTTGTAGCTACAACTTTGCCTTCAGCAAGGTTAGAAGCGATGCCATTTTGTGGCAAGCCCGAAAGTTCCCTTTTGGTTAACTTATACTGTTCAATAAGTTCTTCATTCTTTTTTTCCCACTCAGATGTTGGGGCAGGTTTACACTGTACCAGTGCCACCGCAAATACTGCCAGCAAGCATTTTAAAATGCTGCTGTGGATTGATGATCTTCTCATAGTTTAGTTTGGTGATAATTGATCGGAAAATTAACTATTTCGTTATCAAGTGCCAAATTTCTTTTTTGTTACAAAACGATATCACATGCTAATTAAATTAGCAATAATTCAATAAATTCTTATATTTACCTGCACATTTGCAAATCGTAATTCGTAAATCTAAAATCGTAATTCAAATTGGCTAAAACCAGGATAGCATATTTTTGCCAGAGCTGCGGCTTTGAGAGCGCCAAATGGCTGGGCAAGTGCCCGTCGTGCCAACAGTGGAATACTTTTGTTGAGGAGATACTGGAAAAACCTAACACATCTGTACCAACATGGAAAGTTAGCAACTCCACTACACAGCAACGCGCAAATAAACCCGTACCTGTTGGAGAAATTACTTTTACTGAAGCGCATCGCCTGCTAACACCTGACGCGGAATTTAATCGAGTTCTGGGTGGCGGGATAGTGGCTGGGTCATTAGTGCTGATCGGTGGTGAGCCGGGCATAGGTAAATCAACGCTGATGCTGCAGCTGGCTTTGAACATGCCGGGTCAAAAAGTGCTGTATATTTCCGGCGAGGAAAGTGAGCGGCAGATAAAAATGCGAGCGGAAAGACTGTCGGCAGTGGGCAATGGGCAGTTAGCAGATGAAAAAAATAAATCCGAAATCGAACATCCGAAATCCGAAATCAAAAGCAACTGCTACATCCTTACCGAAACATCCACTCAAAACATATTTAAGCAAATAGAAGAACTACAGCCTGACCTGGTAGTGGTAGATTCCATCCAGACACTGCACTCGGCGCATATTGAATCAACGCCGGGCAGTGTATCACAGGTACGTGAGTGTACCGCCGAATTGCTGCGGTTTGCCAAGGAAAGTGCTACACCTGTGTTCCTGATCGGCCATATAACCAAGGACGGCATGATAGCAGGCCCTAAAATATTGGAGCACATGGTGGATACCGTTTTGCAGTTTGAAGGCGACAGGCACCATGTTTACCGCATTCTGCGGACTGTAAAGAATCGCTTTGGCTCGTCATCCGAGTTAGGCATCTACGAAATGTTGGGTGAAGGACTGAGGGAAGTATCCAATCCATCAGAAATATTGCTTTCACAACGCGATGAACCGCTAAGCGGCATAACCATATCTGCAACCCTGGAGGGCATGCGACCCATGCTGATCGAAACTCAGGCGCTGGTAAGTACATCGCCCTACGGAACGCCACAGCGTAATGCCAACGGCTTTGACACCAAACGCATGAATATGCTGCTTGCCGTTTTAGAAAAACGTTGCGGGTTTAAACTAGGGGCTAAGGATGTGTTTTTAAATATTACCGGCGGTATAAGGGTAGAAGATCCAGCAATAGACCTAGGTTTGGCTGCTGCGATCATATCATCGCACGAAGACATACCAATTCCATTTAAAACGTGCTTTGCCGGGGAGATAGGTTTGTCGGGCGAGATAAGAGCGGTTAACCGTGTGGAGCAGCGTATTGCAGAGGCGCAAAAACTCGGCTTTGAACAGATATTTATTTCTAAATATAATATGCCGCAAGGCGGTAAAGGCAAACAGAAAAGCATTGACCTGTCACGCTACAGCATCCAGATAAAAACTGTAGCCAACATTGAAGAAGTGTTCGGCTTGCTGTTTGGATAATCATCAGCATAAATATTTATGCTGATGATTATTAAAAGTTAAGGAGTAACTGTGATTGCCAGTTTGCGTATTGCATTATTATTAATATCTGTGACGTAGGCGTTGCCGGATGCATCTAATGCTATCCCGCCCGGTACATTGAAGCGTGCATCAGCACCTACGCTGTTAACAAATCCTACCGCACCCAGTTTTCCCGCCAGCGTATACAACGCCCGGCTCGCTGTTACCAGTTCCAAAATTCGACCGTTTTTATCAACTATGTAAATATTAGACTGCGCATCGGTAGCTATAGCAACAGGAGATCCTAATTGCGCAGTAATACCCAAGCCGCCCGCTACAGTTGACGTTGTGCCGGTAGTGACATTTATTTTACGTATCGCATAATTGTTCTGATCAGCCACGTATAAATTACCCAATGCATCAACCGTTACCGCTATTGGTCCGTTAAATGATGCTGTATTATTCTCAGTGCTGCTGTTCATATATCGCGCATAACCGTCACCTGCCAAAGTAGTTACCACCCCGGCAGTAGTTATTTTGCGAATGCGGTTGTTGCCGTAATCGGCTACATAAAGGTTCCCCGCCGCATCCAAAGCAACGCTCCGCGGACTTCTAAATAATGCCTTTAGCGGGTCGGTGGAGTCAACAAAGCCATAATCTCCTGTTGGAGAGCCTGCATATGTGCTTACCGTACCAGTTGCAGAAATTTTTCGGATAACATTGTTCCCCGCGTCGGCAACGTACATATTACCTGTGGCATCAATAACCATTCCCCGCGTTCCATAAAACCTGGCATTAGCTAAAGGGCCGTTGGTATAACCTCTGTCGGTACTGGTTAAAGTGCCCACATTTCCACCGGTAGAAACCGTTCTTATCGTATTGTTGATAACGTCGCCTACCTGCAATAAACCCGTAATTTTATTAAGAGCAATAGCTTCAGGGCCGTTAAACAAGGCAGTGGCCCCCGACCCATCAGCATAGCCAAAATTGCCGGTACCAGCTAATGTACTTACCGCAACATTAATTTTAAAAGTTGTTGATGGGGTAGTAAAAGAAATCACATCACCATAAAAAGTACCGGCTTTATTAACCACGTAAGGCCTTGCATAATATTTTGTAGCGGGCGTTAACCCGGTCATTTTTCCTTTAAATGAAGCTACCAAAGAATCTAATGCCGCTTTTGAATCGGCAACTGTAGGGTTTGCGTTGCTTGTGCTCCAGCAAACACCGTTTGACGTGATAGGGCTACCCTGTACCAGTATCTCACCACCAACTTTAACAGAGGTGGGTGTTACATCGGTTAATACCGGGGTAGTAACTAAATAAGCATCTACAGCTACGTCATCACCTTTTTTGCAACTTGCTATTATGGCTGCTAATATTAAAAACGCAATTAATTTGCCTGATAAAAATCTCTTCATGTTTACGTTATATACTTAGGGACAGGTGATAGGACATATAAGTCCTTTTGATCCGGGTACAAAAGTAGTTGTTTAAACGGTTTTGACCACCCACCTGCTACAATAAATTTGTTAAATGTATTTCAAATCAATAACTCTTGGCGACAGGTGTGTTTAATTTAACATATATTAACATATTTGGCCAATCATAATGCAATCTTCAGCATGGATTTTATCGTATATTTAAGCTTAACAACCAATTATTGTTATTTACTGCTTTATTGTAGTTTTACGAAAGAAACAACGCATCAATGAAAAAAATTAAGGAGAAGCATTCTTTAGCCATGCGCTGGGCCCACTGGGTAAACTTTCCGCTGCTAACCATCATGATATGGAGCGGGCTGCTTATTTATTGGGCAAATGATGTTTATTCTGTAACCCTTTTTGGGCATACTTTCGTTCGTTTTTTCCCGGTGTGGTTTTATGATGCACTGAAGATACCGCATCGTTTATCAGAAGGAATGGCTTTTCACTTCCTGTTTATGTGGTTCTTTACGTTAAATGGTATATTTTATGTGATCTATACGGCGATATCAGGCGAATGGCGACAGCTTGTTCCAAACCGTAAGTCGTTTAAAGAAGCCTGGCTGGTTTTGCTGCATGATCTGCATATCCGTAAAACAGCACCACCTCAGGATAAATATAACGCCGCGCAACGCATTGTCTACTCGGCTATCATTATAATGGGCTTTGGCTCTGTAATAACTGGATTAGCTATTTACAAGCCCGTGCAGTTTTACTATATCACCTGGCTGTGTGGGGGCTATCATTTTGCACGTATACTGCATTTTGCTTTAACGGTTGGTTATGTATTATTTTTTGTGATACATATAGTACAGGTAATTTTAGCAGGATGGAGTAATTTCCGCTCGGTGATAACCGGTTTTGAAGTAGAGAAGAATAAAGATTTAAAAGAGATCAAACATGACACCGAAAAAGTATAAAAAGCCTTTAACCGTTGATCAAAAGATCAGCCGGCGAACTTTTATTTCGTTTGGTGCTTTTACCGCGTTATCGGCCGGCGCTTTTTTTTCGTGGCGATGGTTGTATAATTCGCCAACAGAAACGGGCGGCGTAACTAAAGGTGCGCATGCGCCCTTGCGCTCTGTACTTAATAACAACGAGCAGGTTTTCAGAAAAACTTTCAGTCATAAAAACCTGGTTAAAACGTACCCAAAATCAATGGCGGCAAAGCAGGTGCGGTACAACAGTTCGATAGGAATGAACTTAAAAGCACCGTTTGATGTTGCAGCCTGGCAATTGCAAATAAAGAAAACTTCGGGCGAAGTATTGAATGTAACCTTGGAAGACTTAAAGGCGCTGCCTAAAACAGAAATAGTTTTTGACTTTAAATGTGTTGAGGGCTGGGACCAGATCTCGCATTGGGGCGGCGTCAAGTTTGCTGACCTGATAGATCACTACAAACTGCACAACGAAACTAAATTGGCTTATGTTAGTTTGGAAACGCCCGATAAAAGTTATTATGTAGGGATAGATACTCCGAGCGCCACTCACCCTCAAACATTACTGGCTTACGAAGTTAACGGCAGGCCGCTGCCTGTTAAACATGGCGCTCCGCTGCGTTTGATCATTCCGGTTAAATACGGAATAAAGAATTTAAAAAGGATTGGCACCATCGCGTTTAGTAATGAGCGCCCAAGGGATTACTGGGCCGAGCGTGGGTACGATTATTACTCCGGATTGTAAAATGTCGTCTACCCTTAAGCAAAAATTATATCAGGAATGCCTTAACTACGTGCAGCGGAGTATTGATGCGGCGCAGCAAGGAATTAATGAAGCTCAGCAAGCCGCTAAGGATGATACCAAAAGCAGTGCAGGAGACAAGTACGAAACCGGACGCGAAATGGCACAGCAGGAAAGCAATCGAAATATGGCGCAGTTGCACCAGGCTAATAAATTAAAGGTGCAGCTCAATCAGGTGCCGGTTACGCCGTCAAACAATGTTGACAATGGTAGCATAGTGATTACCGACGCCGGGAATTTTTATATCGGTATAAGCGCAGGTACAATACAGGTTGATGATATTAACTACGTCGCTATTTCGTTGGTATCGCCTATCGGCCAAAAAATGAAAGGGCTTACCGCAGGTGAAGGGTTTAATCTGAACGGCAAGAACTATACAGTTAAGCAGGTTATTTAAGTTGCAAACCCAAACCAGGTTCGTTACCAGGCAAATATTTACCATCGGCAAAGGCTGGCATAGCATAAGGGTTGTTGGTTGTTAGAAATGGCCCATCTATATCTGCCCAGTCGCATTGTGGCGCCAGAGCTGCGGCGGCTAGTGTTGCGCAGCTGCTTTCGCTCATGCAGCCTATTAATACTTTTAAGCCGCATTGCCTTGCTTTGTCAATCATCCGTTTGGCCTCAAACATTCCGCCCGATTTCATCAGCTTAACATTTATACCGTGATAAACATCAACCGCCTTTTCCACATCAGGCAGGCGCTGAACGGCTTCGTCGCCAATTATTGGTATCGGGCTTTGCGAAGTTATCCAGGCATTGCCCTCCATATCATGTTTGGGCATAGGTTGCTCTAGCAAAATAACGCCCTGTTCAAAAAGCCACCATATCATTTCTAAAGCTATGTTTCGATCCGTCCAGCCTTGGTTAACATCCACATAAAGCGGCACCTCAGTTACCGAACGGATGGCCGCTATCCGTTCCTTATCATTATCACCCCCCAGCTTCACTTTAATAATTTTGAAATCTTGTGCTTCAAGCGCTTTTTGGCGCATATTATCGGGGGTATCAATGCCTATGGTAAAACTCGTTGGTGGCATAAGCGCCACATCGCTTTGCATTAATTGCCAGCAAGGCTTGTTATTCAGTTTACCATCCAGATCATGCAGAGCGATGTCAATAGCTGCTTTAATAGCGGTGTTGCCTGCGGCGATATCGTCCAAATAAGCATGAATAGCAGCAAAATCAAAAGGCAACTTAAACTGAGCGGTTTTTACATTGTTAAGAAAATCTGTAGCCGTTTGAATGCTTTCGCCCAGGTAGGGCACCATAGAAGCCTCGCCATAACCAACGAGGCCTTCATGCTCTAATTGTACTAACATCAATGGCGTTGATGCCCGCGAATAGCCTGCAATTGTAAAGGTATGTTTCAGTAATAGATCGAAAGGCTGGTAGCTTAGCTTCATATATAGTACTGTCAAAGCTAAATATTTCTTTTGGAACGCGTGAGTTCAATGTTTTCACCGACGACCTATATATTTCCTGATATTTCACCGCCACAATTTGGCTGTTTACCGAGATGTTTAATAAGCTAACCTATTTTGCGTGTGCTGTTTTTAAATTGTACCTTACTTTTGATTCAACAAACAAAACAAGAAAACTAAAACAACACTAAAATGGACTTTTATAGCAACCCTTACATGTCAATGCCCGGCGTAACAACAGAAGAACTTACGTTTTTGCAACAGGCAACTGCCGAACTGAACGAAAATCAGAAAAAACACTTTTACATGATCTATACAGGTAAACGCAAAAGCCCGCAAGATTTGTTGATTTTTACCCTGATAGGCTTTTTCGGTGTAGCAGGTATCCAGCGCTTTTTGGTTGGGCAGATAGGAATGGGTATTCTTTATTTCTTTACCGGTGGTCTTTGCTTTATCGGGACTATTGTCGACCTAGTAAATCACAAACAATTAGCAACAGATTTTAACCGCAAAATGGCTTACGAAAGTTTCCAGATTGCTAAAATGAGCGCATAACCTTAAACTTAAAATAATCATGAAAACATACTACAAACAATCAACTGCAAACCTGGTAACCAACTTTGATAAAGCCCTTAAAAGCATTTTACAAAGTGATCTGAACAAGATAAAAGGCAGAGCAGCCAAAAAATAATAAAACGAATACGCAGGTATTCTACATTTCGGGATCAAAACAAGGTAAGCAGTGGTAAACCAAGCGTTAGGGCCACAGAAAATATTACCGGTGTTTTGATCCTTTGCTATTTAGCCCACGGCTAAATTTTAAAACATCGGGCCACATTGCTAACTTAGAGCAATTATGAAACTCTCTCAGCTTACCGCGTATCTTGAAAGCCTGGCGCCGCTTGCCTACCAGGAAGACTATGACAATGCAGGCCTTATAGTAGGCCATCCCTACCAGGAAATACATCAGGCCCTTATCTCGCTTGATTGTATTGAAGCGGTTGTTGATGAGGCCATTGCAACCGGCTGTCAGCTTATTATATCACACCACCCCATAGTTTTTAAGGGACTTAAAAAGTTTAATGGCAAAACCTATGTAGAGCGCGTGGTTGAAAAAGCTATTCGCAACAACATAGCGCTATACGCCATACATACCAACCTGGATAACATACATACCGGTGTTAACGCCCGCATTTGTCAAACTTTAGGTCTGCAAAACTGCCACATCCTGGCTCCCAAGCAAGGCCTGCTTAAAAAGCTGGTAACTTATGTACCCCATGAGCACGCCGAACGTGTGCGTAATGCCTTATTTCATGCCGGAGCGGGCCACATTGGCGATTACAGTGAATGCAGCTTTAGCAGCGCAGGCAGCGGTACCTTTAAAGGCGGCGATGATACCACCCCTTACGTTGGCGAGCCCGGCGAGCGCCATACAGAAAGCGAAATAAAAATAGAAACGGTTTACCCGGCCAATTTGGAAAGCAAAATACTGATGGCGTTGGTACTGGCGCATCCTTACGAAGAAGTGGCTTATGATCTTTATACATTAACCAACCAACATCAGCAAGTAGGATCAGGTATGGTGGGTGAGTTGGAGGTGCCGATGGACGAAGAGAAGTTTTTATTTCTGGTAAAAGACAAACTGCAGGCGCAGGTGATAAGGCATACTGAACTTCGCCACAAAACGGTAAAAAAAGTGGCGGTTTGTGGCGGTGCGGGTGGCTTTTTACTGAAGCAGGCAATAGCGGCCGGGGCAGACTTTTTTATTACTGCCGACTATAAATATCATGAGTTTTTTGATGCCGATGGAAAGATAGTTATTGCTGATGTGGGACACTTTGAAAGTGAGCAATTTACACAGCAACTATTGTTGGAAATAATTCAGAAAAAATTTAGTAACTTTGCCGTCCGTTTAACAGAAACAAATACAAACCCTGTCAAATATTATATTTAATGGAACAAACCGTAGAACAAAAGCTTAAAGCTTTATACGAACTTCAAACCATCCACACAAAAATTGATAAGATGCGCCAGGTAAGGGGCGAACTTCCTATGGAGGTTGCCGACCTTGAGGATGACGTTGCCGGTTTGGAAACACGCATTCAAAAAATAAAAAGTGAGCTGGATGATCTTGAGGATGATATAGTTACCCGCAAAAACGTTATTCGCGATGCGCAAGCCAACATCAAAAAATATGAGGTTCAGCTAAATGAGGTTAAGAATAACCGCGAATACGATGCTATCTCAAAAGAAATAGAGATACAAGGCCTTGATATACAAGTGAGCGAGAAGAAGATCAGAGAATTTGGTTTTGAGATCGCTTCAAAAACTCAGGTTTACGAGAAAGCTTTAGCAGATCTTGATGCGCGTAAGGTAGATCTTGATGCTAAAAAAGCGGAGTTGGACACTATTACTTCTGAAACTGAAAAAGAAGAAACTGAACTGATCGCTTTAGCTGATAAGGCTATCCCGAACATAGAAGAACGTTTATTATTTGCTTACAATCGTCTGCGTAAAAACGCTAAAAACGGTTTAGCTGTAGTAACTATTCAGCGCGACTCATGCTCGGGCTGTTTCAACCAGATCCCGCCACAACGCCAATCTGATATCCGTCAGCGTAAAAAGATCATCGTTTGCGAGCATTGCGGACGTATTTTGATAGATGAGCAAATGGCTTTGGAAGCTGAAGAAGCTACTGCATAAAGCTAAAAGCAATTAAAATTTTTTAAAAGAGCGATAGGTATAAACCTATCGCTCTTTTTGTTTCTAATAAAAGCAGCTTCCAACCAACGGGGAAGGTTTGTTTTATACACATTGTTATATCACTTATATCTTGCTTTAATGCCAAACTGATTGCCATAAATCCCAATTGCATTGTATTGCCGGGCCTTCAAATGTTCCATAAAATTGTTGTAAAACCCAATCTTATGAGAAACTACTTCAACCTTGCTATTTTATTTCTTCCTTATTGCATAGTGTACTGTGTTGCTTATTGCCTGATAGGTGCGTTTTATCTTTTACTGCTTTTGGTTGTTAAAATAACTGAGGCTTTTGAAAAGCCTTCGCTTAACCTCTTCTAAATATCACTACTTCCGCATTTAAGCTGTTGATATTTAGCGCAATGTTAACAAATAAATGATGTTGACATTACGTTAATACGGATTGTTATGCCTTATTTTTATAAACCTCAATCCAAGGTTTCACAAGTCAACTTAAAAATTATCTTTTATGACCTGGAGAAAATTTAGCGGCGAGATCATCCAATTGCCAATTATTGAAGAAGTAGAAGCGGCTATTGAGCGCGAAACCCTGTTAGGCAACAAGCTAAAAGTATGCATTGGCACCGACTCGCAAGTTAAGGGCCTGGTAACCGATTTTGCCACCGTTATTGTGTTTTTACGCGAAGCAAGGGGTGGCTTTATGTTTATACACCAGGAGCGCACCACCCAAAAAATGAGCATCAAAGAGCGCATGCTGTCAGAAGTCCAAAAGTCCATCGACACTGCCTACAGCCTTTGCGACCTGCTTGATTTGTATGATGTTGATCTGGAGGTACATGCCGACATTAATACCAACCCTATGTTTAAATCAAATCAGGCGTTACACGAAGCCATGGGCTACATTTTAAGCATGGGCTTTGTGTTTAAGGCTAAACCGGAAGCATTTGCCAGTTCGTACTGCGCTAATAAGATGGTGCAGTAATTATTTACTTTCCTTTGCGCGTTTGTTTACTTCGCGGGTCATTTTTAAGGTAAGGGTTAGTAGAATAATTGCGGCTGCTGCTATTGCTGCCCATAGCACCCACGCGGGTAAACCATTGTTAGCTTGCGGGCGCTTATATAATGGATTGGCTTCGATCTTTTTTGGTGTTATCTCGGGCATAGGTTGCATAAGCAGACTATCGGCAAAAAACTGCACATCCCATGCTGAAGGCCCAGATTTGGGATCTCCAAACACAATACTATACTCTTGCCCCTTTTTAAGATAGGATGCTATTACGGGAATCAATTGTATAACAGTGACAGATTTAACTCTTAGCGGTTTGTTATCCCCATTGTAAACAAGCAATTCAATTACATCTGATTCTGATTCAAAAGAAACTTCGGGCGATTTGTTGTCAGAACTTACATATCCATTAAAAATCTGCTTGTGTTCGCCGGCGAAATTTTCAAAGATTGCAATGTTACGACGGTAATATTTATCGCCATCAAACACCAGCTGTAATCTATTTGAGCTAATCTTTTTGTTTAACACAATACGCACCACACTAACATCATCGCTATCTTTTTGCGAAATAATTCTTACCGAGGTAGTATCGTACCGTTTTGAAGGAGGGGTTTGCAAAAATATACTGCCTGACAATACGGAGATAGGTTTTAGCTTTTTATCAACCTGTTCAACTTTAAAAAATTTATAGTTGCTTGAAGGGAAGTTAATGGTGTGTTTAAACGTGCCATCCTCATTGTCATTATAAGTTTCTTTTGAAACCGGCTCATTATCTGTGATGGCGTACCAAGTTTGTAAATCGTCGCTGCCGGATAAATTAAGGCTCCTGACGACTGAATTGTTGCGGATCTTCAGATCGACGTGATCCAAAACAAGATTTTCACTGTTTTGGAAAATTGCCAATGAGGACGTGTTAACTGCCGACGAAACCTGCGGTAAGTTTACAAGGCGTGGTCGCATGGGGATAAGCGGACTGTAAATAAAAGTTACAAATTCGTTGTTTTTATCAACTAACCTGAAATCATCACCATACTTGGTTTCCAATTTTGAAAAGACGTTGGGCGTCAGGTAAATTTTATACATTCGAGAACTATCAACTTTTCCCAGACTTGCCCGGTATTTAAAGTTTGGTTGAAAAGTGTGTTTAATATTTTGTTGACCAAACAGGGTAAAACAACTCAATATTAAGCCTAGCGTAAATAGTTTGCTTTTAAATTTCATTATGCGCGTCCCCATCATCAGCAATTATTTTTTTTACTTTTTGATACATGAACGATACGATAAGCAGCAAAACACCCAGACAGAAGAACGCTGCTATTTTACCTGCGGGCGGTATGTTGCGTATATCAAACACAAACAGTTTTATCAGCGTAATACTAAACAAGGTTAAAGATATGATACGTAACGTTTGCGCTTTATAACGCATGCCCAACCACATCAAAGCAAACGATAACGCGCTCCATAAAATAGGCAGACCAACCTTTATATAAACAGTCTGCAGCTCATAAATTGTTGTTGCCGGGGTATAAAACATGGCAGTTATCGCCAGGCAAACGTTCAAACTTAAAAATAACACAATGGCGGCGGAAGTGATCCAGGCGGCAAATGGAAGATGGGATAAGTTTGTCCTTATAAGATTTACCAATTCATAAAATATCAGTGCAACAAACAAAGCAGACACCCATTGCGCTATAAAATGACTGTTCGGTATGGCCTTACCCGTAAGTATATCAGCCTGTATCTGAAATATAGCTCCGCTAAACATAAGCTCAATTAAAACACACACGCTTAATAGCCCCATTGCTAATTGCCAGCTAAGTTTTAACCCCGCCGCCTTTTTTGACAGCATGTAGAAAACGTAAACAAATGCGGGGATGTAAAGCATCAGGTATAAAATATTCAATCCCGTGCCCTCGTATCGGCTTGAGAACTGCAAATTAACTTCTAATAAGCCTGCCATAAAAAGCAGCATAAATGCTACGTTCCTGTACAAAAGCAGCGGTATGCTAAAGCCATAGATAGTATTGTCCTCGTCGTTCTGCATCAGGCGGTATAGCAGGTAAGAGCTTAGTGCCGCAACTATAGTGGTAATAAAGCCTCTGTTGGCAATTACCGGGAAGTGGTTAAACTGATCAAGGTACAGCGTAAACCAATCCATTGCAAGGCTCATTGCCATAATTAGCCATATAAGCAATGCAGCAAGCTGCATTAACTTTATCTGCGAACGTTGGTATAGCCAGTACAACAAAACAGCCTCTGCAGCCCAAAACAAGGTTATGGCGTGCCCGTCGAGCTGTATAGGCGCGATCAAAGAAATAAAGGTTAATGTTATACCAATAAGTAAGTATAAAATATTGTTATCAACCTTGCGGTTCCGAAAGAGCAGGAACGATAGTACAAGATTAACAAAACCTAAAACGGCGCAAAACAAGCCCTGTAGATGTTGCTTATCCATAGCATCAAGCAAATACAATCCTGCCGAAAAATACAAGGCATTGCAGGCAAGCAATATGGTAAAATCAGACGTGATGAATTTTTTGTTCTCGCGGACATTATTGGCAACATTTATGGCAAAGAACAGCAGATAAAGTATACTGCAGTACACCAGGCCGGTTGAGTAAGAACTTGCTGAAAGGCTGTAAACCACTCCGGCTGTTATAATAGCCGTTAAAACAAATGCCGAGATATTTAATATCCGCCAGGCTTTGTTATATGCGATGATGAGTAAACCCGAGTTTAAAACCACCAGGTAAATAAACAAGGCGCTGTAATTAGCGTGACCGCTGCTCACCATAAAAGGACTGGACAAGCCACCAACCAGCGCTATCACCGCGAGCTCTTGCTTGTCGTACAACAACGCAAGCGCAACGGCAAAACACGTAATTACAATAAGAATGATAAATGATACGGTTTGATCAAATAAATGGAACTGGTGGTAAGCCAGCGTAATGGTAAAATACAGCACTGCAATACCACCGCCAACCAGTACAGAACTAAATGCGTTATAAGAATTTCTGAGCCGGTGTGCTATGCCTATCAGAATACTTCCGCAAAGCACCCCAATGCCTACCCGCCCGGCAGGCCCCACCCAGTTGTTATCAATTGCGTATTTAACAAAAAAGGCTATGGCAAGTACCAGAATGGCTATACCAATTTTATTCACAAGATTTTCGCCGATAAACTTTTCCAGATCAGGATGCCGTTCAAAAAAAGAAAGCTCAGGTTCAGGCTGTCTATAATCAGGCGGCGTAAATGCAGGTGTGGGGCGTTCAACCCTTGTTTCTTTTACCCCCTCATCTATAACTCTTCGTGGCGGGGCAATAGGGGCAGCAATTACAGGAGGCCGCTCTGGTTTTATTTCGGGTTGTTGCCTTATCGGCTCGGGCGCTTTCGCCCTTTCAACTTCAACAGGAGGTTTCGCCGCGGCAGTCTGTTTTATTAAACGTTGTAGGTCAAGAATTCGTGCCTCAAGATCGTCTGTTCTTGTCTGTAACCCATTTTTTATGGTTACAAGCAAAATTATGATGATCAACAAAAACAGGACGTAAATTATCTCCATGACAAGGGTTTTAGCGAATAAATATATTTAATAAAATTAACATTGATGCTTTTTAGCTTTGAGGCTATTCGTGGCTGACTTTTTGAGCAGCTTCGGGCGTGAAAACATACCATCTTAAATTTGAGCAGAAACTTCCGATCCCTTTAGCCGAAACCTGGGATTTTTTTACATCGCCCATAAACCTTGTAAAGATAACGCCGCCGCAGATGGCCTTTAAGGTAACATCTGTTTATGCAGCCGATGACCGCATCTATCCGGGCATGATAATCACCTATAAGGTATCACCTTTACTAGGTATTAAACTCAACTGGATGACCGAGATAACCCAGGTAAAAGACCATAAATATTTTGTAGACGAGCAGCGGGTTGGCCCTTATGCTATATGGCACCACGAGCACCACTTTAAAGAAATTAAGGGTGGCGTACAAATGACGGATATTTTAAACTATGCCATTCCGTATGGATTTATAGGCAGATTGGCCAACAAAATATTGGTTAGGAAAGAGATAGACAAAATTTTCGACTACCGTGAGAAAGCTATCAACGAGTTATTTGGCGTTTACAAGGACCGTGAATAACGTTTTTATAAGGCCAGTTCGATGGCAGGATCCCAGAAAACAGTTTTAAAATCCTGTACCTGATCGTCTTTTACTTTTACCCCTTCGGCTTCCAGTAAACGTTGCATGGTATCGCCACCAAAATGAAATTTTGCCGTTAATAAGCCTTGGCGGTTAACAACACGATGCGCAGGTACCGGTGGATTGGCCGATCCTGCTGCCTGCATTGCATATCCAACCATACGTGATGAACCTTTGGTGCCCAGGTAGTTGGCTATTGCACCATAGGATGTAACGCGACCAGCCGGTATTTGACGGGCCACATCATACACATTATCAAAAAAGCCGTATTCGGGCATCAGTTATTGAAAGGAAAACTTAAGGTAGTTAATATTTTTGTTATGAGCCAAATATTTTTTTTCGTAGTAGGTTTTTATAGACAAAACTTCATCAGCAAAAGCAGAATTGTATAGGTCGTCTGTGTCTATATGCAGCCTTAAACCGAGTTCGGTTATCATCTGCGATGTATAGGCATAAAAACCGTCGTTATCGGTTTTAAGGTTAATAGCACCGCCTGGTCTGAGCACTTCCCGGTATTGTTCTAAGAAACGGGGCGATGTAAGTCGCTTCTTTTCGCGACTAAGCTGTGGCTGCGGATCAGGGAAGGTTATCCAGATCTCATCCACCTCTCCTTTTGAAAAATAATCGATAAGGTTTTCTATCTGGATCCGTAAAAAGGCTACGTTATTCACGCCATCTTCCAAGGCGGTTTTGGCGCCGCGCCAAATGCGGTTGCCTTTGTAATCAACTCCTATAAAGTTCTTATCCGGAAACAGTTGCGCCAGGTTAACTGTGTATTCACCCTTGCCGCAAGCCAGTTCAAGTACAACTGGATTGCTGTTCTTGAAAAATTCCTTTGCCCAGTTACCCCTTAATGGCTTACCTTCATCCAACTGAAAAACATTGCTGAAGTCTTCTATCTCGGCAAATCGCCTGAGTTTATCTTTTCCCACTTTTAATTATATAAATACTGTCATTGCGAGGTACGAAGCAATCGCAAGTATGCAAGGCCGACAAGCAAAGTTCGCGATTGCTTCGTACCTCGCAATGACACACACTAGTTATTTATTTTATCCCGTAATGATCCGCCATCAGCTTCTCAAACAAACCGCCCGGCAGCGCTTTTTTTAGCGTTACCGCGATAGTTTGCCCGATTGCTCCTACCAAATATTGGCGGGATGGGCTTGATTGCTCAACAATTTTAACCAACTGCTTACCTATAGCCTGCGGATTAGACCCTGCGGCTTCATCCTTCTCCATGCTGGCAACAGCAACGTCGTATTGGCTTTTTAATATGGCGTTATCCACCGTAAAAGGTATTTTCTCGCGGTTGCTGCTAAAGTCTGATTTAAAGTCGCCGGGGTTAATAGTGACAATTTTTATCCCTGTCTTAACCAGTTCCATACGCATGCTTTCTGAATAACCTTCAATTGCATATTTTGACGCACTGTACATGCTTTGGTAGGGCAAGCCAAACAAACCGCCTAACGAGCTGATATTAACAACGGTACCAGCGTTCTTTTTAAGCATTTCAGGTATCACTTTGCTACACATGCGCACCACGCCAAAAAAATTCACTTCAAACTGTTGCTTGGCTTTTTCGACGGGCATAGCATAAGCAGGGCCGGCAATGCCATTGCCGGCATTGTTTACCAAAATATCAATTTTACCCTCCGCTTTAATTATTGAGGCTACTGCCGCATCTGCAGATTCATCACTGGTAACATCCAGCTCTATTAACTTAAAGGGTACGTTTTTCGCTTTCGCAATGCTACGTGTGGTGCCATAAACGGTATGGCCTGCATTATGCAGGGCGATAGCGCTGGCCAGGCCAATGCCTGATGATGCGCCGGTAACCAAAATTACTTTACTCATTGGGAGTGATTTTTTGCGCCAAATATATGTTATTTAGTTTTGAGTGGCGGTAGCAGTGGCAGTTGTTTTCATTCCGTTACAACATAAAATCGAAAACCGCAACCGCTACTGCGGCCGCCACCAACTGGTAAAGCCAACTAAAATCACTAATATTACAGCATGAAATATTACGGATTGATCGGCTTTCCGCTTTCGCACTCTTTCTCAAAAAAGTATTTTGCTGAAAAATTTAAGCAGGAAAATATTACCGATGCTGTTTATGATAATTATCCTTTAGAGGATATTAAAGGTTTACAAGATCTGTTGGATGATAATCCCGGACTTCTAGGCTTAAACGTTACCGTTCCGCATAAAAAAAATGTGCTACGTTACCTGGATTGGGTAGAGCATGATGCCCGTAAGGCCGGTGCCGTTAATTGCCTGCGTATAAAAAAGGAAAGCCCTGTTTTGGCAGCTTTCTCCGGTGAAGTTGGTGTTAAAGATCACGATTTCAGGCTAGAGGGTTATAATACTGATCTGTATGGGTTTGAAATGTCTTTAAAACCGCTACTTAAAAGGCACCATGAAACGGCGCTGATATTAGGCGATGGCGGCGCAGCACAGGCGGTTAAATGTATATTGGAAAACCTGGAAATACCTTACCGTACAGTAACTCGTAAGGCCCAAGGCAGCAATATTTTATTTAAAGACCTTAAGCCGCATCATATTAAAAATCATAAGCTGATAATCAACACTACGCCGCTAGGCACCTACCCTAATGTTGATGAATTTCCGCCGATCCCGTATGAAGCGATCACGAAAGATCATTTGCTTTACGATCTGATATACAACCCGGAAGAAACGGTTTTTTTAAAACATGGCAGAGAGCACGGCGCAGCAACCAAAAATGGTTATGAAATGCTACTGCTACAGGCAGAAAAATCATGGGAAATATGGAATTCGGAGGAGAAACATCCGTGAAGTGGTATTTTTTGATATTTGTTGCTTTGCTTTTTATAACTGCCTGCGGCGGCGAGGCGGACTATGCGCCTAAGCCACGCGGTTATTACAGAATAGAATTTCCGGAGCGCGGCTATCAACAATACGTTTCTGATAATCCATTTACATTCGAGTATCCCAAATACGCTGTGATGGAGCGGGACAGCCTGTCGCGCCCCGCCGGCAAGTTGGTAAACATGCAGACCTTATTGAATATGCAGTTTCCGCAGTTTAATGCCACGTTGCACCTCAGCTATGAGACCATTCCCAATAAAAAGGTATTCGATAAATTAGTTGAAGACGCGCACAAGTTCGCTTTTAAACACACCGTTAAAGCAACCAGCATTGATGAAGGTATAATACGCTATCCCGAGCGTAAGGTTTATGGCATCTATTATACCATTGATGGCAATGCGGCATCGTCTGTGCAATTCTATTTAACCGACAGTGTTAAAAACTATTTGCGCGGCGCATTGTACTTTAATAGCGAGCCCCGGCTTGACTCCATACAACCTGTACTAAAATTTGTGAAGCAGGATGTGGATATGATGATAAAAAGCTTTAAATGGAAATGATTTTGATGTCGGATTTCGGATGTTCAATTTCGGATTTTTCCCAATCGCACTTATAATCGTCTATTAACAGTTAATAAATCCCAAATAAAAACATGCGATGATTCAACAAATTCGAAATTGAACATCCGAAATCCGAAATCCGCCATGGCTGCTATTGAAATATTCCCTAATAATCCTTTCGAAGAAAACACCTACATTTTATATGATGATACCGCAGAATGCGTGATAATCGATCCGGGTATGTATACCGCGTCTGAACAAAATGCTGTTGTAAATTTTATTAAGGATCACGCTTTAAAACCGGTCGCCTTGCTTAATACACATTGCCACATCGATCACGTATTGGGTAACAAACTGGTGTTTGATCTGTATGGATTAAAGCCGCGGTTCCATCAGGGGGAAATGGAGGTGTTAGAAGCTGTTGTAGCTTATGCGCCTCAGTTTGGCCTGCATTATGATCCATCACCGCTGCCCGATGAATTTTTATCAGATGAAGGATGGTTGACCTTTGGCAACGCATCGCTGCAGCTTATTTTTTGTCCGGGCCATTCGCCTGCACACTTATGCTTTTATGACGAGAAGGCCAACCAACTTATTGGTGGCGATGTTTTATTTAGAGGCAGCATCGGCCGCACTGATTTGCCGGGTGGCAACCATGAGCAATTAATAACCAACATCCGCGAAAAGCTATTTACACTGCCCGACGATTGTGTGGTTTATCCCGGTCATGGGCCCGAAACCACCATTGGTTTTGAAAGGCTGTACAATCCGTTTTTTTCTTAGCTATTGTTGGGGTTGTACGTATAACGTTATACGTTTTATGTAGTTTTGTGATTGATCTGCTTTAAAAAACGTACAACGTAATACGTATAACTTACAACCCAATTGAACACCTCCATCTACATAGCCAAACGATATCTTTTTGCAAAAAAGAAAACGAACGCTATTAATATCATTTCGGGTATTTCAATGGTGGGTGTTTTTATCGGCAGCGCTACACTTTTCGTCATCCTGTCAGCATTTAACGGGCTGGAAGACGTTATCCTCAAACTGTACAGCAATTTTACGCCCGAGCTAAAAATTGAGGCGCGCATGGGTAAAACTTTTAACCCGGAAACCCCTTACTTTAATTCGCTGAGAAAAGATGAGCGCATATTCTCTTACACCCAGGCGCTTGAGGAAAAAGGGATGGTCAAGTATCGCGACAAAACCTTTATTGCCAATATAAAAGGCATGAGCGATGATTTCTTAAAAAACACCAACCTTGACAGTGCTATACAGGATGGTGGCTTTGTTTTAAAAGCCGGGAATAAACCATTTGCCGTTATTGGTACCGCGGTACAAAATAGTTTGTCGGTTAATGTACATGATGAGCTCACGCCGATGATCATCTATTCGCCGCGGCGAACAGCGGGTAATTCTGTTAACCCTATGGATGCGTTCAGGCAAGCCTTTATATATCCCTCGGGTGTGTTTGCTATTCAGCAGGAGTTTGATGATATCGTCGTGGTTTCGCTTGATTTTGCGCGCGACCTGTTGGATGAACCAAACCAGGTATCTTCATTAGAGTTAACCTTCAAGCAAGGCGCGGATATCGATCAGATACAAGAAGAAATTCAGGAAAAACTGGGCGATGCTTTTGTGGTAAAAAACCGCAGGCAGCAAAACGTTGAGTTATATAAAACGCTCAATTTCGAGCGCTGGTCTATTTTTATGATCCTTACTTTTGTGCTGATAGTTGCCATCTTTAACATTATAGGCACTTTAACCATGCTGGTTATGGATAAAAAGCAGGACATAGCCATTTTAACCAGCATTGGTGCTGATAAAAGCCTGATAAAACGCATCTTCTTTTTTGAAGGCATGATGATAGCCATGATTGGATGTGTATTAGGCTTGGTGGTAGGGCTTATATTTTGTTTACTACAGCAGCATTACGGCTTTATAAAAATGAGCGAAAATGTGGCTGTTATTGATGGGTATCCGATTAAAATCCTTGCACGCGATTTTATATTGGTTTTGGCAACCGTGAGTGTTATTTCTGTAATAGCATCAGCAATTAGTTCCCGTTTAAGTGTTAAAGGATTAGACGATATCAAACACGATTTGTAATTTTACAATATGCGCGGTTTAAGTTCAAGTAAGTTTTGTGGTCTGATCTTTTTACTGACCATCTTTGTGGCCGCATGCCATGGGGATAAGAAAGATAAAAAAGCAGCCACAAATAAACCTGTTACTATAAAAGGCCTGTACAGCTTTGGCCCGGAGGCTGCGCTTTTTGTTGATTGCAGTACCGGTAAGGAATACTGGACTGCTGATAGTTCGGCTAAGCTGGAGCTGCAATACACCCAACTAAGTTCTGATAAACCTTATGAATCTGTTTATATAGAAGTTGAAGGTGATATAAAGCCTTCGGGTAAAGAAGGTCCGGCATCCGCTTTTGACAGTACACTAACTGTCAGAAAAGTTATCAGCATTAAAAAGGATATCCCGGCGGATATTTGTAAGTAAGCACAAGCATCTAATCTTTTAAAATTAGATTTAATTGCTTTATTTGTATTAAAACTCATTTGCCTGTTTGGCGTTAAATAATAAACTATGGAATCAAAACGTCAACAAAAATTTGCCGGAGTAATTCAGGAAGATCTTGCGGCCATATTTCAACGCGAAGGCATGAATTATTTGCCGAACACGCTGGTAACTATCACTAAAGTGCGTGTTACGCCCGATCTGGCCATTGCCCGCATTTTTTTAAGCTTTTTTAACAACACTAACATGGCGCAGGCGCTGCATATTATAAAATCGCACGCTTCAGAGATAAGGTATAAACTGGGCGCCCGTATTAAGGACCAGGTAAGGATAGTGCCGCAGTTGGAGTTTTTTGTTGATGATACCAGCGAATATGTTGAGCGCATGGATAAAATTTTCGACAAAATAAGCAAAGAAGAGCGCCAGCCAGACAGTGAGTGATCTATGCGAAACCTCCTACTATTTTTCGTCATAGTACTCGTAATAGCGGGGTGTAAAAAAAGCAAACCCAATCCTTCCTATCGTGTAGTTGTTTTTGGTAATAGTATTACTTATGCGCCTCAAACCCCATCCATAGGTTGGAATGGTAATTGGGGCATGGCTGCCAGCGCCCTGGATAGCGACTACGTGCACATATTGACCAAGCGCCTTAAAGCAAGTGACCCCGCCAATGAATTGGTCTGGAAAAATATAGCGGTCTTTGAAAATGAATTTGACACCTACGACGTTGATGCCAACCTTAAAACCTACCGCGATTTTAAACCCGACCTTTTAATAATGCGGATTGGTGAAAACGTAACCAGAACGGGTGATGCCGCGCTTTATGAAAAGAAGTATAAAGAACTATTAGACTATTTTAAAGCCGGAAACCCGAATATCAAGATATTAGCGGTTGGCTCTGCCTGGCCCGACAGGGAAATGTCAGACGTGGTGTTGAAAAAATATTCCAGTTATGTTTCGTTAGCGGAAATGCACCCCGATCCCACTTATTTCGCTGGCGGTTTGTTTGCTAATCCGGGTGTTGCAAGCCATCCCTCAAACAAAGGGATGCGCTTTATAAGCGACCGGATCTGGGAGGGAGCCGTCCTGCTGATACCCGACCTTTAGCGCTTAATCCAAAACTAAATTATTCGCGCCCACAAATTACTGCCACCGTATATTTAACATTGGTATATTTGCTGCCATGACACCCGCCGAGATCAACAAAAAATGGAAAGAGTTACAGCAACGTATAGCGCAGGATTTTGATAGCGATACGCCTGACGTGAAAGTGATGCTGTTTTTAATAGGCGTACAGGAACTGGGCCAGGGCCCAATGAAGTTTAGCAAGCGGCAAAAGGAAGAACTGATGCATATTGCCACCTGCAGACTAATGAGTATGATGGGATTTTATGAATTAGAAGGCCTTGATCAGGACGGATGGCCACACTGGAAACTGGTTAAAACCATACCCAGCTATTCTTTATTGGAGCAGGAGATGATGATGAAATCATTAATAGTAACCTATTTTGAAGAGCAGGAAGGATGAAGAAGGCGCTTACCCTTTGCTTATTGCTTATAACCTTTAGCAGCTTTGCAAAACGGCCCAATCATTACGTTCGTATAAAAACAGTGTATGGTGAATGCATTATTCGGCTTTATAACGAAACACCACTGCACCGCGACAATTTTATAAAACTTACCAAAAAAGGGCATTATAATGGCACCCTATTCCACAGGGTTATTCAAAACTTTATGATACAGGGAGGCGATCCCGACTCAAAGGACCCCGCAAAAAATAAACCGGGTATGGAGCTGGGTAACGGAGATGTAGGTTATACCATTCCGGCTGAATTTAGAGATAGCTTATTCCACAAACGTGGGGTTTTAGCAGCTGCGCGGGATGATCTTCCGAGTAAAGCATCAAGCGGCTGCCAGTTTTACATTGTAGAAGGTAAGCGATTTACAGATGAAGACCTTGATAAATTGATCCAAACCCGTTTAAAGAGAAGGCAAATACCGGCATCGCAACGGGCGGTTTATAAATCTGTTGGCGGGTCGCCGCACTTAGATCAAAATTACACCGTATACGGCGAAGTTGTAAGCGGCCTCGACATGGTTGACCTTATTGCCGCTGAAAAAAAAGACAAGAATGACCGCCCTTTAACCGATGTAGCTATGACAGTATCGCTGCTCAAAAAACGGGAGTGCCGCAGGCTGGATAAATTACTTTTGCCCACGCGCTAAGGGCTGTTTTATTTCGAATTTCGGATGTTCGATTTCGGAATTGGTTATATATTTAAAACTTTAAACCCGGTCAGCCCAATAAATTAAATCCGAAATCGAACATCCGAAATCCGAATTATGAAAATCATTACCTATAACGTTAACGGCATCCGTTCCGCAATTAATAAAGACTGGCTGGCCTGGCTGCAGGCTACCAATGCTGATGTGGTTTGTTTACAGGAAATTAAGGCGACACCTGATGTGTTGACCGATCTGCACCTGGTTGAAGCTCTAGGTTATAAGCATTATTGGTTCCCTGCTGAAAAGAAAGGTTACAGCGGTGTAGCCATATTAACCAAACGTACACCTAACCATGTAGAGTATGGCTGCGGCATTGCGGATTTTGACCGCGAGGGCCGCTGCATTCGGGTTGATTTTGATGAGGTATCGGTAATGAGCGCTTATTTCCCTTCGGGATCAAGTGGTGAGGAGCGCCAGATATTCAAGTTCCGCTTTTTGGATGAGTTTGGTAAATATTTAACGCTGCTTAAAGTTGAGCATCCGCGCCTTGTTATTTGCGGCGACTATAACATTTGCCACCGGCCAATTGATATCCATAACCCAAAATCAAACGCTAACTCATCAGGCTTTTTGCCCGAGGAGCGCGAGTGGATGGAAAATTTTATTGAATCGGGGTTTGTGGATACGTTCAGGCATGTAAACAAAGAACCGCATAACTATACCTGGTGGAGTTTCCGCGCTAACTCCCGCGCTAAAAACCTGGGTTGGCGCATTGATTATGCCATGGCGAGTAAAGAGCTGGAAGACAATATTAAACGCGCAGCTATCCTGCCCGAAGCAAAGCATTCTGACCATTGCCCGGTGCTGTTGGAAATGGAATTTTAGCGCTTAAACTCTTTGGAAATGTTCCTTTCTTGCACTTTTTAGGCATATTTATCATGAATAAGGCTACGTAATAAAACAATGTAGCGGCTACTTCAGGGGTGTTCAACCAAATTCTCTCAATGATTTTGTATCATCAATACAAATATCGTAAGTGTATTAACAAATATTTTCATAATACTTAAAAGTGCTATTTAAAGGCAAATAGATAAACTATATTTTTCGGCGTTACGTTTAAATAATTAACCAACAATTAACTTAAACGACCATGGGAAACATAATTCTATCGTCTCTGTACGTTATTATACCGGCAAGTTGTATTGCGATTTCATATCTATTAACGGCCCGGCGTCGGAGTGTGTAATAACTCATCATATTTTATCGACATTTATTAATAGAAACAATCTGCGTATCGGTTAGGTGGGCATGCGGTACGTAACTTAGAATAGATGGTAAAGTTGATAAGATTTTGGTTTGAATTTAACCTGCATGACGTAACTGGGTTAGGTTTGCATATGGGATGTGGCGTAACTGCCCTAACTTATGATGATGCTATTAATATATTGGGAACTACCGTGTTTAAAGGTCGCGCCATTCCGCCGATGAAAAGGACAATTGAGAATATTGATGTATCCACACTTGAAGCAAATCATGTCCTGCCAAATATTTTGGCATCTAACGTCAGGGGCGTATGGTATCCAATAGGTTATAATTAAGAGACCTTATGGGGCTGTAACAAATCCGCCCTCCCGCAGTCCAATTCATAACCAAACCCTTGCTTATGAATTGGAAGATCAATCTTTTCAGAAAAAAAACAGATAAGCCTAAAGTTAAAAAAAGCAAAACCCGCGAGTGGGTGGATGCTTTGGTATTCGCATTGGTGGTTTCAACTGCTGTGCGCGGATTGTTGTTTTCTGCCTACGCTATCCCTTCCGGCTCAATGGAAGGCACACAGCTGCCCGGCGATTATTTGTTTGTAAGTAAGATAAGCTACGGGCCGCGTATGGCCATTACCCCCATTGCCTTCCCGTTTACCGAGCCTGTTGTGGGTGGAGTGAAAACTTACTGGAGCGGTATACAACTGCCTTACATGCGCCTGCCGGGATTCTCATCACCTAAAAAAGGTGACATAGTGGTTTTTAATAAACCTGATGAAGCCGGTCCGGAATATAATATCCCGATTGATGAACGCACAACCTTAATTAAACGCTGCCAGGCCACACCCGGCGATGTTCTTACTATTATTAACTCGCAGGTATATATTAATGGCAAGGCTATGCCTAACGCACCCAAGGCGCAAACATCGTACGCGGTTGTGACAGACGGCGCTGAACTTAACCCCAAAATGTTAGAGGATATGCGCATTACGGTGCGCCAGCAATACAGCGCAAATACTTTTGAAATGATCATCCCCGGCGACCAGCTGGCTGCCTTTAAAAGCATAGTCAACATAAAAGGCGTACAGCCCATGGTTCAGCCGGCGGGCACGTATGACGCCGAGGTGTTTCCGCATAACGACCATTTTAAATGGAATTTAGATAACTACGGTCCGTTTAAGATGCCCGCCAAGGGCTGGACGGTTCAGCTTAATGATTCAACGCTTAGCTTATACCGTCGTGCTATCGAGGTGTATGAGAACAACAAGGTTGATGTAAAAGGCAAAGACATTTACATCAATGGTAAAAAGGCAACTGCCTACACCTTTAAAATGGATTATTACTGGATGATGGGCGATAACCGCCACGACTCGTTAGACTCCCGCTTTTGGGGTTACGTGCCCGAGGATCACATCATTGGCAAAGCCAAGCTAACCTGGTTCAGTACAGACTCCACCAAAAATATTTTAAGCGGCATACGCTGGAACCGCCTGCTGCGCCCAATAAATTAAGCTTGTAGCATAGCAGGGGTTGTCACCCTGCTATGCTGCAAGTATTTATGTGAGCTAAGTCATTACGCATCCATTAATGTTTGGATATCAAATTTAGACATCTGCATAAAAGCATTAACTACCCGTGGGGCTTTATCCGGGTCGGCCATTAGTTTATGCAAAACCGAGGGCACTATCTGCCACGAAAAACCAAATTTATCATCCAGCCAGCCGCATTGGTCATACCGGCCACCTTCGCCCAGTTTTTCCCAATAATGATCTATTTCTTGCTGCGTTTCGCATTCAATAACAAAAGAGTTGGCGGGTGTAGGCTTATATTTTGGCCCGCCGTTTAAGGCCATAAACTTAGAGCCATTCAATTCAAACTGAACCACAATAGGGTTTTCGCTTAATATGGCTGAGTTTTTAAAAATAGAGCAGTAATAGTCTGCAGCAGCTTTGGCTTGTCCGTCAAACCATAAGCAAGGGTACATTTTGTCGTTCATGTTTTTCGTGTTTAAATAACTGCCGTAAAATTACTGCGGTGCTTATGTGCAAAATAGAATGAAACCGACATTCTGCTTTTCGCTAAAACTCCTTCCTCGGGGAAGGGTGCGGTTGACTGTGCAGTGGCGGGTAGGGGTTTGTTGGCTATAATAAAAAATTCATTAAACCCCTCCCTGCACCCTCCCAAGGGAGGGAATCGCTCTTGGCCCGGGCTTTTAGCCCCTTAACCCCCAGAACTAAAATTCACATAATCCTTCGGGGTAATCCCCGTAAATTCTTTAAATGCGCGAACGTAATGGCTTTGGTCGGCATAACCGTTTTGAAAGGCGATATCTGAAAGTTTGGTGTATTTACCCGCGTTAAGCTGTTGAAAAGCGGAATTGAATTGCCTGATACGCCTGTACAGGTTAGGGTTTAATCCGATATTCTTTTCAAACATTCTTTGAAAGGTTCTTTCCGTTACATTCAACTCATTTTGCACATGCAGCAAAATTTCCGGCGATGGCCGGTGGGCTATAATATCAGCAGCATAAGTAATACCACGGTTATCGGTTTTGGCATCGGCAATTAAACCGGTTAAATATGCATTCAATAAGGCAATGCTATCTTCTACTGAATGTGCGTTCAATAACCTATCCTGTAATTCGGCTGTTCCTCGTTTTGCCAATAAGCTTAGCTCAACGGGCCTGTCGGTTAATTCGAGCGCGGTAATGCCAAAGATGGAAAATAAGGCATAAGGTTTTAAAAAATAAGCGATCAGCAGGAAGCCCTCATTCATAAATAAAGTTTCGGGAAGAACTGTTTGCCCGAAAAGAGTGAGATGAGCTGCCGGGGTTTTTCCTATAATACTCCTGGCCGAGGTGAAAAGCAATGTTGGCGACCCATTTGCAAATAGCGGTAACGAAAACGGCATGCTGATATCGTAATGCTCAAGCACCAATATCCTTTCTACATATGCCGCAACCTGTGCCTGGGGCTTAAGGTTCATTGTTTTCATTGATTAAAGATAAAGGTTTGAGGGAATAATTAATGGTGATCCTATTATTTTGGCGGTACACAAAACGCATTTATGCTTATCTACAATTTAACTAAAGGGATAAAGAATAACTCTCTTCAGCCCAGCCTCCCGCGTTTCACCCCGTAACAAAATTGACCCCATTTCACAAACATCTGTTAAACAAGCAATTACTTACATTTTACAGCTAATCTTCCTGACGAATAAGTAGTTTCACAGTGTTTCATCGCAAATATTTAATTATTTGATATTTAAATAGTTAATTAAAAATTGCGTTTCATCCGTTTCACTATGTTTCATATTTTCGTGAAACGCTCACCCCGGCGCTGAAGCCCACTCACCATCTTTTATCATTACCATGACAAACCCACCCGCAATATTTTGCTAATTTTGTACACAATGATAAATCTCACCCGCGAAACAGTTTTACAGGCGCTTGGCAACGTAGAAGAACCCGACCTAAAAAAGGACCTGGTTACCTTGAACATGATACAGGATATTGTGATAGAGGGTAACCGCCTCAGCTTTTCGGTTGTGTTGACTACACCTGCCTGTCCGTTAAAAGCGCTTATTGAACACGCCTGCCGTAATGCCATCAGCCATTTTATAAGCAAGGATGTTGAGGTGACTATTAACATGACCTCGCGGGTAACCTCGCAAAAGAACACCGGCGTACCCGGCGTGAAGAATATAATTGCCGTGGCATCGGGTAAAGGTGGAGTGGGTAAATCAACCGTGGCGGCTAACCTGGCGCTCGGCCTGGCAAAAAGCGGCGCAAGCGTGGGTTTGATTGATGCTGATATTTATGGGCCGTCGGTGCCTATTATGTTCGGCTTAGAGGGCGCCAAACCACAAGCCAGCAACGTAAATGGCAAAACACGTATTGAGCCGATTGAGAAATATGGCATTAAACTGCTTTCTATAGGCTTCTTTACAGATCCTAACCAACCCGTGCCCTGGCGCGGACCAATGGTATCAACAGCAGTAAAACAACTGTTTAATGATGCCGATTGGGGCGAGCTGGATTACCTGGTGGTGGATTTGCCACCCGGCACCGGCGATATACACATCACCATAACACAAACCTTCCCGATAACAGGAGCGGTAATAGTTACCACACCACAAAACGTCGCGCTGGCCGATGCAAAAAAAGGGATCGGTATGTTTTTAATGGACGCCATTAATGTACCGCTGCTGGGGATAGTAGAGAACATGTCGTACTTTATTCCTGCCGAATTGCCGGATAACAAGTATTACATTTTTGGTCAGGGTGGGGGAAAGCGATTGGCTGAGAAATTGGAAGTACCGTTTTTAGGAGAGATCCCGCTGGTAAAAAGCATAAGTGACAGCGGCGACGCGGGCAAACCCATTGTTTTAGCTGATGAGCACGAGCTGATGGTTAATGCCTTTACCGAAATTGCTAATCGTGTGGCGCAGCAGGTATCGGTAGCTAACGCGCTGGCAAATAGCGTTAATATTGTAAATAATTAATAACTTTACTTTAAAATAGTAAAAATGACTTTATTAGAGCAGGTGGAAGAAGCGTTGGACAGCATCCGTCCGTATTTGGAAACGGATGGCGGCAACGTTTCGGTTGAGGAGATAACTGCGGATAATGTAGTTAGGCTTAAGTTATTGGGTTCGTGTGGCTCATGCCCCATGAGTATAATGACGCTTAAAGCCGGCATTGAAGGCGCTATAAGAAAAGCGGTGCCGCAGATAACAGGTGTTGAGGCCGTGAACCTGACAGACATTGACGATCCGAACGCGGTGCTACCGGAAAATTTAAGATAAGTGTTAATGTTTGTTAAAGTAGCAGCAAGCTTGCTGTAGCTTTAAAACTAAAAAGTATTTTTATCCGTTTTAACAGGCATAAGAGACTGAAAAAATAATGAAATACCTTATCGGCATATTGCTATTGGCTTGCAGCCTGACTTCGTTCGCTCAAAATGCGGACAAGCCATTGGTGCAATTCAGCGGTATTATATACAATGCTGATAATAATTCTGTAGTGCCTTATGTAACTGTTACCAATGTTACTACAGGTAAACAGGTAGGCGCTGCCAACTACGAAGGCTATTTTTCGTTTGTTGTACATGAGCAGGATAGTCTCAAATTCTCAAGCGTAGGCTATAATCCCACTACAATTGCTGTACCTAAAGATATTACTAAAAAGAGTTTGATAGTTGAGATCCGCATGCGTGCCCAGGTTATTAATCTGCCAATGGTTCGCATCTTTCCATGGGCCACTACGGATGAATTCAGGCATGATTTCCTTGCGATGAAGGTTGCCGACGACGATCTGGAAATTGCCCGTAAAAACCTGAGCGCGACATCTATCCACACCATGATGAAAACCTTACCGCTAAGTGGTTATGAAAGCTTTAACGCGCAGGATAAGCACAACGCCGTAGCCAATTCACACTCATTTACCAATCCGTTGCTAAATCCGTTTGCCTGGGGTAGTTTAATACGGGATATCGCCGCAGGCGATAAGGCCAGGAAAGAAGAAAACTAATTACCGTCCTTTTTTAACCGCCGGGAACTTCATTTTATATTCAACGTCAACCATTCCGCGCGATATATCGCCCAGCTTTTTCTCTAACAAGCGCTTGCGTAACGGGCTTAGTTTATCTGTAAATAATTTACCTTCTATATGGTCGTACTCGTGCTGGATAATGCGGGCCGCCATGCCAGAAAAAGTCTCCTCATAATGTTTCCAGTTCTCATCATAGTAAGATATTTTGATCACAGGCTTACGCATTACATCTTCACGTATATCGGGTATACTTAAACAACCTTCATTAAACGACCATTCTTCGCCGCTTTCATCTAATATACAGGCGTTAATAAACACTTTTTTAAAGTCCTTCAGTTCGGGTTCATCATCATCAAACGGGGTAGCATCAATCACAAACAAACGCATGCTCAGACCAATTTGCGGAGCCGCTAAACCAACACCACGTGCCCCGTGCATAGTTTCAAACATGTCGGCCACCAATTCTTTTATATGCGGATATTCAGCTGGTTCTATCGCAGTTGCTTTTCTGCGTAAAACCGGGCTTCCATAGGCGATAATAGGATATTTCATACCACAAAATTACAGGTTTATTTTAATAATTTAATAACACAAGCGTAGCCTGTTACTGTTCCGGCTCGAACAAAAGGGTGGTTAGCTTATTCGTATCAAAAATCTCGTTGCTTATTTCTAACAACTGCGGGGCCGTTACTTTATTTATCTTATCAAACAATTGCTGCAAGGTATCGGCACAGTTAAAGTCGAGCACACTTTTAGCGATAGATAAAATTAAACTCATGCGGTTCTCTTCGGCCAAGGCAATTTGGCCTATAAACTTTTGTTTAGCCTGGTGCAACTGCAAAACACCAAGCGACTGGTCGCGGAGCTTTTTAAGTTCTTTGTGAACCAACTTTATGGCCTTCTCTGCTTTTTCGGTATCTGTACCAAAATAAACGGAGAATATTCCCGTATCCGAAAACGAAGTGTAGTTAGATTCTACTGTATAGGCTATACCATGTTTCTCGCGAATCTCAAGATTCAACCTGCTGCTCATACCCATACCGCCTAAAAGATTGTTAAGCAGCAGCAATCCTGTTTTATTAGGGTGCATGGCGGGATAGGCCTGGTTGCCCAGGATACAATGTGTTTGCGATATGGGTTTACGCACAATAGTTTTGGTGAGGCCATGATTATGCGGCTTAATGCGGTTCTTCACCGGATGGTTAGCCGGAATTTGACCCCAATATTTTTCTCCCAGCTTTATTACTTTATCGAAGGTATAATCGCCAAACACGGCGAAGATCATTTCAGAGGTATTGTAATTATTTTTAATAAATTGCTGAATATCCTCCTTGCTGAAAGCTGAAACGGTTTGAGTTGTACCCAGAATATTGTTGCCCATAGCATGGCCCTTAAACAACATCGCTTCAAAATCATCCTGAATAGCTTCCTCGGGCTGATCAAGGTAGGACGCTATTTCATCCAATATTACGCCTCGTTCTTTCTCCAACTCCTCAGCAGGGAATGTGGAATGAAAAACAATATCCTCAAACAGATCAATAGCGCGTTCTAAATGTGGCTTAAGCAGCGATGCGTGTACGCAAGTATACTCTTTGGTGGTATAAGCATTCAGATCTGCCCCCACCAGTTCAAGCCGGTTTAATATCTGGTTGGTACTGCGGCGCTCTGTTTCCTTAAACAACAAATGCTCAATAAAATGCGCTAGCCCCTCCTTATTCTCAGGCTCATCGCGCGACCCGGCATTAACCATAAAACAGCAATGCGTAATAGGCGATGTACTGTGTTTGTGTAGTATTTTTATGCCGTTGGCAAGCGTATGCACCTGGTATTCCGTCATGGGTGGCAAAGATAGCGATATTGGTGTGTTTTTGAGTTGCATAAACTTTGAGGCAATTCGGTCAAAATAAGTACATTTACGGCTATAAACAAACAAATATGAGAGTTGGTAAATTCCCGGTAGCATCAATTGTGTTGGTCCTGATTTTCGGGGCGAAGTTTATTATACATGTTTTCTTCCCTGAAAGGTCTGCCGCTTTTGATCCGATGTTCACCGGCATATTAGAAATTGCCATTGTAGTATTTGTGATCTACTACCTTAGATTGTTTGTAAAGTGGGCCTATAATTATCGCAAAGCTGCTTAAGGCAGGTAACCTGAACTGAATGAAAACAAACGTAGCCGATCTTGAATTCAAATTAATTATTGACGCCGAAGAGATAAAAAATCGTGTTGAGGCTATTGCCGATGCGTTAAATACAGAGTATGCAGGCAAGAAGCCCCTGTTTGTGGGTGTGCTTAATGGCTGCTTTATGTTTATGGCTGATCTGGTTAGGCAGATGAATATGCCATGTGAAGTGTCTTTTACAAAAGTTGCTTCCTATCATGGCGGCATGAAAACAACCTGGCAATTGCGCAACGACCTTGATCTTGCTGTTGATATTGAAGGGCGCGACGTAATATTGTTAGAAGATATTAGCGATACCGGCAATACGCTGAACTTTTTAATTGAAGATCTTAAACAAAGAAAACCGGCATCTATTATAGTGTGCGCACTATTGGTTAAACCGGCTGCGCAACAATATCATATAGCCGAACTTAAATACGTTGGCTTTGAAATAGAAGATAAATTTGTTGTGGGTTATGGCCTTGATTATAAAGAGCAAGGCAGAAACCTTAATGGTATTTATCAACTCGTTATCTAAAAAGTGATTACAATCACGGTAATCCCATCCTCATTTTTACGTTATTTACTTTGATTATCTGCACATCATTGTAAATTTGTGCGTTGACTATTGGTATACCACGTTGACTGGTATTCCCAAAAATTCAAATAAACCTCAAACGCATCCGTTATAGGGTGGGTTTATTAAACTCTTGCTAAAAAATAATCGTCATGATTGCTTTCGTTATTGTTAACGTTATTTTCTGTCTTTCCTTTCTGGTATTTGCTTACCTAAATTTTAATGACCCCGACTGGTACCTATGGGTGCCCATTTATGTAGCTGTGGCGGTTTGTTGTGGGCTTGCGGCTTACGGTATGTATTATCCGAACGCGTACCTGGGCCTAACGGCGTTTTATCTGATTTATGCTATAAAGTTATATTTTGATAAAGACGGCGTTCGCGATTGGATAGTGAAGTATCGCACTCCCAGTTTGGTGGAGTCGATGAAAGCAGAAAAGCCTTTTATTGAAAACACACGCGAGTTTTTTGGGTTACTCATCATATCTGCCGCACTGATTATCGATTATTTTGTGGTGATAAATGTGGGACTTGTTTAACTGTTATGTATAGCTACGATGTAACTGCTGTAAAAGCTATATTCAAAAATATATTAGCGGCCAATGTACCTGCCGATGCTTTAAACTGGCTGCAGCAAAAAAGCAATTTTAACACAGCTTTTGTGTTGGTGCCACGCAAAACCGCCAAGGCTATACTCAATGTTAGCGGTGAAGATGCGCAGCAACTGGACGCACTGATCCCCGGCTTTAGTTTAAATGGATGGAGTGTTGACATGCTTGGCCGCGCATGGATCTTACTAAGCTTGGACGAAACCAACAAAGAAGAATATTTCCGCATAATTGAAAACCTGTTTTTGGCCGGCGAAGTCAATGAACTGGTTTCGCTTTACTCATCATTGCCTTTATTGGCCTATCCCGCAATGTGGGTTAAGCGTTGTGCCGAAGGTATCCGCAGCAATATTGGCAATGTATTGGAAGCCATAATGTACCAAAACCCGTATCCGCAGAAAAATTTAGACCAAAGCGCCTGGAACCAATTGGTATTAAAGGCTTTTTTTACAGGCAAAGATGTCGGAAAAATTGAAGGCATCGACCAATGCGCGAACAAAGGCCTGGCTTATATAATAAGCGATTACGTACATGAGCGCCGGGCAGCTGGCCGCGACATAAACCCTGCTTTGTGGCGTTTAGTTGGCCCTTTTATTGATGATAAGTTATTTGAGGATGTGAAATGGGCTCTTGAAAGCGGGGTAACTATTAATAAAAAAGCGGCAGCGTTGGCGCTTGCGCATTCAAATTATCAGCCCGCGATTGATTTGTTAAATAACGAGCCACAGCTAAAAGCTGCAATTGAACAAAAACAATTAACTTGGGACAGTTTAATGTCTGAATATCAGCATTAACATCCCCAAAAGATAAAATTATGTGTTGCACCCATTCATTTGAAGACAGGATATCACAGGATAAAGACACCACCCCGGTTGACCTGAGCGGTATAAAGGGTATGAAGTTTTTTGATCCGCATGTGCACATGACATCGCGCACTACGGATGACTACCAGGCCATGGCCGATGCCGGTGTAGTGGCCCTGATCGAGCCGGCCTTCTGGCTTGGCCAACCGCGTACAGGCCTTGATAGCTTTCGCGATTATTACAGCAGCCTGATTGGTTGGGAGCGTTTTCGTTCATCACAGTTCGGTATTAAGCACTATTGCACTATCGGCCTTAACTCGCGCGAGGCCAATAACGAAGCCCTTGCTGAGCAGGTAATGGAGATGCTGCCGCTTTTTGTTTACAAAGAAGGCGTTGTTGGTATAGGAGAGATCGGCTTTGACGACCAGACCGCAGCCGAAGAAAAATATTACCGGGCGCAGCTTGAACTGGCTAAAGAAGCCGGGCTGCCTGTACAGATACACACTCCGCATCGCGATAAAAAAGGCGGCACTACCCGTAGTATGGACATAGCTTTAGAGCATGGCCTTGACCCCTACATGGTAATTGTTGACCACAATAATGAGGAAACTGTTAAAGAAGTACTTGACCGTGGCTTCTGGGCAGCTTTCACCATTTATCCGTTCACCAAAATGGGAAATGAGCGCATGGTTGAAATAGCTAAACAATACGGCCCTGAGCGCATTATGGTAAACTCAGCCGCAGATTGGGGCATCAGCGATCCGTTAGCCGTACCAAAAACCGCGGCTTTAATGAAGATCCGTGGCATAAGCGATGAAGATATTAGACTGATCACCTATCAAAATGCCATAACCGCGTTCGCGCAAAGCGGACAGATAAACGAAGCGGATTTTACTACTGGTGGCAGCACTATTGACCAAAGTCAGCGTTTTGAGGGTAATACAGTACTCCGCGGGGGCCAGCAACCGCGCGTAGACAAAAATTCTATCATTATTAGCTAAAATGGCATCAAAAGTTATCACCTATTTACGGCTGATGAGGCCGGCCAACGTTGTAACCTCGGTTGCGGATGTGCTGGCGGGGATAGCTATTGCAGGCTACTTTACCAACCTGCCATTGGTAACCAATAGTTTTTACCCTATTGTTGTATTGTGCCTTTCAACAATGGGCCTTTATGCAGGTGGCATTGTGTTTAATGACGTTTTTGATGCCGAACTTGATAAAATTGAGCGCCCTGAACGCGCCATCCCAAGCGGCTTAATAAGCACGGGAGAAGCAACAGCTTTAGGCATTTTTCTTTTACTATGGGGCATTGGCTTTGGATATGCGCATAGCCCGCAATCCGGTTTAATTGCTGTTTTAATAGCCTTTTTTGCACTGTTGTATAACCGGATAAGTAAGCATTATAACTTTATAGGGCCATTGAATATGGGGCTTTGCCGGGGGCTTAACCTGCTGCTGGGCATCAGCATTATTACCGACGCGCTGGTACAATGGTATTACTTGGCTGCCGTGCCGCTGCTTTACATTTTTTCTATCACCATGATAAGCCGTGGCGAGGTACATGGCGGAAATAAAAAGAACCTGTATATAGGCGCTTCGCTGTATTTGATAGTGATTTTTGCCATACATTTTTTCTCCTCACATCAAGGCGTGCAGCCGCAAAATATGTTGTACACCATGTTTTTTCTTATCTGGTTTGGATGGATGATATTGAGCCCCTTAAGGATCGCGATAAAAGATCCGGCAGGAAAAAATATCGGCAAAGCTGTTAAAGCAGGAGTTATTGGTTTAATATTGATGGATGCTGCATGGGCCGCGGCTTTCGGCGCCATTTATCCCGCTATATTTATTGCCTGCTTATTGCCCATATCAATAAGCTTTTCTAAGTGGTTTGCGGTAACCTGATGCCATACTTTATGGCAAATGCCCCTTTCAACTCAATATTTACGTCAAATTTTCGATATGCTACCCCGAGTTAATAATTTCTTTTAGATATTAGCTTTTTATATGGAATATTTGCAGCAGACCTTTAGTGTGAAGTTTGAGTACAAGGTCTTTTTTACATCGGGTCTTTTTGAGCTTTCAAATACATGTATTGACGATTTCTTGTTGGACAATGCAACGTCTGAATCGGTAAAAAAAATACTTTTTGTAATTGACCAGGATGTTATGAAAGCTACCCCTGAACTGGCGGACAAGATCAGGCGGTATTTCTCTATACACAAAGGCGCCCAGCTCATTCCCGAGCTGATTTCAGTGCCCGGCGGCGAAAGCGTAAAAAACAACGAGGACAATTTTCATAATCTGCTGGATACCATTAATAAATACGGTATCGACAGGCACTCATACGTGGCTGCCATTGGTGGCGGCTCCGTGCTGGATATGGCCGGTTATGCCGCTGCCATTGCGCACAGGGGCATAAAACATATCCGTATACCCACTACCGTGCTTGCCCAAAATGACTCGGGTGTTGGTGTAAAAAACGGCATTAACTTTTTTGGCAAGAAAAACTTTTTGGGCACGTTTGCTCCACCTATTGCCGTATTTAACGACGACAGGTTTTTGCTCACTTTAGGCGATAGGGATTGGCGATCAGGCATTGCCGAAGCTATTAAGGTATCACTGATAAAGGACCCTGTATTTTTTGAATGGCTGGAGCAAAATGCAGCGGCTTTAACTGCCCGCGACATGGATGCCATGAAGTATCTGATAAAACGCTGCGCACAGCTGCACCTTAACCACATTGCAAGCGGCGATCCGTTTGAAAAAGGCTCATCACGCCCGCTGGATTTTGGCCACTGGAGTGCTCATAAATTGGAGCAGTTAACTAATTTCGCGGTACTGCACGGCGAGGCTGTTGCTATGGGTATAGCGTTAGATACGGTATACTCTAACTTAGCAGGGTATATCTCAACAGCAGAAACGCAGCGCGCCATCGCGCTTATAAAAAAGATTGGTTTTGATATCACGCATCCATTATTGGAGGTTTCTTCGGACGACAGCCCGATATTAGTTGGATTGAACGAATTTAGAGAGCATCTGGGTGGGCAACTGACCATTATGCTGCTTAAGCAAATTGGCGAAGGATTTGAGGTGCATGATATAGATACCAACCTGCTTAAAAAAGCGGGCGAAGCGTTAAAGAATGAATATGCCGATTTAAACCCGGCATAAAAACCTCATCCAAGCTATTTGGAGCGGTTTTATTATAACCAAACAATGCAAACAGCGCAGGGTCATTTAACCTATTGTACCAATATTCATCCCGGCGAGAACTGGGCAGGGCATTTCGCTGCCTTACAACAAAACTTCCCATCTATAAAAACGCAGGTATCTCCGGACGAAGTAATGGGCATTGGTTTGCGTCTTTCTCACGAAGCAAGTGAAGAACTGCACCAAGGCGACAATCTGACTGAGTTTAAACAATGGCTCGTGGGCAACGGTGCGTATGTTTTCACCATGAACGGGTTTCCTTACGGCGAGTTTCATAATGCCGTTGTTAAGGATCAGGTACATGCGCCCGACTGGACCACACATGAGCGGCTGGATTATACCGTCCGCATGTTTTGCATATTGAAGCAACTACTGCCCGAAGGGATGGAAGGTGGCATATCTACCTCGCCCTTAAGTTACCGGTATTGGCACACCACACCGGATCTATTGGCAAAAGCTACTGCTGTGGCGACAGCCAATATTTTAAAAGTGGCCAAAGAGCTGATCAGCATAGATCATCAAAGCGGTATTTATATGCATTTGGATATAGAGCCAGAGCCTGATGGTATTTTAGAAAATGGCCCTGAGTATATCACCTGGTATACCGAGGTGCTACTACCGCAGGGCAAGCCGCTTATTGCAGAAACGTTCGGTGTATCGCAGCAGGAAGCCGAGCGACTGATAAAAAAGCACATCTGCCTTTGTTATGATGTTTGCCATTTTGCAATAGGCTACGAACCACATCAGCAGATCATAGATGAACTGGAAGAAAAAGGTTTGAAAGTGGGCAAGATCCAAATTAGTGCGGCATTAAAGGCCGACTTGCCGGCAGAAACCAAAAACCGTAAGTCAATATTGGATACCTTTACTAAATTTAACGAACCCACTTACCTGCATCAAGTTATTGCTAAAACAAAAACCGGTGCCCTATTACGCTATCGCGATTTGCCTGATGCATTGAGCAATGGCAAAAATGCGGATGTTGAGCAGTGGCGCGCGCATTTCCATGTGCCTATCTTTACCGAAGAATTAGGGCTTTTGCAATCAACGCAGAGCGATATTGTTGAGGTGTTGCAAATCAATAAAAATAAACCGTTCAGCAACCATCTTGAAGTGGAAACTTATACATGGGGAGTATTGCCTGATGAGAAAAAGCTGCCGATAAATAATTCCATAGCGAGGGAACTGAACTGGGTTAAGAATGTGTTATAGGTAAAATCTATGAAAAAGACTGTTGTTATAGACGTTGTTGGTTTATCTAAGTCGGTAATTGGCGAACATACGCCATTCCTAAAAAAATATATTGCGGAAAGAACCATTACCACGATTGAGCCGGTGTTGCCTGCTGTTACCACATCGGTACAATCCACCTATCTTACCGGCAAATGGCCAACTGATACAGGGATTGTAGGCAATGGCTGGTTTGACCGCGAAGATTCGGAAGTAAAGTTTTGGAAGCAATCAAACAAGTTGGTTAACGGAGACAAGATCTGGGATAAAGCTAAAAAGCAAGACCCTAAATTTACCAGCGCCAATATGTTCTGGTGGTACAACATGTATTCCACTGCTGATTTTTCGGTAACGCCGCGGCCGCAATACTTAGCCGATGGCCGTAAAATGCCTGACTGCTATTCGCAACCGGCTGAACTGCGTGATGTGTTACAGGAAAAACTGGGACAATTCCCTCTGTTTCAGTTTTGGGGACCGGGTGCCAATATCAAGTCAACACAATGGATAGCGGATGCGTCCATGCTGAATGACGATTTAAATAATCCAACATTCACCGTTATTTACCTTCCCCATTTAGACTATTGCCTGCAAAAGTTTGGTCCTGACTTATCAAAGATCAGCACTGAGTTGGCCGAGATAGATCAAGTGGTTGAGCAACTGGTAGAATTTTATCAAAAGAAAAATGCCGAGATTATAATCCTGTCTGAGTATGGCATTGCTCCGGTAAACAATCCTATACACCTTAATCGTTTGCTACGTAAGGAAGGATTGATACAAATACGTGTAGAACGGGGCCTGGAACTGCTTGATGCCGCAGCGTCAAAAGCTGTTACCATAGCAGACCACCAGATAGCGCACATCTATCTTAATGATCCATCTGTTACCGAAAAGGTAAAATCGTTGCTGAAAAACGTAAAAGGCATTGAGCTGGTATTGGATCGCGAAGCACAAAAGCAATATCATATAGACCACGAACGCGCCGGCGACCTGGTTGTAGTGGCCGACAAGGACAGTTGGTTTACCTACTACTTTTGGCTGGATGATGCTGTCGCGCCCGATTATGCCCGTTGTGTGGATATTCACAAAAAGCCGGGATATGATCCTGTTGAAATGTTCATGACATCAAAAGCCCGTGCTGGGTATAAATTATTGCGCAAACTGGCCGGTTTCAGGTACGTAATGGATGTTATACCGCTTGATGCAACGCTTATAAAAGGCTCGCATGGACGCACAAATATTGCCGACGAGTATAAGGCTGTTTTAATTACTAATGAGCCCCAGGCTAAAAGCGTACAGCCTACTGATGTCTTCGATATTATGTGGAACCATTTGAACAAATAACAGGGCTATCCTACCGGCACCCACACACGCAGGCTCGTACCTGCGCCGGGAGCAGATTGATAATTAACTGTTCCCTTTAAATATTCAACCCGGGCGGCTATATTTTTTAACCCGATACCATCGAAGGTATCAATCAATGCCGTATTAAACCCAACCCCATTATCAGTAACCGTCGCGCTTATACCCGTGGCTTCCCTGTTCAATTTAATATCCAGAAAGCTGGCCTTCGCGTGTTTAATCACATTGTTAACCGCCTCCTGTATAACACGGTAAAGTACAATTTCCACATTGCTTTCCAGTTTATCTTTAAAGCCATTTGCTTCAACTTTAACCTTCAATTTTTCCGAATCAATTTTTTCAATAAAGCTTTTCACATCAGATGCTATGCCTGATCGTAGCAGCATATTTGGCATCATTTGGTGAGATATATATCGCACCTCTTTACAACTTTCTTCAACCAAAGCCAGGGTTTTTTCGGCCAAAAACCGGTCCTCATCGCGCGGCATATCTACACGTTCCATAAGGCCATTCAAATTCATTTTAACAGCAGAGAATAATTGACCAACCCCATCGTGCAAATCGCTTGCAATTCTGGTCCGTTCCTTTTCTTCCGCTTCAATCACCGCCCTTGTCAGCTCCGCACGTTGTTCTAATTTGTGTTCCTGCAAAAGTATTTTCTGTTTGTTCTTACCGCGACTATATAACAAACTTGCAAAAAGGAATGCTACAGCTGATATACCTATTACTATCCCCAAAGTAGTTTTTTGCTTGGCTATTGAAAGTTTTTGGATTGTATTCTCTTTATTGAGGATATTAATTTCCTGTTCTTTCTTTTCAGTCTCATACTTTTGGGTTATTTCCAGTACTTTATCAAAATTACTGCGTTCAATTAGAGAGTCCTTCGCATCCATCCATTTTTCATGATAGGTAAGGGCTGATCTGGTATTTCCCGTTAGCTTATAGTAATTATACATTGATTCATACGACTCTTCAATGTGTTGTAAATATTGCTCGGCAATGGCTGCCTCAAGCGCCCTGTCAATATATTCTTTAGCTTTCGGAAAGTGTTTCAAATACAGGTAGCTTTGGCCTATAGCCCTGTATAGCCCCCCTAATTCTCTTTTATAATCCAGTGCCTTAAACCGTTCTTCCGCCTCCAATAAGTAATTTAATGCGTTATCATACTGCGATTGCTGTAGATAGGTTACGCCTATTTCCTTATCAATAAGCGCGATGTTTAACCTAAGATTATCTTCAATAAATGCCTGGCGGGCTTTCATCATATATTGTATAGCCAACTTAAAATTCCTATCGTCTTTGGCGTACAACTGCATATTTCTGTAAGTTAGCCCAATACCGGCGAGTGATTGGGCGGCCTTTGCCATTTTCTTGATCTTCACACGTAGCGCATACGTTTTTTTATAGGTGGCAAGTGCCTTATCAAATTTATTAAGCTGGTTAAAGTTATTGGCAATCAGGGTGAGGCAATCCGAACTTCCCTCCAGGTCATTCACCTTTTCGAACATTGTGGCAGCCTGTTGAAAATATTTTATTGCCCGGCTTTGCTTACCCTGTATTCTCAATAAGGTACCAATATCATTGTATACCAACGCCATTCCGCGCAAATTCTTAAGTTCTCTGTAAAGCTTAACAGCAGTTTCAAAATCAACCCTGGCCGAGTCCATTTTATTGGTATTGAGCAACATCTCGCCCCGGTTATAATAAGCAGTGGCCAATCCTTCTTTGTAATTTAACTTCCTACTTAGCATCATTGCCTCTTCGGCATATTTGAAGCCTTCGTTGGCGCGTGCGTGGGTTAAAAGATCTCCAATCTTGTTTAAAAGATTAACCCTTGTGGTGTCGGGCTTGGTTGCACGCGGTAAAAGTGCAAGCAAGCTATCCGGAGAATAGTTGCGCTGCGCCAGCCCAATGGTGGGTACAAATAATAACAACAGGAATAAGCGGTTCAATTGCAGTTATCTAATTGGGGTATATAACTGCTAATTGACGCTAATTGACGCAGCGCATCAATACTACAAATGATGTATTTATTTTACACCGGCACCCATACATGTAAGCTGGTACCGGCGCCGGGGGCAGAGTGGTAATTTACAGTACCTTTAAGGTATTCAACGCGCGCGGCTATGTTCTTTAAACCAATACCATCAAAACTATCAATAGCCGCGGTATTAAAGCCAACGCCGTTATCTGTTATTATCGCACTTATTCCCGGGCCATCTCGGTCTAATTTAATATCCAGCATAGAGGCTTGCGCATGTTTTATCACATTGTTAACGGCTTCCTGAATAACCCTGTAAAGCACCGTTTCTACATTACTCTCCAGCTTATCTTTAAAGCCGTTTGCATCAACTCTGATCTTTAACTTTTCAGAATCAATTTTTTCGATAAAACTTTTCACGTCTGATGCTATACCAGACTTCAACAGCATATTCGGCATCATCTGGTGCGATATGTAGCGAACCTCCTTACAACTCTCTTCAACCAATGCCAGGGTCTTCTCGGCCAAAAAACGATCCTCATCACGCGGCATATCTACGCGTTCCATAAGGCCATTTAAATTCATCTTAACTGCAGAGAATAATTGTCCAACCCCGTCATGCAGATCGCTTGCAATCCTGGTACGTTCTTTTTCTTCCGCCTCAATAACTGCTTTGGTCATTTCGGCGCGTTGCGTTAACTGTTGTTCCTGCAAAAATATTTTCTGCTTGTTCTTAGCTCTACTGTACAATAAACTTGCAAAAAGAAACGCTACAGCTGAAATACCTACTACTATCCCCAATGTGGTTTTTTGCTTGGCAATAGATAGCTTTTGTATTGTATTCTCCTTATTTAACAGCGTTATCTGCTGCACTTTTTTTTCCGTTTCGTAGTTGGTTTGCATAAGCGCTATCTCCTTGTCATTGCCCTCATTTATCATGTCTTCATTAATCGCCTGATATTTCTGATAGGCACCAAGGGCGTCTTTATATTTTCCATTTTTTTCGAAAACGTCTTCTAACAACTTCCAGGCGTCTCTCTGGCCCTTTTTATATTTAGTGGTTTCGCTTAATGCCAATGATCTGTTTATCCAGTCAGCGGCCTGCCCATATTTGGCCTCACTCCAAAATATCTTCCCTATATTTAAATACGTATCGCTGATCCATTTTTTATCGTCAAAGTATTTATCAATCTCTAATACTTTCATTTGATATTGGCGTGCCTTTTCAAACTCATTCATGGCCTCATAACAGTTGGCCATGTTAGAGTAAATTTGGGCCAATGCCCTTTTGTTATTATCACGGAAGCATAGTGGAAGGGCTTGCTGATCAAAAAACAGCGCCTTCTGATAGTTTTTTTGAGCACTATATATATTAGCCAGTATATGCATACAGTTAATTGTGATATAACTGTCGTGTAATTTTTGGCTTAATGTCAGACCTCGCGAAGCATATATCTCTGCCTCCTTGTATTTCTCGTTATCCAGATATACCTGCCCCAGGTTCCCTAATGATTTAGATATACCCGCACTATCATTAAGCTGTTCGCGGAGTTTTAGTGCCGCCAGATGTGATTTAATAGCTTGAGGGTAATTGCCGGTTTGCCAATAATATATTCCAAGTACATTTCTTGCTATCGCCTCGGTAAGCGGCAGCTTAAATTTTTTCGAAATGGCCAGGGCTTTTTCGGCATTATTCTTTGATCCAAGATAATCGCCTTTATAGTTGCATTGCATAGCATTAAAGCAGAAAACATAGGCAAGACCGCGATTATATTTTTCCTTTACGGCTATCTGCCTTGAAAGTTCTATTGTTTTTTCTGCTTCGTTAGGAGCCATGGTAAGTTGCTCTATTGCTAATTGATAATAGATCTCGCACTTAGCCGTATCTTTCCCGGTTTGCAAAAGCACCCTTTTAAGGCTGTCAATACGCTTGCTTTGAGCAAAAGCGCATATGGGCGCTAACAAAAAAAACACCAGTAATTTCTTCATTTGTTTATAACGTAGCGTTAGCACTGCCGCAAAAAGTGGTTAATAGTTAACCATTTGGTTTATAATTCAGACCAAGTTATAAAAATTTGGTGCTCTTGGCTCAAAATACCACAAATGTGTTATTGATACCCGCCTGCGATAACCTCAACTTAGCACCATCAACCACTAATTAATTTAAACTATTCATTCACTCAAAAAACAAATCACAATGAAAACAAAATTTACATTTATTTTAATGATGATGATTGCCCTGGGCACTACAACACTATTTGCACAAAAAAGCGATTACAAAAAAGTACGTATCGGCCTTGGCCTTGAAGGTGCGTTGCCTGTAGGTGCAACGGCTAATGCTTACAACGTTGGTGCCGGCGCAACCTTCCGCGTGGCAATAGCCCTTGACGAAACAAGCGCTTTTACTGCAACAACAGGTGTTATAGCTTTTATTCCAAAAAGCTTCTCTGGTGTTAATACTAAAGCACAGATTAATATTCCTATTAAGGCTGGTTACAAACACATGCTTGGCGAAACCTTATATGGCTTGGGCGAGGCTGGTATGACCATGGCGCGCACTTACATTCCAAGTACAGGTTCTGGTAGCTTGTCATCAGTTAGCACCTCGTCGTTTACCTATTCAGTAGGCGTTGGCGCTCACTTAGGTGGCTTTGATCCAAGCATACGTTACGAAGGTTATAGCGGTTCAGGCTTTATTGGATTGCGCGTAGGTTTTAATTTCTAAACCTGCCAGCGCACCGGATTTTCCCGGTTGCAATAGCCCAAGGCTACTCAAGCCTGGCTAAGCACCGTTACCATGCTATAGGGGTTGTGTACGGTGTTAAGGCTGCACCAATGGTGCAGCCTTTTGCAGATTAAAAAAATAGCTTAAGTTTATATAATTTACAAGCTCAAAACATTACTGCAATGGGTATTCGCATAGCGATAGTTGATGATAAGCGCCTGATGCGCACAACGCTGTTTGAACAGTTGTCATACTACGAAGAACTGGAAATAGGCATAGTTGCTGCAGATGGCGACGAGTATCTCACAAAAATGAAAGCCTTGCAGCCTCATCAGCGGCCACAGGTGGTGGTGATGGACATTGAAATGCCCGTGCTTGACGGCATTGAAGCAGTAGCTATCACCAAAGAGATCTACCCCGATGTGCTGTGCCTCATGCTGACGGTTTTTGATAATGATGATAAATTGTTTGAAGCCATAAAAGCGGGAGCCTGCGGATATTTATTAAAAGACGAAAAACCTGTAAATATTTTAAGGGCCATAACCGAAGTTGTATTTGAGGGCGGCGTGCCAATGTCGCCACGCATAGCGCAAAAGGCATTGTTGCTTTTACGAAATACCGATAAACCCGTAGAAGAAAGCAAAGCCGACCAGGCCGACAGCCTGCTATCGGCTCGCGAAATTGAAATATTACAAAGAATTGTTGATGGTTTAAACTATCAGCAAATAGGCGAACGCCTGTTTATAAGTCCGCATACAGTACGCAAGCATACGGCTAACATTTACGAGAAGCTGCATGTTTCTAACAAAGCATCGGCAATTAAACTGGCCATACATAAAAAGTGGTTCGCCTAACAAGCAAAAATTAACTGATCTTAATTGATACTGGTTGTTATTTTAAAGTAACACCCGGCCCTGCAAAGCCTCCCTCTCCCACGGGGAGGCTTTATTTTTTTAGCGGCCCTTTTAACCTGAATTTACACGGTAATTAGTGCTGCATTATACGCGGTAAAAACAAAGTGGCAGTGTGTACAATGTACGCTTTCGTTTTTTTATGATCTAAAACATACTTTTATGCCTATGTTATCGATTGCAAAGGCACTTTTTAGACCAAATTCATAATTATTTTTCGCCTTTTGAAAAAAAATTTTCAATGTTTTTTTCTCAAAAAAGTGCCCCCACGGTATCAGAAAAACGATTTAGCAAAATTATTTGGCGCAGGTGATGATTTATTGACGTTAAGATTGTTACATATTAACAAAATACATGTTACTTTTGCCTTCCATACAGTTATGAAGACTACCTCGTCTCAGCTTAAAATTCTTGCCATTGACATAGGCGGCTCCCATGTTAAAGCCACCGTGTTGGATAAAAACGGCAATATGCTGAGTGACTATATAAAAACTGACACCCCGCTGCCTGCCAATCCGGATAATATTATAAAAGCTATTAAAGAACTGATCAAAGATATTTCGTTTGATCGCATCTCTGTTGGCTTTCCGGGATATGTGCGCGATAACATAGTGGGTACCGCTCCAAATCTTGACGATAAAGCCTGGCAAGGCTACAAGCTGGGCGAGCGCCTGGAAAAAGAGCTTGGCAAACCGGCCCGCGTAGTTAACGATGCCGATATGCAGGGCCTTGGCGTTACAGCAGGCAAAGGGCTTGAAATGGTTGTAACTTTGGGTACAGGCTTTGGTACTGCTTTAGTGCTTGATGGCGTATTGCTGCCTCACCTGGAAGTAGCGCACCACCCCATAACAAAAACAAAAGACTACGACGCCTATATGGGCGACGCAGAACTGGAGAAAATAGGAAAAAAGAAATGGAACCTAAGGATGAAACGTGTTTTCAAAACCTTAAAAACTGTGTTCAATTATGATCATTTATACATTGGCGGCGGTAATTCGCGTTTGCTTACTATAAAGCTGGATGATAATATGACCATAGTATCCAATAAAGACGGCATAAAAGGCGGTGCCAGGCTTTGGGCTACCGATGCAAAACCCAAATCATCAAAAAAGTAAATCACCTGACAATAAATAATAAAAAAAAGAAATGAGTTCAAATCAAAACATTGAAAAATTAGCCATAGATACCGTAAGGATATTATCGGCTGATGCTGTTCAGAAAGCCAATTCGGGCCACCCGGGTACCGCTATGGCGCTTGCACCTGTAGGCCACGTATTATGGAAAGAGTTTATCAACTTTAACCCTAAAAACCCTGATTGGGCTAACCGCGACAGGTTTATACTTTCTGCAGGTCACGCTTGTATTTTACAGTACAGCTTTTTACATCTGTTAGGTTATGATCTTTCTTTAGATGATATTAAAAACTTTCGTCAGCTGCACAGCAAAACTGCGGGCCACCCTGAATATGGTTTGGCTCCTGGTGTTGACGTTACAACCGGTCCGTTGGGCCAGGGCTTTGCCAATGGTGTTGGTTTTGCTATCGGTCAAAAACACTTAGCTGCCCGTTACAACAAACCAGGCTTTAACCTTTTTGATTACCACGTTTACGCTATCTGCTCAGACGGCGATTTAATGGAAGGTGTTACTGCCGAGGCTGCTTCATTAGCAGGCCACCTGGAGTTAGGCAACATCATTTATGTTTATGACGATAACAAGATCTCAATAGAAGGCAGCACAGACATTACTTTTAACGAAGATGTTGACGCGCGTTTCCGTTCATACGGCTGGCATGTACAGGCTGTTGAAGATGCGAATGATATTCACGCGTTACAACTGGCTTTAACTAACGCTAAGGCTGAAAAACAAAAACCATCATTGATCCGTGTTCGTTCATTGATCGCTTATGGTAGCCCTAACAAATCGGGTACTGCAGGTTCACACGGTTCACCACTGGGTGCAGACGAGATCAAGTTAGTTAAAGAATTCTTTGGTTTTGATACCGAAAAATCATTTAACGTACCTGCTGAAGTTACTGAATATTACGGTAAAATTGGTGCAAGAGGCATAGCCGTTGAAGAAAGCTGGAAAAAATTATTTGCTGATTACGCAGCTAAATTCCCTGAATTAGCAGCTGAGTACGAAGCAGCAGCCAAAGACGAATTACCGGCAGGCTGGTTAGATAAATTGCCTGTATTTGCCGGCGGCACTAAATTAGCTACCCGCCAGGCATCAGGCAAAGTGTTGAACGCTATTGCGGGCAGCTTCCCTAACCTGATAGGTGGTGCAGCAGATTTAGCTCCATCAACAGAAACTACTTTAAAAGAATCAACTTCATTTACATCAGAAGATCGTACAGGCCGTAACTTCCACTTCGGTATCCGCGAGCATGCTATGGGTTCTGCATTGAACGGTTTGGCATTGACCAAGGGTATTAAGCCTTTCGGTGCTACCTTCCTGATGTTCTCTGAGTACATGCGCCCGCCGATCCGTTTGGCAGCCATTATGAAGATCAGCCCGATATTTGTTTATACCCACGATAGTATAGGTTTGGGCGAGGATGGTACAACCCACCAGCCAATTGAGCAATTAGCTTCTTTGCGCTCTATCCCTAACGTAACAATTATCCGCCCGGCCGACGCTAACGAAACTGCACACGCATGGCGCGTTGCCGTTGAGAAAAAAGGTGGCCCAACTGTATTGATCTTCACCCGCCAGGCATTACCTGTTTTAGATCAGGATAAATATGCTAAGGCATCAAACCTTGAAAAAGGCGCTTACGTGCTTTCTGACGCTGAAAACGCTCAATTGATCTTGATCGCAACAGGCTCTGAAGTTGCATTGGCAATGGATACGCAAGCTAAGTTAGCCGAAGAAGGTATTGCTTCACGTGTGGTAAGTATGCCATCATGGGAGTTGTTTGAGAAACAAGACGCTGCTTACAAAGAAAGCGTGTTCCCTAAAACATTGAAAAAACGTTTAGCTATTGAAATGGCTTCACCAATGGGCTGGCATAAATATACTACAGACGAAGGTGATATTTTAGCCATGGAAACATTTGGCGAGTCGGCCCCGGCAGACGAATTGTACAAATACTTCGGCTTTACTGTTGATAACGCTGTGGCAAAAGCTAAAAAGCTTTTGTAGATATGAGTATTGAGATATGAGACGTGAGATTTCTTGTCTCACATCTCATATCTAACATCTCAAATCTCATAAAAAATGGATTGGAATAGCGACATACTAAAAAATCTGGCCTGGAACGCCACCATAAGCAATCGCGAAAGCAAGCAAAAGGTAGCTGATCAGATTGCCGCCAAGGTAAAAGATGGCGACATTATCGGCGTGGGTTCCGGTTCAACCTCGTACCTGGCGCTGCTGGCAATCGGTGAAAAAATAAAGGCCGAAAAACTGAACGTTCTGGCTATACCAACCTCGGTTGAAATTGCCCTAACATGTAGCAAACTGGGCATCCCAACAACTTCGCTGTTTGAGTACCGGCCCGACTGGTATTTTGATGGTGCAGATGAGGTTGACCCTAACAAGCACTTAATTAAAGGCCGTGGCGGTGCCATGTTTAAAGAGAAGCTGATAATGACAGCCAGCGCACGCAACTATATTATTGTTGATGACAGTAAATTAGTTGATAAAATAGGTTCAAAGTTCCCGGTTCCGGTTGAGGTTTTTCCATCAGCTTTAATGGTGGCAGAAGCCGGCCTTAAAAAGCTTGGCGCTACCGAAATTGTGTTACGCCCTGCTACAGGTAAAGATGGCCCTATCATATCAGAAAACGGCAACCTGATACTTGATGTAAGGTTTGAGCATATTGATGTTGACATGGAGTTTAAAATTAAATGCATTGCCGGTGTTATTGAAAGCGGACTTTTTCAGAACCAGCCCGCCGAGATATTAGTGGCGTAACAAATTAAAGTCATCTTTAAAGAAGATGACTTATGTAGCGCCATTGCGGTACGCTTATTGACGGTTTTATAAACCAATTGATTAAATAAAAACATAGTAAATAATGGAAAATAACGTAAAAAAAATACACAGTTTCGGCCAAAGCATATGGCTGGACTTTATTGACCGTGGCTTTATCGGCGACGGCAGATTAAAATCATTAATTGATAATGACGGTGTTAGAGGTGTAACTTCAAACCCTGCCATTTTTGAAAAAGCCATCAGCAGCAGCGATATGTACGATGGTGATATTGCCGAGCTATCTGACGGAAAAAGAACTACTGAAGAGGTTTTCTTCGGTTTAGCTATAAAAGACATTCAAACTGCTTGCGATCTGTTTAAAGACCTTTACGTAGAAAGCAATAAAGTTGATGGTTATGTATCTTTAGAGGTATCTCCGTTCTTAGCATTAAAAGGCGAAGAAACTTTTGAGCAAGCTAAATTGCTTTGGAAACAAGTTGACCGCGAAAACGTAATGATCAAGATCCCTGGAACACAACCGGGTTTAGATGCTATCCGCAAATCTATCGCGCAAGGCATCAACATTAACGTTACTTTATTGTTCGGTTTACCACGTTACGAAGAAGTAGCTAACGCCTACATCCAAGGCTTAGAAGAGCATTTGGCTGCCGGTCATAACATTTCGCACATATCATCAGTAGCGAGCTTCTTTTTGAGCCGTATTGATGTTTTGGTTGATCCGTTGTTAGACGCAAAAGGCTTAGGCGAATACAAAGGCGAGGTTGCTATCGCATCAGCAAAAAAAGCTTACGAAATTTACAAACGCGTATTCAGCGGCGAACGTTGGGAAAAATTAGCTGCCAAAGGCGCGCAGCCACAACGTTTACTTTGGGCAAGCACAAGCAGCAAAAACCCTGCGTTTAAAGACACAAAATATGTTGAGGCTTTGATCGGTCCGGATACTGTTGATACCGTTCCTTTGGAAACAATTGAAGCATTCCGTGATCATGGTGTTGCTGCAAATACTTTAGAGCAAGACCTGGATAAAGCAACAAAAATACTGGACGATTTAGCAGCTGCGGGTATTGATATCCATGCTTTAACCCAGCAATTAGAGGATGAAGGTGTTGAAAAATTCAACGCGCCGTTTGAAAAGCTATTGAACGCTATTGAAGCTCAAAAAAGCAAAGTTTAATTAGCCTCGCTAATGGAACAAAACAACCTTAAGATCCTCCTTTTTGATATCGGGGGCGTTATGCTTAGTAATGGCTGGGGAAATGAATCGCGTAAGCTGGCCTGTGAGAAATTCGGGCTGAGTTATGAAGAGGTAAACGAGCTGCACAATTTTATTTTTAATGTATATGAAATTGGCAGCATAACCCTTGATGAGTACCTGGACCGGGTGGTATTTACGCAATCCCGCGATTTTACGAAAGAGGATTTTAAGGCTTTTATTTATTCCAGATCTGTTGAGCTGCCAACACTACAGTGGCTCAAAGAATGGAAACGCGGCTGCGGCTTCCGGGTTATTTCTGTTAATAACGAGGGTAAAGAGCTGAATGATTACCGCGTAAAGAAATTTAAACTCCACGAGTTTTTTGACGCCTTTGTTTCATCGTGCGAAGTGCGGATGCGCAAACCCGATCCGGGTATATGGCAACTGGCCATGGGCATAGCGCAGGCATCACCTGATCAATGCGTTTATTTTGACGACAGGATAATGTTTGTTCACGCTGCGCAGCGGCTAGGCATACGTGCGTTTCAGCACACCGACCTGGAGTCAACAAAAAAAATACTACAACAACTAAAAGAAGAAAACAACAACAAGTAAAAATGAGCACACCAGAAAAATTTGATTTCGGTATGATCGGTTTAGGGGTAATGGGTCGCAACCTGCTGCTGAACATGGGAGATCATGGCGTGAAGGGAGCAGGATTTGATAAAGACGCATCTAAGGGCGAACAATTAGAAAAAGAAAGCACCAATGGCAACCTTAAGGGTTTTAGCGATATAAAGGAATTTGTAGCGAGCCTGAAAAGCCCACGCGCCATTATGATGCTGGTGCCTGCCGGTAAAATTGTTGATGATGTTATAGAAGAACTACTGCCGCTTATTGAAAAGGGAGACCTTGTTATTGATGGTGGCAATACTTATTACACAGATACAAACCGCCGTTTTGAATACCTTAACAGCAAGGGCATCCACTTTTTTGGCATGGGTGTATCGGGCGGTGAAGAAGGCGCTCGTCGTGGCCCGAGCATGATGCCGGGTGGTGACAAAGAAGCATACAATGTTGTAAAACCAATTTTTGAATCTATAGCAGCCAAAGTAGATGGCGAGCCTTGTGTTACTTATTGTGGCACAGGTTCGGCAGGTAACTTTGTTAAAATGGTGCATAACGGTATTGAATACGGTGTAATGCAATTATTGGCAGAAACGTACGAGATACTGAAAAAAGGTTTGGGCCTGGATAACCAAGCTATTGAAAAAATATTTACCGAATGGAACGAGGGTAGGTTAAAATCATTCCTGGTTGAAGTTACCCGCGACATTTTTCGATACAAAGCACCGGGTGCAGATCATTTGTTATTAGATGATATTAAAGACGAGGCCCGTGCAAAAGGTACCGGTAAATGGACATCACAAGTAGCAATGGACCTGCAGGCACCAATGCCTACCATAGATTCATCTGTTGCCATGCGCGATCTGTCTAAATACAAAGCATTGCGCGTAAAAGCCGAGCATTTGTATGGCGGGGATAAACTTAAACTGGATGTTGACACCACCGAGTTTATTGCGGCTTTAGAGCAGGCTTTCTATTTCAACATGATAATTACCTACTCGCAAGGTATACATATGTTAACCCGCGCATCTACTGAGTTTAACTATGGTTTAAACCTTGCCGAGATATCTAAAATATGGAGAGGCGGCTGTATAATAAGGTCTATCTTCCTGAATGATATTTATAACGCGTTTAATGCTAACCCTGAGCTATCTCATCTATTATTAGATGCCGGTGTTGCAAACGAAGTAAAGGGAGCCGTAGGCGGTGCCCGTACCGTGGTATCAAAAATTACCGCGGCAGGTATAAGCGCGCCATGTTACGCGGCATCATTAAGCTATTTTGATGCTTTCCGTAGCGGCCGTATGCCATCAAACCTGATACAGGCACAACGCGATTATTTTGGCGCGCATACTTACGAATTGATAGGCAAGGAAGGAACCTTCCATACCCAATGGGTGCCTAAAAATTAATTATCAATAAGAAATAATTATAAAATTATGTCTTCAAAAGCAACGTCAGACCCTACTATATTTATCATTTTTGGTGGCACAGGCGACCTTAACGCACGCAAACTGGCTCCCGCACTCTATAACTTGTTTTTAGATGGCTGGATGCCTAAAAAGTTCTCAATAATCGGCACCGGTCGTACCAAAATGACCGACGAGGAATTCAGAACAAAATTACTGGAAGATATCAACGAGTTTTCGCGCAGCGGCAAAGCTGTTCAGGCAAAATGGGATGAGTTTATAAAAAATGTTTATTACCAGGTTTCGGACGCTAAAGACGCTGAAACGTATAAAGAATTTGGTAAACGTATTGACGCCCATAACGCCGAGTGGAAAACTAAAGCCAATGTAATTTACTACCTGGCTGTAGCGCCTGAGTTTTTCCCGATCATCGCCACTAACATTGCCAAAGCCAAACTGGCCGAGGACAAGAAACGTGTACGCGTGGTAATTGAAAAACCTTTTGGCCACGATCTGGAATCGGCACAGGAGCTGAACAAATTAATTTCAAGCCTATATGATGATTGTCAGATCTACCTGATAGACCATTATTTAGGAAAAGAAACTGTGCAGAACATTATGGCCTTCCGTTTTGCCAACTCCATACTGGAGCCAATATGGAACCGTAATTTTATTGAGCACGTTCAAATATCCGTTACCGAGCAATTAGGCGTGGCAGATCGCGGTCCTTACTATGAAGGATCCGGCGCTTTGCGCGACATGATCCAGAATCACCTGTTGCAGTTGCTTTGCTTTGTAGCAATGGAACCACCCAATAGCTTTAAAGCAGAAGAGTTGCGTAACCGCAAGGTTGATGTATTAAAAGCGATGCGTCCGTTTACGCCTGAGGATGTGCGTATGTCTGCCGTTAGGGGCCAGTATGGACCTGGCTGGATACAGAGTGAAGAAGTACCGGGGTACCGCCAGGAGAGCAAGGTTGATCCGAACTCAAACACCGAGACCTTTGCGGCCATAAAATTCTTTGTAGACAACTGGCGCTGGCACGGCGTACCGTTTTATGTACGTACCGGTAAACGCATGCACCAGTCGGCCTCAACTATAACTATACAATTCAGGGATGTACCGCATTTGGTATTTCCTAAGGAAGCAGCCGAAAGCTGGCAGCAAAACAGGCTCATCATCAGCATACAGCCCGAAATGAGCATACGCCTGCAGGTACAGGCTAAACGCCCGGGTATTGATATGGTATTGAACACCGTGGAT